>NZ_JBXENX010000002.1:0-469144 GCF_059383895.1 Paenibacillus sp. J22P59
CTTCCTGCTGTAAAGAAGGCTCAGGCAGCGCTTTTTTATCGATTTTTCCGTTTGGTGTAAGCGGCAGCTCCATCATCAGCATGAAATACGCTGGTATCATATAGTCCGGTAGGGTCAGTGCCAGACATTCCCTAATCTGCAGGGTGGTCAGCTCCGCTCCCTCTTCCTTCACGATGTAACCGCAGAGATAGCTGTCATTGGATTCCCGCCTGTGCTCTACAACCACCGCCTCTTTAACACCAGGAATACCTTCAAGCTGTTTCTCAATCTCACCAAGTTCCACCCGATAACCACGTATTTTAACCTGTTGGTCGATCCGTCCCAGAAATTCAAGATTTCCATCCGGAAGCCAGCGCACCAGATCCCCTGTCTTGTACAAGCGTTCACCCGGTACATACGGATTATCTACAAACTTCTCGCGCGTCAGTTCTTCTCGGTTCAAATAGCCTCTGGCTATACCGTCTCCACCTAGACATAGTTCACCCGGCATGCCAATCGGAAGCAATCTTCCCTGCTTATCCATAACGTAACATGTCGAATTGCTGACAGGCTTACCGATCGGAACGCTCTTAGTCTCGTCCCATTCTCCCGTCATACTAAAGGCTGTAGAAATAACGGTATTCTCCGTAGGACCATACCCATTGACGATATTCATCCCCTTATACCTCTGGAGCAAACGACTGACCTGCCGACTCGAAATAACATCTCCGCCTGCGATAACGTATTTAATCCCTTCAAATGCTTCAATACGCTCCTGGCTTAGCTGATTGAAGAGGGTTGTCGGAAAAATAATATGCGTTATCCCATTCCTTTGGATGTAAGACTCCAGTCGATCAAGATCCAACATTAGTTCCTTATTCTCAATATGTAGTGGGATCCCGTGAAGAAGTGAAAGCCAAATTTGCTGTATAGAAGCATCAAAAGAAAGAGAGCCCGACTGAAGGAGCCTATCCCCGGTTCCCAAATTGATATAACTTGTATTAACCGTCATTTTAATGAGAGAATACTGCTCGAGACATACCCCTTTAGGGTTTCCAGTCGTCCCTGAAGTGTAAATGACGTATGCCAAGTCCTCTGGTCTATTTACACAAACTGGATTTTTCGTAGATTCCTGCTCAAGACTCGCATCACATGGATCAATTATTCGAATATCAAGCCGATCAAGACCCAGACGACCTATAAGCTCCTTTTTACCTATTAATACCGTACTTCCGCTGTCATGTAACAAATATCGAATACGACCTTCTGGATACTCTTCATCAAGAGGCAGATAAGCGCCACCAGCCTTGATGACAGCGATCATGCTGACAATTGAATCAACAGACCTATCGCACAGAATAGGTACGATTCCGTCTCGCATCACGCCATTGCTTCTCAAAACATGAGCCAATGCATTGGCCCTCTCATTTAATTCATGATATCGGAGCTCCCGTCCCCCCGAAACCACTGCAATTCGTTCACCCGCCTGGGAGACAATCTTCTCGAATAGTTCCTGAATCGTTGAAGATCTGGGATATTCGCGCTTTGTATCATTAAAAGCTTGCAGCAGTTGAACTTGCTCCTCTCTCGATACCACTTCGAGGCTGCTTACTCGCTCTTTTAAATCGCTGATCATATTCTCCACAACCTGCAAGTAAGTGCCCAATAGAGCTTCTACCGTGCTCTTATAATAAGCTTTCGCATTATAGATCATCTCTACGGAAATCAACTCATCCGTTCGTTCGACAATAACATGAATTTGGCTGTTATCCGTATCTGTAAATTTCGCTATTGCCAAGGGATCATTCATGTTCCGCATACAGAAGCTAAACAACCCCTTCTCCTCTTTCCCATTTAATTCCTCTAAGGGGTAATACTGATGCTGATAAAGCTCTATCAATTCATTTTTACATAGACCAAGTACTTCATTCATGGCCATATCCCCATCTAGCCTCAGGACGAACGGCAGTCGGTCATTAGCTACTACTCTTTCCTCTTCCTCCGTTTCATCCATATAGGGAAGAATGTTAATAACACTTTTCTCCCCTGTGTAACGATACATTTGTATATGAAGAGCCGACATTAAAATAATGCAAGTTAATAAATCATTCGCACCACTAATCTTCTGTATTTTCTGGCATAACGCAGCATCAATTTCTATGCTTACAACAGCACGCTCATAACCGGCAGGATGATGCTCATCGCAAGGAATAATCTGTTCAAAAGACACATCCTCAAGCCGTTCTGTCCAGAAACTTTTAAATTCCTTCCACCCATCTAGGAAACTCAACTCGCTCAGACTGTACTTCATAGAAACCTCCGTTTATCTGCTATGATTATGGATTAATACTGTACTTTGCTTGAATCTAGAAATTAAAGTTTAAATCGACGACCTTCTCTAGATGTTGCTTACTCCGCTTGATACCCATCTGGAGCTTTTCTCTCTCTTGCTTCGTAATCAAAGAAATCTCGTCTACAGAAACCGAACTATTATCCGCAATCTGTTCCAAAATGAGGGTAAGCTGAACAGAAATTTTATTGATAGCAGTCTCCGAATAACAATTTTCATTGTAAAGAAGATCTACACCCAAACTATCCTTCATCGAAAAAGCAACATTTAAGTCATAATGCGTCTGTTCTCTGGAATTCTCCATTACAACACGGAACTGAGAAGTTGATTTCTCATCCTCCTCTAGTGGATAATTCTCAAACACAATTAGCGTCTGAATTAAATCTTGCTTTAGAACGCTATCCTTCTGTATTTGGGCCAAAGGCACAAATTCATAAGGCTTCGATTTCTGGCCCGATTCCTGTAAACCAACTAATAGCTCTTCCACTGTAAGCCCATTCTCACATTGCATCCGAATAGGTATTGTATTAATGAACAGACCAACCATACTTTCAATACCTTCGATTTCTGGAGGTCTTCCTGACACGACTGAACCAAACACAACATCGCTATGATCGTTATACTTCTGGAGCCACAGTCCCCAAGCAGCCTGACAGACAATATTCATCGTCACCTGGCAACGTCTGGCTAGACTATCCAGCCTCTCCGTCAACGCTGAACTTAGCTTCCACGAGCATACAGAATCCTTATAGTACTTACTCTCTATTTCCTGAGACCGCAATATAGCCGCCGTATTATAGCCCTCTAAATACTTTCTCCAATAGTTCAGACCTTCTTCGAGATCCTGCTCCTCTAGCCATTGGATATGCTCATTTTTATTGTATAAAGTAGGCTGTACAATCTCACCTTCAGACAGGCTGCGGTACAAGACAAAGAGCTCCCGTAACAAAATAGCAATGGACCATCCGTCAACCAAAATATGATGAACAGTTAATAGCAAACGCAGGCTCTCGCTTCCCATCTGAACAACATTCACTTTGAATAAAGGCTCCTTGAGCAGTTTGAAGCCTTTTCGGACCAGTCTCCTTTTATATGCCTCATAAGCTTCTTCCCGATCTGGAAGCGCTGAGTAGTCTTCACAAACTATAGGGTTTACTAAACCATCCAGCACAATCTGAGAAGGATGCTTCCAATGATCAAATATTACTGTTCGTAAAGCATCATGACGGTTGATAAGTTGTTCTACCGCTGCCTCTAGTTGATTTAGATTAAAATCCCCTTCGATTTTCATTGGTATTTGGATAACATACGCTGTCGACTCCGGATGATTAAGATAAGTAAACAGAATTCCTTCCTGCATAGGAGCAAGTCGATTGATTTTACGAATGACAGCAGAGTTTCCATATCGTTCTGCGATTTCTTCACGAATTTCCTGAAGATCTTCTAGAAAATAATCGTGAGACCCGTAATCTGAAGGAGTAAGTTCTGTCTCTTTTTTCTCCGTACAGACAGTGATGACTTCCTCTAGCTTGCTCTGGAATACTAGGGCAAGAGTATCGACAGCATCCTTCGCATACCGTTCTCCATTACATTCAATCTTCACGATGAGTTGTCCGAACTCCACCCTAGCATTGATCTGAATGCCCTGATTCATAGCAAAATCCATGTGCATTTCGTTTCCCTTGGGAAGCTTGGAGTAGCTAATATCTTCGCGATTCATGTCCTGATCAAACTGACCTAGATAATTGAAGCTGATGTCAGCTTGTACAGTTAGATCGAGCCCTTGTTTATACCCTTCATCCGTCATATAAGAGAGCGCACCATAACCGATCCCTTTATTCGGCACTTTTCTTAGAATTTCTTTCGTTCTTCTGATTGTCATATCTAAATCGACATCCCGCATATCCAATAAGACGGGATATACACTCGTGAACCACCCCACCGTTCGGTTCACATCAATCCCAGCACCAATATCTTCTCTTCCGTGGCCTTCCAGCATAATCGTCAGCTTTGTCTGGCCGTTCCATTCTTTTACTGCAAGTCCAAGAGCTGAAAGAAGCAGATCGTTAATTTCAGTACGGTACGCCTTGTTGCTCTCATTAAGCAACTTAATCGTGAGCCCACTGTCTAATATTATCGTTCGGTGAATCATATGCTTCTGGAGGCTACGCTCTTCAACCGACCTATCAAGCACTATCTGGCGGCTTTCCTCCGCTACTTGCTGCCAATATCCAAGTTCCTTCAAGCAACGTTTACTATGAGCATATTCCTTTAACTTTCTAGCCCATAACTGAAATGATGATGTTTTCTCAGGAAACAGAATCTCCTGACCTAACCTTGCAGATTGGTATCCTTGCAGGAAGTCTTCGAGTAAAATTCTCCATGATACCCCATCAACAGCAAGATGATGAATCACAAATAGGAGATGATCTCCTTTTCGTGTATGAAACAAGCCCATCTTAATTAATGGACCCTCTTGTAAAGAAATAGACTCCTGTAGTCGCTGCGCCTCCCGCTCCAACTCGAATTCCAACGCATCGTCTAACGATTCCGAAAAGTCTACCCGTTCCAAACTAAGCCGTTCCAGCTCAGTTCCACGATTGAAAACAGTAGGTTTAATACCGTAGTTCATGACCATCCGCAAGGTATCATGATGAACGATCATTTTCTCTAGTACATCTCGAATGATAATTTCTTCGAATCCTTCTTGTGCAAAAAGCATCATAGACTGATTAAAATGATTGAATACATCCTCATCAGTCTGCGCCAGCCATTGCATAATTGGGGTAAGCTCTATATAACCTTCCACAGCCTCCTGCGGATGTATGAGTATATTTCTCCTCGCACGCTTTGCGATTTCAGCAATCGTTCTGTATTGCATGATCTCTTTTACTTCCAGCTGAATTCCATACTGTCTCAATCTTGAAACAATTTGTATGGATTTAATAGAATCCCCTCCGATATCGAAGAAGCTGTCATGAATCCCTACTGCTTTCAAGCCAAGTACTTCACACCACACTACCGATATCTTTTCCTCGGTATCTGTCCTTGGCAGCGTGATTGCCTCGCTTTCCAACATTTCTGGCTCAGGGAGGGCACGTTTATCAATCTTTCCATTCGGCGTAAGCGGCATTCTTTCTAGCATCATTATAGAAACGGGTACCATATAGTCAGGAAGAACCTGATGAAGTATTGCTCTCAAATCGATATCAAGCGGATTGCTTATGGCTTCGGGAACCCAATACCCCCATAGGCAACTATCCCCTTCACTGCGTTTATGCTCAATAACAACAGCTTCTTTTACGCCTTGATATGCTTCCAATTGCTTCTCGATCTCGCTTATCTCTACACGATATCCGCGGATCTTTACCTGGTGGTCAATCCGACCCATGAACTCCAGATTTCCGTCTGGAAGCCAGCGGGCCAAATCACCTGTTTTATACAAGCGATCTCCCGATATATACGGATTCTCCATAAACTTCTCTCTCGTCAACTCTGTCTGATTCCAGTAACCCCGGGCCACTCCGTCTCCACCGACGCATAATTCACCCGGTACCCCCACCGGTAGTAATTTTGCATACTTATCCATAATATAAACAGTCGAGTTACTGACTGGCTTGCCAATAGGAATGGCGTGCTGCTCATCCCAAGCCCCGGTCATAAGATAAGCGGTAGAGATGACTGTATTTTCCGTTGGACCATAACCATTAACAATTCGAAGATCAGGATATTCGTGAAGAACACGGGAAACCTGTCGACTCGAGATCACATCACCACCGACAAGTATATGCTTAAGATGCGCAAATACCTCAACTCGCTCCTGACTCAACTGGTTAAAGAGAGTCGTTGGAAAAACCATATGAGTAATTTGATTTCTTTCTAAGTATTGATTAAGCTGATCAATCTCTAGCATTAGTTCCTTTTTTTCTATGTAAAGAGGAATACCATGCAATAGGGCGAGCCAAATTTGTTGAATAGATGCATCAAATGATAGAGAACCTGATTGCATCAGACGGTCTCCTTGCTCAAGAGAGATATAATCGGTATTAATAACCATCTTCACTAGTGACCGATGTGTTATGCATACGCCTTTTGGATTTCCTGTCGTACCGGAAGTATAAATCACATAAGCCATATCTTCAGAAGAGACAGTTTGCTCGAGGTTTTCTCTGTTCTCCAACCACAGATCTGACGTATTAAAGTCGATTAGAAACGATATTCCTTCAAATGCCTGCAAACGTTGACCTCTGCCGATTAGCACCGTTCCTCCACTGTCATTCAATAGATAGCGAATTCGAGCTTCTGGATACTCCTCATCGATAGGAAGGTAAGCTCCACCTGCTTTGATCACTGCCACCATAGCGACGATTGTATCTACGCTCCTGTCGCAGAGTATCGGTACAATCACATCTCTCTTCACACCGTAACTTCTTAAGACATGCGCAAGTGAATTAGCCTTCTCATTCAACTCCCTATAGCTCAGCTTCATATCGCCCGTAATAACAGCAAAGTGATCACCTGCACGGACCGCTATCTCCTCAAACAACTCGTGCACCGTTTTATTTCTTGGATATTCCCTTCGTGTGTCGTTAAATACACTAATAATTTGGCTGACTTCTTCTCTGGTCATCCACTCAATGTCAGCAATGGTTGTATCCTCGTTGCTAACAACCGCTTCCAATATTTTTTTATAATGTCTAACTAGCCTATCCACAGTATCTGCTCGAAATAAATCCGTTCTATATTCCACAACACCCTTTAATATCTCTTCTCCATCATAAACAACAACCGTTAAATCGAATTTAGCCTCTTTTTTCTTCACCGGATATTCAGTTATGGTCCATTTATCATCAGAAAAGAACGGCTTATCAAAGTGCTGCACCGTGAAAAAGATATCAAATAATGCATTGCGTCCTGGGACGGACGTTACTCCCAGAGCCTCAACCAGCTCTCCAAAATCGTACTCCTGATGCTGAAACGCTGCTAGCGCATTGTCCTTAACCTCTTTCAAGAACTCTCGAAACGTTTTTGTAGCATTCGGCATATTCCGTAGAGCGAGTGTTCCCACGAACATACCTACTGTCTGCGACAATTCTGGATGATTTCGTCCGAGTATCGGTGTCCCTATAATCATATCTTCCTGACCGCTATACTTGGCGAGCAGAATATAAAAACATGCCGATAACCATTGATATACTGTCGTACCTGTCAGTGCGCAACGGGAACGAATCTCTCGGGATAGCGTTTCGTCCAATTCAAACGAAAGAGTTAGCCCCTCAGAATTTCTAGCAGGAGATCGCTTGTAATCTATAGGCATATTAAGCACGGGAATATCACCGGTAAATTGTTCAAGCCAATACTCTTTTTGCTTCTCTATGGCGCCGTTGAGATGAATATCTCTATGCCAATTTGCGTAATCCTTATAGGTGAGTCCTAATCCTGGCAGAACCTCTCCGTTATAAAGCTTGAACAGATCTTTAATCAGAATGGAAGTTGATTCTCCATCCGCGATAATATGATGCATATCTACCACTAACAAAAAGGCGTTGTTCTCCACCTCTGTAACTGTGGCACGAATCAATGGCCCTTCTTCCAAATCAAAGGGCCTGACGAAATGTAGAATCAACTCATCTAGCCTGCTCTCGTCGTTGTCCTTATTGTATTCGACTGTAGACAACGACACCTTTGCTGAGAATGTTTCATTAATTCGTTGAACGATATCATCATTCTTAATATGAAATGTTGTACGCAGCGACTCATGTCGTTGAATCAGCTTCGTAAAGGCACACTCCCATCTTGCCTTATCCAAGCTACCCTGTATGACGTAAGCTTTAGTTTCGTTGTATTCTGTGCTTTCTTTGTTGGAATACTGTATCGCATACAGTCTCTGCTGAACGGGAGAAGCAGGATAATATTCAGAAGTTTGTACCTGAAGAATTTCTCTATCCAAAAGAGACAGGGTGTCCTTTTCGTAAGATTCTCCTATCAACTCCGCCAGGTTCTCAATAGTAGACCTTCGAAAAATATCGATAACAGAGACGCCCTTCTCGAAGCTATTCTGAATAGCTGTTGCCATGAGCATCGCTGTTAATGAATGGCCTCCTAAGTGAAAGAAGTCATCCCGGATACCGATTTCTTCATTATCGAAAATCCTACTCCAAATGCGGAAAAGCTCTTCCTGTATAGGGTTTTGGGGAGCAATATGATAAAGCCCAGACGTTTCTTGTTGATCTTTCAAAGCCTTCCGATCCGTCTTTCCTGTCGTCGTGAGCGGGATACTCTCAACGTGTATGAATTGCGATGGTACCATATATTGCGGCAACCTATCATTCAGCTCTTCTCTAAGAAATTGATCAGAAGTTTCTGTTTCACAAACGATATAAGCAACTAGTTGTACACCCGTTTTGTGATCCTCATTAACGAGTACCACTGCATCCTTAATTCCTTCCATACGTAGCAAGGCACTTTCGATCTCACCGAGCTCCACACGGTATCCTCGGACTTTTACCTGAAAATCTTTTCTCCCCATAAACTCAATTCGTCCGTCTGGCAGTTTCCGTCCCATATCGCCAGTGTGATATATGCTCCGTTGTTCAGTCGTTTCAAAGAAAACTAACTTGGTCCGTTCCTCATCCTTCCAATAACCTGGTGACAAGTACCGCGACACAATTGCTATCTCACCGGTCTCTATTTCCCTAGTTCTTTCTCCTTGCTCACTTAACAGAACAATCTCAGTTTCTTCAACGACGTCTCCCAAGGAAATCGTATCATTTGAACTCTCCTGCGTGATCCATAGCCCCGCATTATAAGATGACTCGGTTTGTCCATACAGATTATACATAGAAGCATTAAGAAATTTCTTCCTATATTCTTCGATATCATAAGGCAGTACAATTTCTCCACCAAGAACGATTAAACGAAGATGAGGGGATTCGAAATTATGCTTCATTGAATTCATGAAATACCTAAACAAGGTCGGTACGGAATGCCAAATTGTAATCTTGTTCTCTACTAGCCATTCAGACAAATCCTCATCATGATTCCTTTTACGTATATCTTTTGGATATAGAGTAGCCCCGCTTAATAATGCGCTATATATATCCATTACAGCAGCATCGTGGCAGTAAGAAGAAAATAGCGTAAGTCGATCTTTCTCCGCTATTTGCAAACAATCGATATAAGCTTGGACAAAATGCAATATATTTTGTTGTGTCTGCATTACACCTTTGGGAACCCCTGTAGATCCAGACGTATACAAAATGTAGGCTAATCTGTCCTGCTGTACTGGTAGCAACAGATTCTCTTCATTCGTTCCTGTCTGCAACTCACTACAATTCACAACATTGATATGGCTGGTTTTCTTCTTCAATCGGTGAGCGAGTTGAATATTCTCATCATTTGTAATTATTAAATTCGCTTCCGCATCTTCTACAATGTATTGAGCTCGTTGTTCGGGATAACTAGGATCAATCGGAACATAAAGTACCCCCGCCTTTAATGCTCCCAGCATCGCGGCAATCATATCAGATCCATGTTCAAACAATAAAACAGCCTTATGCTCAGAAGCCTGAATCTCTCCCCCTATACTACGAATTGCTCGAGCAATCACATTGGCTTTACGGTTTAGATCACCATATGTATAAGATTCCTTCTCAGTAATTACCGCCAGTTGATTGGGCCTTAATCTAACCTGCTCTTCAAAACATTCAACTATCATGCAAAATCCTCCTAAAAATATCTTTCATCAGCTCCCCAATACTACTGTTCTATCAACTCAGAGCTTACGAAGTTCTTTACTAGCAAACATAAAAATGGTTATAACGAAAAGTATGACTCCTGAAAATAGAGGTAGTATATAAGCCGAGATAATATCAAGAAGTATGCCCGACATAATGCTTGCGACTGGAATTAAAAGCGTTGCTACCGTTCCCAAAAGACCGAACACTTTTCCTCTCATGTTGTCAGGTACAAGAGTTTGAAGAAGAATATTTATGGGGATCATAATAAATGGCACGGAAAATGACACCAGAAAAAAAAGAATAGCTAACAGTGAGCAGTTCACTGTTGGGGTAAATTCAAAAAATGGGTTGTACGCAGTAAGGCCGATCAGCGTAACTCCCAAGTCTACAATTACGAAGAAAAAAATCATTTTTTTGAAATGGCTGCCTGTACCTGGTTTTATTGAGTAAACAATCGATCCTACTAGCATACCTAAAGGGAACATCGCCTCAATAATACCGAATTGTACAGAGGATAATTGAAACACTTCGTTTACGATATAGGGGATGGGGATGGCAAGACCAAAAGTAGTAAAGAAGTTTAAAAAAATAAAAAAAATAAGTAAAACGACCATCCAACGTTTCCCCAAAATAAAATCGATACTACCTCTAATCTCTGCCAAGATTCCTCTCACTTTAGGCACGTTTTCGTCCAAAATTTCTGTTAAATTCAAACGGAAATCAACTAAACTCATCCCTATAGCTGATAAAAGAAAACTGAGCGCATTTAATAACAAGAACATACGGATATCTATAAAAACAAAAACGATACCTCCAAGAAAAGGTCCTGCCATCGTTGTAATAGAGGTTACAGCTTCATTCAATGAATTGATCTTAGGAAGTGTATTCCCGTCCACAATATTGGGAATCGAGGCACCCATAGGGGTATCAAAGAATGTATGACAGACTGCAAGCAGCACAGTTGCTATATAAATATAAGTAACACTAAGTCCATCTACAAAAGTAAGAAATAGCATTCCCAACAATAATGCACCACTTAATAAATCCATCAAAATGATCAAGTGTTTACGGTTGACCCTATCTGATACGACTCCGGAAATCGGCCCACAAATCACAGCAGGAATCGTTCCAAGGGCTAAGGTTAAAGCAAAACTAAGACCGGAACCTGTCAGTTTCAGAATGTAAAAACTGATTGCAAAATTGTAAATACTCGTCCCAAACAGAGATATGAAGCGAGCAATGAGATAGTATACAATATTCTTCTGCTCTTTCTTTTTGAAATCTCTTTCCTGTAGTTTTACTTGCATCGATTGTACATTAGCACTCATATAACCCTCCCAGATAGATTCGAAATATAGAACATATTTATCAAACTGGATTTCAAAAAAACGAACTAAAAACTGCTTCTATGATGACCTGATTAATTCGCCAGATAGTTACAGATAGCAACATAAACCGCAAATTCCCAGTATAATATACCCATATTATCCTATTGACGTATAAAAATCCAGTAATAATTAAATAATATAATTGAAGGTTTCTTTATATATTTTTCGTAATAAAAGTTCAAAAAAGTAATTTTAATTTTTTGAAAATGTGTTGCTTTTCTCTACATATATGATCCAGATATTCCATCTGCGGGCAAGTCTATCACGGTGACTGCTCAGCTTATTACTTTTAGTCATTGCATTGAATTCACTATTGTAATGCGACGTTATACTGATTTTTCAATACATCTTCAATGCCCTCCTTATCACAAAAAAATACACCCTTAGAATTCATCGGTCCCCCTAAGGGTCTCCAATGCCTATTCAAAGGGTGTACTGCATGTACAAAAGGTCAGGTACTATTTTCTAGCTCTTGATCGCATTCACATGATGCGGACGCGCTACCGGCTCGCTGTACGAATTATTATTCTCATCAACAACATTCGCTGCGCCATTCAGACGGATTTGCACTTTAGCTGCCCCCGTATTTTCCGTTACAGAGAGGACGAGCGCCTCCAGCATTTCCGCAGGTGCAGGCTGGCCGGCTTCATAAGCCTCATCCTGCAAATCAATCGCAACCGTGTCCTCGGTCTGCTCGATACTAGTTACTTTGACATCATTGGTTATAACGCCTGTCAGTTCCTTCTTGTTAAGCGGTCCAGCGATCAGCTGCTCCAGAGCTGCAAGAGCCACTGCTTCTGTATCCCCCTGCACAGCTTTATCCGAGCGAGTAATCAATCTTGTAACCGGAACATAATATTGCTCGTTATCCGACGTTTGGGAAGAGAAGTAGAGCGTAACTGGTGTGGAATTCGCATAGTTCACTCCCTCAGCTGCTTCCAGATTAATACCTACCGAACGGGTAAGCGGCTCATCCAGCGGGAATCCATCCACTGGCATTTCCGGCAGCTTCGCGCCTTCGTACCAAATTTCTACTCCTTCAATGCCGGTCATGGCGGTTAAAGTCCATGTGATCGCTTCAACAATTGTTCTCTCATCCGTTGCATTATAGTCTTTGAATGGCGCAGAGAATTCGACGGTTGCCAGCTTCTTCTCTTTGTTTACATTATAGGATTTCACTTGTGTTCCTTGCGGTATGACAGCTCGAAAATCTGCAGGAAGCTGCTTGGAGTAGCTGCCTCCATCGACCATCATCTCCAGCGCTTTTTGTCCAGGCGTCTCATTGTCACCAAGGCTTGTCTTAAGTGCTACCGGCGCCAAATATCCTTTGCCGTCCTCCAAATATACCGTTAATTGTGAATCATTTCCTTGCCCGGGCACATCAATCTTTCCTGTACTCGGCGTTTCGCTGCCTGTGTTATTCGTGTTCTCCGACGGCGGGGGATCAATAGATTGGCTTGTCTCCTTCGAGAACAATCCACACCCTGTCATTAAGATAGGTAACACCATAAGCCCACCGATTGCAGTGCGGCGCATCCATTTCATTTGAACCATAATTACCTTGCCTCCCCAACGATTATTGCCTTCCGGCTTTGTACATTTGTTTATTTGTAGTACTATGTATACGAGCCCTTCCCTTTTTTAGACCTGTTTTGTCCACAAAATCATAAGGGGGTATATGAATGATCAATCCAAGTCCATATAGCTTGAACAGCAACAAAGTTGCAGAAGCAACGAATGAATGGCTAACCAAACGAGGCGTCTCCAAAACCGCCATTGGACAGCTTGTTCATTTTTTGCAAAAGGACTACTACCCAGAATTAACATTAGCCGAATGCATCCTTAACGTTGAAGCTGTGTTATCCAAACGTGAAGTGCAAAATGCTGTATTAACCGGCATTCAACTTGATATTCTAGCAGAGGAAGGCAAGCTTATGGCCCCGCTGCAGGATATGATCAGCAATGACGAAGCCTTGTATGGCTGTGATGAAATATTAGCTTTATCCATCGTCAACGTATATGGCAGCATCGGATTTACGAACTTTGGCTATATTGATAAGCTGAAGCCCGGCATATTGAAGAAGCTCAATGACAAGAACGATGGACCGATCCATACGTTCCTCGATGATATCGTTGGAGCGATTGCCGCATCCGCAGCAAGCCGCCTTGCCCATCGCAAACAAGCGGAGCGGGAAGCGGCGTCTGAGGTATAGATTATTTTCTGTTACAGCAAAAAAAGGGCCTGTCCCAAAAATCAGCTTCATGATTTTTGGGACAGGCCCTTTCCTTTTCAGGTATTTTATAGATAAAAGCTTCTAAGCCTGAAGTATTTCCCGTAAAAATCAGCTTCATTTAAGCCAAAATCGAAGATAGCGTAAGCTAGTTGCCCTAGTCGGGAACCGAGTTGCTCCACTAATGAACCTCACTTCACTATTGCCTTCTTCTACTTTCCTGGAGAGTAAAATAGAGCAAATAGGTTCATTCATTTGTACATGACCTTCCTTCTGGAATTAAACCGCCACATCCTCTAGAAGTTTATCCCTTACACGACAGATCGTGCGTATGAGGAACTTCCCTATTCTATGAAGTATTCCCCGTAAAAATCAGCTTCATTTAAGCGAAAATCGAAGATAGCGTAAGCTAGATGCCGTAGTCGGGAACCGAGCTGCTCCACTAGTGAACCCTACTTCTCTGTTGCCTTCTTCTACCTTTCTGGAGAGTAAAATAGAGCAAATAGGTTCATTCATTTGTACATGACCTTCCTTCTCTCGCTGAACCTTTCTATTGGCACCCTGTCCTTTTTCAGGGCGACGATTGGAACAGCTGCAGGAACCTTGCGGCGCTCCCTTTCCTATGAATAAATGAGAAGCATCAGCGTTATAGACAGCTCAAGCTCAGCTAGAATAGACAGCTCGGAATAGCGAATTCATTCTCCAATGGCTGGGCTGCGGTCAGAAGAAAATCAGGCGTCCAAAATTATCACACAACCTTTTCCTTCATTCCATCGTTTAAGAGGTTAGTTAAAACCTAATATTTGGAGGAAGGTTCAAAATGAAAAGAAAAAAACTGCTCCTACTAGCAAGCATCTGCATGCTCGCTTTGGGTATTCTTGAGTATAAAGGATTGATCTGGCACAATAATCTCTTCGTCAGAGGTTACGAGGTTAAGGGGTTGGATGTCTCTCATTATCAGGGCAATATTAATTGGAAAAAGGTAGCGGATACGGCTGATTATCAATTCGTATACATAAAAGCAACCGAAGGAAGAGATTTCTTGGATGATACCTTCTCTTCTAATTGGAATGAAGCAAGAAAGCGTGGATTCGCTGTAGGTGCTTATCATTTTTTCACGACACAAAGTACGGGGCTGGAACAGGCCCAGCATTTTATAGCAACTGTTCCTGCAAATCATAACAATCTCCCTCCTGTTATTGATATCGAAATTGGCTTGGACCATAACGTAGAGAAGATTCGGCAAGAACTTGATGCACTAGGCTCCACGCTCGAAGAGCATTATGGAAAACGGCCGCTTTTATATGTGACGTATGCAACCTATAATAAATATATTGCAGGTGCTTTCGAGAACAATGAGATATGGATCAGAGATATCGTCAAATCTCCTTCCTTGCAGGATGAACGGGAATGGACCTTCTGGCAATATAATAACCGCGGCAGAATAGACGGCATTGAGGCTTATGTCGATATCAATGTTTTCCGAGGATCACAGGAAGCTTGGGATAAATATATCACTTAGAAGTGAAGCTTCGTTTCTGTTACAGCAAAAGGACGACCCCTACCAGGGTCGCCCTTTTGCTGTAATATAACTGTCTTGGACTTGAGAGGGGATCTTCACATCCCCATCCTTATTAATAAAACCTGTGTAGCCCGAATCACCCTCAAAACGATACAAATTCAACTCGTTCTCCGGTATTCGTACGTATTACACGTCCACGTAAGACAAGATAATACAAATGGGCCAGCGTCTCCGACATTGCGAATCGCAGGTTATGCGGATTATCGCGCAGTCGAGTGCCGAACAACAGTTCACATACTTCAAACGCCGACAGAGGCTCAGTGAGCAGCTGCTCCATTTTGTCCAGACGACGAACATGATGCTGCTTCACTTCTTCGATTCTTCGAGCGAACTCTGGGAACGGATCACGGTGTCCCGGAAAAGCCATCGTTACCTCATAACCAAGAAGCTCGTCAAGGCTGTTCAAGAAAATGCCAAGCGGATCTTCTTCCTCTCCCGGCACTAGACAGATATTAGGTGTAATACGCGGAAGCACCTGATCCCCACACAGCATCCAGCCATTGGAGGACTCATATAAGCACAATTGCCCGAACGCATGTCCAGGTGCATCAATCAGGAGCCATTCTTTACCGCCTATCTCAATAGTTTCTCCTGCTTGTATGTAAGCCACGGTCGGTTGGGGCGAGACCTTGGCGACAAACCCTGCAAGATTGTCCTTGATGGCAGCTGTCAGCTCGGCAGGCATACCGTTGGCGGTAAACATCGCCTCCAGCTCCTCATCAAACGTACTGTCTTCTCCCCACAAACGCACAGTATATTCATGCGAACGCTTCGACATATAGACAGGCGCATCTGTACGTTCCTGAAAGTAACCTGCCAAGCCATAATGATCAGGATGCTGATGAGTAACGATAATTTGTTTGATTTGCTCCATGTTGATATTATGCTTTCTCAAAGCTGCAGCCCAAGCCTGAATGCTCTCCTCTGTATTCAGACCAGGATCAATCAGCGTATAGCCGTCCGCATCCGGAATCAGATAGCTGTTCACCCATTTCAGAGAGAACGGCAACGGTACCTTCACCTGAATCCAACCATCATTCCATAAAGTCGTCTCTACTTGCGTTTCTTCAATCATCATAGAGGCGCCCTTCCAATCATAATGAGCCTTGGAGAAGTTTCCTCATTATAGGCTGACCCGTCATAATGCCCGAACACCTTCTCCAGCACTAATCCGGCATGCTCCAAATGCTTCTCAAACCAATGGAGCGAGTACAAGCAGACTCTTTCCTCGTAATATCTCACTTCCTTAGAGTCGTCAGGCATTGTAATTGAAATCTTCTTCTTCACCCAGCCATCCTCTATCGTGCGGTTCTCGACAATAGTCCAACCGGTATCTGCATCAATGCGCTCCGAATGTGGCACCAGGTTTTCTTCCACATAATGCGGATTCAGAAAATCAATTAGAAAAGACGCGCCCGGCCGCAGCATCCTTCTAATTTCATGTATAACCCTTGCATTATCCGCCTCTTGCTCAAAATAACCAAAGGAAGTGAACAAATTAAAAGTGGCATCAAATTGCCCTGAGGAAAATGGCAGCTCTCTCATATCACCATGTACCCATTTGACCTGCTGCTCCACATCCTTGCTAACCGCCTCACGGAGCAAATCCTCCGACAAGTCGATCCCCGTTACCTGACAGCCAAGATCAGCCAATGCCAATGCATGGCGCCCCATCCCGCATCCTACATCCAGCACCTTCGCCGATTGGGGCAAATCCAACCATTTTGCCATTTGTTGAACTTCCTTGTAAGCCTGCTTCCAATTGCGATGCTTATATACAACCATATAATCGGTTCCGAAGCTTTGTTCATACCACTTGTTCATTACGATTGCTGCCCCCTTTTCTCTCTATTCTCTAGACCGTTCAGAAATAATCAAAAGCGAACCAGCTCAGCCTTTATAGTGAAATAAGCCGATTCGTATTTTTTAGAGCGCTAACATTGGCTGAGCCAATACCGAACATAACCGTTCTAAGCTCGAATTCAATTCGCTGGAACTGTTCAATCAACTGCTCGACAGAAAACCGGTTGCTGCTGCCATTCGCCGCTCGTGGAAGCAGAATTTTCCCAAATCCAGCCAGATCCGCTCCAAGAGCAATTGACTTGGCTGCATCCACACCATTCTTCAAGCCTCCGCTTGCAATAACCATCATGTGAGGAAGTCTTTCCCGCACCTCGCGGATGCTCTCAGCCGTCGGCAAGCCCCAGCCTGCGAATGCCTCCGCTGCAAGCTTCTGTAGAGGATTGCTCGATCTATGCTTCTCCACCTGACTCCAAGAAGTCCCGCCGGCTCCTGCAACATCAATAAACGATATGCCTGCCGATGATAAGGAGGCAGCTGTCTCGGCATCGATCCCCCAGCCTACCTCCTTCACACCGACAGGTACGTCGAGAGAGCGGCATACCTCTTCAATACGAGGCAGCAGCCCGCTGAAATCCGTATTCCCTTCAGGCTGGAATACCTCTTGCATACTATTCAAGTGCAGCACAAGCGCATTGGCCTCCGCTATATCTACCGCCTTGCGACAGGAATCTACGCCAAAACCATAGTTTAATTGCACAGCACCCAAATTCGCTATAACAGGAACCGTTGGCGCCTCACTGCGAATATGAAACGATGCTGCAAGCTCCTCCTGCTCGATAACCGCCCGCATCGATCCAAGACCGATCGCCCAGCCCTGATGCTCAGCCGCCTCTGCAAGCCTTCGATTAATGGCCCCCGCCTCATCCGTACCCCCAGTCATTGAACTGACTAAGAAAGGCGCTCCAAGCTTGAGACCGAGCCACTTCGTCTCTAGACTAATTTCGTCAAAGGACAGCTCTGGCAAAGCATTATGGCGAAACCGGTAGCGCTCCAATCCCGTTGCAATGCCCTCGCCATCCACTGCCTCTTGCAAGCAAATGCGAATATGCTCGCCTTTTCTTCTCGCTGTGGAAGCGTCCCCACTTAATTGTACAACCTGTTCTGCCTTCATCCTTGGTCCTCCTTGATTCAGGCGCATTACTCGTATGCCTACAATCTTTCGTTTCGTCCATCATAACGCAGTGCCAGCCTGAGGGGCAAGGCAAGCAGGCGCAATAACATAGGATAGAGGAGCGATATTAATAGGAAGAGAAGTGAATAGCCATTATTGATTGGCAAAATCATTAATTTGATTATTTCAATCATTTTCATTGTTAAACTGATAACTTTACTTTAAAATGAAAGTATACTAGATGAACCTACAGCGTAGCTTCCAAACAAATATCTACTACGCAAAACTAATTAGGAGGATATACAAAATGGATATTAAAATTTTCAATAGCACACAGGAGCTGGATGCGTTCGCAGCCGATCTTTTAGTCAATACGGTAAAGAATAAGCCGAATGCTATATTGGGCCTTGCAACAGGATCAACACCACTGGGCATCTATGCCAAAATGGTCGAAAAATATAATAATAAAGAAGTTTCTTTCGCAGAGGTTACTACCTATAACCTGGATGAATATGTAGGCTTGCAGTCCGATAATGATCAGAGCTATGCTTATTATATGAACGACAACTTATTCTCCCATATCGATATCCCGGCAGAGCAAACCTTCCTGCCAAATGGAATGGCAAGCGACCTTGGAGCTGAATGTGCAGAATATGACCAAAAGCTTCTGAAGCAGCAAGTTGATGTACAGCTTCTGGGTCTTGGCCACAATGGACATATCGGCTTCAACGAGCCAGACAAAGAATTGTCAGGCGGAACGCATGTAGTTAAGCTAAAGGCTGAGACTCGTGAAGCTAATGCCCGTTTCTTCGCTTCCATGGAAGAGGTGCCGGAATTAGCCATTACGATGGGCGTCGGTTCAATTTTAAAAGCACATACAATACTATTAGCGGCTCGCGGGGCGGATAAAGCAGAAATCGTCAAGCAAGCGTTAACTGGACCAATTACGACGGAGGTTCCAGCTTCCTTGCTGCAGACGCATCC
This sequence comes from Paenibacillus sp. J22P59, assembly GCF_059383895.1. Taxonomy (NCBI): domain Bacteria; kingdom Bacillati; phylum Bacillota; class Bacilli; order Caryophanales; family Paenibacillaceae; genus Paenibacillus; species Paenibacillus sp. J22P59. Next base: position 19,228 of record NZ_JBXENX010000002.1, read on the forward strand.
TCGTGTTATCGTGCTCCTCGACCGCGAAGCGGGAAGGATGTTAGGCTAATATGGAACACAACGGTAATCAATATCTGATCAAGCAGGTAAAGATTGTTCAGGAGAATCGTGTCATAGAAGGCAGTGTTCTTGTCGACAACGGCATTATCGTTCAAATTATTGAGGACGGCTCTTCTATTGATGCTGACAATCTGCTTACGATAGATGGCAAAGGCGGCTTTCTGCTTCCCGGCTTCATTGACATTCACGTTCACGGTGGATTCGGCGGTGACTTCATGGATGCGAATCGAGACAGCTATGATACGATTACCCGTTTCCATGCATCACAAGGAACAACCGGCATGCTGGCTACAACAGTAACGGCTTCACACGAAGCGATTCAATCCGTGCTTGAGGCTGCTTCTGATTACATTGCTTCTGATATGCCTTATGCTGCCCTCTATGGCGTACATCTCGAAGGCCCTTTCATTAGTCGAAACTGGATGGGTGCACAAAACCCTGCTTTCTTGTCCCCGCCAAGAATAGATTGGCTGCAAGAGTGGTCCCAGCAATTCCCGGGTATTATTAAATTGCTGACGCTTGCTCCTGAGAATGAAGGCGCAACTGAACTCATTACTTGGCTTGCCGAGAATGGCATTGTGGCTGCTTGCGGACATACCGATGCCAAGTTTGACGTAATGGGTAAAGCTGCTGATGCTGGTCTTACGCATGCCGTCCATACTTATAACGCCATGCGTCCCCTTCATCATAGAGAGCCCGGTACTGTAGGTGCCGTCCTGTCTGATGATCGGATCTACGCAGAGCTGATTGCCGATGGTCATCATGTTTCCCCAGGCGCTATCCGCCTTTTGGTGAAATCCAAGCCAATAGATAAGCTTATTCTTATCTCCGATGCTATGTCAGCTGCGGGTATGCCAGATGGACTCTATGATCTTGGAGGGCTTCCAGTTCATGTAGAAGGCGGTGTCGCTCGTCTGGAGGAAGGCAACCTTGCGGGAAGCAGCCTGACGATGATTCAAGCGGTTCGTTACATGCTGGACAATACTGATTTGTCCATTAACGAAGTCAGTCAATATGCTAGCGGCAACCCTGCTCGTCAGCTCGGCTTGTATGAGCGTACTGGCTCGATTGCAGTTGGCAAGCAAGCTGATCTCGTCCTGACTAACCGTGCATTGAACCAAGTTGAACGAACTTGGGTTAGCGGCAAGCAAGTGTTCTCTATTAACGAATAGACAAATATTGATATAATGATCTGCCCAATATTGGGCAGATTTTTTTTGCCTACTATTAATACTAGTAGCTTTATTGTCATGAAACCGATAGAATAGTAGGAGATTTACAGTAAAGAAGGGAGTATTTATGAATTTTTTTAATAAACTCAATTTATTCTCATCGCGGGCTATTCTCGTGCTGGGCTTCTTATTTTTTCTAATTACATTTGCTTCATCCTTTACCTCTACCTTTTCCCTCTTAAATTCACCATTGATAGCTGTCGGTGGTACAGCGGTCGTCTTAGCTGCTGCGATTAGCTTCGGCTATGCCCTTTATCGCTATTGTACTCGCCGATGGTTTTTTATTTTGTTAATAGCCTCCGTTCTCCTAACCAGACTGATTTGGGTTCTTACTATACCGACCCAGCCAGGTTCGGATTTTTCGTTTATGTATACAGCCGCAACAAGCGCTGCAGCGGGCAATTTTTCATTTAATGCAGACGAATATTTCAGAGCTTGGGTCTATCAAATGGGATTTACGATGTATGAAGCCCTTATTATTCGGCTATTCGATCATCCACTCCTCATTCTGAAGCTTATCAATATATTGCTCGGTATTGGAACAGCTTTGCTAGTCTATTTCTCAGCAACACGAGTATTTAATGAATTCACCGGCCGAATTGCAGCATTGTTCTATGCTTTCTATATCCCTAATATCATTATGTCGTCCGTTCTTACGAATCAGCACATGTCGATTTTCTTCTTCATGCTTGGATGTACACTGCTGATTTACAAAGGAATAGATACAAAATATCGCTGGATTTTCATTGGCCTTTCCTTCGCTATAGCTCATATTATGAGACCTATAGGCACTGTCTATTTAATCGCAATTGCTGTATACGTCCTATTGTTTCACTTGATTCCAGCAATCAAGCTTAACCGCAAGCAATGGGCTGCTATTTCTGCCAAGCTAGCTGGAATTATAGCTGTCTTTTATCTGGTGCAGACGCTTGTCAGCTCCGCCTTCATCTATGCTGGATTTACGCCTTATCCATTATCCAACCGCGAGCCTTATTGGAAGTTCATGGTTGGTATGAATCAAGCAACCAGCGGCAGCTGGTCGATGGAGGATGCCACCTATGTGTTGCAGTATCCGCTTGGGGAAGAACGGGATCAGGCAGAGCTCGAGGTTATTAAAGAGCGGATCGCCGATAAGCCGGCAGCACTTGCTTTCATCATCAAGAAAATCCCTATTTTCTGGGGATCGCCAGACGGCTCTACTGTATGGAGCTTATGGGAAATGGATAAGCCGAAGCTTGCCATGTCGCTGAATGCCATAGAGAGAGCCATGTATATCTCCATGTCCTTATTCGGTGTATTCGCCTTATTTGCCCTATTCAGAGAAAGAATCAATCATCAATCGCTATTCTTCCTCATTCTCCTGCTAGGCTATGCTGCTGTTCATTTGTTGATAGAAATCCAATCCCGCTATCGCTTCGATTTGATTCCTGTATTCATCATCTTGCAAGGCTATGGTGTTTATACGCTGCATCGAACGATCCAAACCTTATTTGCCCGTGAAGGCAAATCCGGGAGCTTCACTAAAATGAATTAGAAGAAGTCTTCTCACATAAGCTATAAGGATGCCTCAAATTAAGAAAGGCGGCATTTCGTTCAATTTTGAACGAAATGCCGCCTTTTTCTTTACACTTTTAATTGGACCAGTATAACGAGTAGATTGTTTAGTTATACACTATCGCTGTATTCATATTAAATTCAACAGCGTTGCCAATAGAATCTACATCGCTACTTTCCAGCCATTTTGTTATTGCGTAACCTTAACAGCAACTCATTCCGTTTGTCTTGCGACAGGTTTTTAATAGTCTCTCTGACGTTTGAGTGAGCTATTGCCTCCCTAACAATCTTGGCTCTAGAATAAAGTTTACAAGCTTCTGGAAGAACTCCATTTGTTGCCGCTTCTTCAATGACCTTCTTGAGAATAGCGCCGATATCCATATTAGTTTCAGCACTTGCTGCTAACGTTCCGCTGCATTGCTGCTTATTATTTTGATGAAGAAGCTCCTTCAAAGCCCCAGCTACCTCTTCTTTATTCCATTTGGATATCGGCAGGTAGCTTCCCATCCCCAGAGCTTCTATATGAGTTGCATTTCGGGCACAATCGAACCCATCAGCTAGTATTAGCTGCTTCACTCCCGCTTTCACCGCCTGACCAAGCGTCCCTATTCCTCCATGATGCACAATTACTTTTGATAACGGAATTGCCTTTGAGAATGGAAGAAACGATACATACTTAATATTGGCGGGAAGAGTCTCAGGTACATGGGCCCGGTTGGCTGCAACTACGATTGCAGTTTGGTTAAGCTCAATACAAGCATGAATACAAGATTCAAAATAGGACTTGGATATCGGCGGAGTTGTCCCATGCGTAATCAGGACAGGCTTCGTTTCTTCAAACCACTTCTGAAGCTCCTCAGGCATAGGCTCTGGGTTATCATGCAGTAAAAAATTAGTCGGCGTAATTGTAGCAGGCCAGCCTCCCTCTGGCTGAGCAAAGCTCTCTGGCCATAGCGCAACTCCAGCAGTATAAAAGTTCATCATTTCTTCCCAATTAATAATCGGCGGCAAACCGATTATCGCTCTAGCCTTCGTCATATCCTCTGCTATGTAAGACATAAGACTTCCAGCAAGGACATTATCTTGAAAGCTTGGAGCAAGAAAAAGCGTTACATAAGGAAGCTTCAGCTTCTCCGAAATCATCTGGGCAATACCATGAATCATATAATGACTAACAAGTACAGAAGTATGGTCTGACATCGCAGCAATCTGCTGATACACGGATTGAATTTTCGGAAAAACATAAGCTTTGCAATAGTTAACGAACACATGGGGATCACGAATCTTAAGCATGACCCCTTCATTCATCATGGATTGATATTCCTCTATTGTGTCAAAGGGAATGAATAAAAAACCCAGTTCCTTTGCCTGTTGCTCGTATTTGCAGTGGGTTATCAAGGTAATACTGTGCCCTGCCTCCTTAAGAATACGCCCCACTTGCATGAAGGGATTCACATCACCTCCTGAACCAATAGTTAACAATATGAGATGTGCCATAAACCCCCCTAGTCTTTTATCATCCTTCTAGCAGTTTTCTAATTTCTTCCTCACTTAGCTTTTCTAATTCGCGCGCAAGCTCCTCCATTTCTAAATCATCCACTTGCTCCATCATGATTTGCTCAATAGCAGTTGCAATGCCTGCAATCGTAAAATCCGTACTAAACAATACGCTGAGCGGCAATTCGATCTGGAACACATCCCTGATTCGATAAATAACCTGATGGGATAATAAAGAATGACCACCGATAAAGAAGAAATTATCATGCACGCTAATTTGTTCAATCTTCAAAAGGCTTTGCCAGATTTGGGAGACCTCTTGCTCGATTTGATTTCGAGGAGCAACAAATTCTGTTTGATCCCGTTTAATAGATTGCTTTTCTCCACTATTTTGAATAAATTGAGCTAATGTTTCTGCATCCTGAAGACCCAGTAGCCTGCGATTAACTTTTATATCATTAATGCCCCTAGCCGTTTCTACAACAGCTATATCCTTCTCGTCTTCCTCATCATGGGCTGTCTCCAATTGTTGACTAGGCATCACTGCCATTTGAGCATAAGACAACGGCAAGCTATAGCGCGTTATACCATTGTCATTGTCTTCTGCTAGCTGTGTGGAGCCTGCGATTTTAGTAACGAACTGATAAGCCGGCGTGTTTTTGGCAGTCCGTACAAACTCAAGAATCAGGCTATGCGCTTCTTCGTGTTTCATTGTTTCACTTAGATGCTTTAATAGCTTGTACTCGACCCCTCGGCCCAGAACTCTACAGCTAAGCCACCAATCTGTTACTACAAGCTGCTGTTCCAGAACCGTATATATCAGAGCACCTATCAAGCCATAATCTCCGAACCGATCTCTAACGCTGATCGTAATACAATTCTCCCGATCTAAGCTAGTTAACCCCCGCAGATCTTCTTCAGCTAATTGTCGATTAGTAAAGTTGAACTGATTGGTCCGATAAGTTAATTGAGAGACCCTTGGTATCTGTGCTTCTTGCAGCTCTTCTATAGTGATTTCCATTTGTAATTGTGCTATAAAGTCTTCAAAGGTTACTGTTTTTTCATCATCCAGCTTCTTCATGAACTGTTGACGATGCTTATTCTCCTGATACATCTTATTCCGCTTCAAATCCTCTTCCGTCACGGTCGAACGATCAAAGGCCCATAGTATCTCCATGTAAGATGTGAATGCTTCAGCTTCCCCCTCTACGCCAATGATCAGCACATCGGGTGCATTCAACTCTACTTCCGCACATTCTACAGGATTATCATCTAAGAAAATAAAGCTATCGAGCCCCAAATTAAGCTCTTCGGACAGCAGCTTCATATTATCTGATTTCTTATCCCAGTTCATTTGGAAGGCTGCGATATGATCGCGTGTGAGAAGCATATCATCCCGTGTTTCAAATACATTCCAAACATCTTCTTCCGTATTTTTACTGCATAAGCAGATAAGCATTCCCTGACTATGCTGCTTAATCACAAATTGTTGGATAAATAGACTTCTTTCATCTAGCACAATTCCAGCAGGGCCATCCTCACCGCACACACCACTCCAAATCGTGTTGTCGCAGTCTAGAACAATCACTTTACGCGGAAGCCTTAAAATACTGGCCATTTTTCTGCTTACAGCCGTGCCTAGAACACTAAAAAAAGAATGATGGTAAGGAATTTGGCTTACTCGATCTGAAAAGTCATCATAGTATTGTGAAATTGCGTAACCCGCTCTCATCTGTACAGAGTCTAGCGTATAGACGCCTTGTAATGCCGATGCATGATGAATAAGATCGTTTTCAAGCTCAATTAGTTCGTTCGAGTTGTTCTCCATTAGACCTGGTGACTCAGGGCATACGCATAGCAAGCAGCGCCCGGCAGATCGTTTAGTAAAATCCTGCAATGACTGGAGGAGCTGTTCCACGTTCGTGCGAAGCTGGTTAAGCTCCTCCAAACTGAATTTGCCTACTTGATTATGATCGGCTAATAGATCAGACAACCGAATAAGGATAATATTAAAGCCAGAATCATTATGTGCCATATCACTGTTACGATCTAATAATTGTTGGAATACTTGATTGTAATTCGTAAATTCCACCTGAGCCTTATATCCCATTTCTTGCATCCAAAAAACAATCGGCTCTTCTATCATATTAGCCGTGAAGGTCGACGAAACAAGCACTTTAGCTTTCTCTATGCCCCTCCTCTTGCTAACAATCTGATCCAAAGCAGGCATAGACAATGCTTCTAGAGGCGTTCCTGGCGATTTCATTCCATACGACAGTACTTCTATAAAGAGCTCAGATAGCTCCGTTGCTGTCTCAGCAGTAAACAAGTCTGAGTTATATCCCAATGTTCCTGTAAAATCACCTTCACTATTCTCCAGAACCGTTAGAAATAAATCAAATTCTGAGGACGCCTCTGGCAAATTTAGAGGGCTTATTTGCATTCCATGCTCGCTGTAATCCTGCAAATGCATCTTCATATAGCTAAACATAACCTGAAATATAGGATTGTATTGTGCTGTTCTGGCCGGGTTATGAATCTCCACAATTTGTGAAAAAGTTACGTCTTTATTGGATAGAGCGGATAATACAGCTTGTCTGGCATTCTGTAGAATATCCTCGAAACCGCTGTTCTCCTTGAATTTAATTCTTAATGGTATAGGTTGGGCAAAAAAACCGATTGCTTTCTCTACTTGGCGCATATTGCGACCATCAATAGGAGAACCAATGACAATATCCTTTGAACCGGAGAATATGCTCAACAACGCTGTAAATGCCCCTACCATTGTCATATATGGAGTCACTGCATGTTTGGTGCAATAATCCGACATTAGATCCAGGACTTGCCGAGGAATCTGGAAGCTATACTGACGGTTTCTAAAGCTCGGTTCCGCTGGTCTCTCATAATCAGTAGGCAGCTCTAGCAGAGAAGGAGCTCCAGTCAAGTTTTCTTTCCAAAAAGCACGCTGAGCATCGAGATCTATCGTCGTCAATCTGTTAGCGTTCCATGACAAATATTCCATGAAGGATACAACAGGAGCTCCGGATAAGCTCGTTCGATGACAATACATCTGAAACAGTTCATCCAAAATAATAAATACAGATTTCAAATCCGCTATAATATGATGAACAACAAATAGCAACGTAAATTGTTCATTTCCTGTTCTCACAATAGTGAGTCTGCATAAAGGTCCTTTCTCAAGATCAAACGACTTTCGCTCCTCTTTATGCAATAGCTCATAGAGATCCTCTTGAAGCACTGCTTCATCTATATAATTCCAGATTGAATCAATTTCATAGGTCTCCGAAATACTTTGATAGACTTTGCCCTCTTTATAGGTGAATTTCGTCCTAAGCGTACTTTGCCTCTCCAACAGAGAAGACAGACTAGCCTTCAGCTCTGCCATCACTAGCTTCCCACTGACTTCCACCGCTGCTGCTATATGATGCGTGGATTGTCCTGCATTCAACTGCTCAAGAAACCATAACCGCTGCTGATCTTGGGACAGCTCTCTTGAGGAATCGCTTAAGTCCATATCCATTACTTGTTGGGTATTATAGGTTCTAATCGCTAGAGCCTGCTCGGACATTAACTCACCCAAGCTCTCTATCGTCATTTGATCCGATAATATCGTTTCAGCTGTCATCCGTATTCCGAATTGTTCTTCAATTCGTGCTTGTAAGGAAGCTGTACCCAGAGAATCCATGCCTAAGGAAATCAAAGAGGCCCCTGTCCCTACAAGCTCATGATTGAGTTGGCATTCCTTGATCAAATAAGAACGAATATATTGCGTAAAATACTGCGCTCTCAGCTCGCTGCTTAACTGAATCAGTTCACTTAGCTCAATCGTATCTCCGCTTTCTTCAGCAGAAGGAAGCGCAGAACCTGCGTGCAGACGATGGCTCTGCACGAGCTTTAAATCCCCTCTCAAATGATTTTCCATGCAAGCACGTCTCATAATTTTTCCGCTAGATGTTTTTAATAATGATCCTTGCCTAATAAATTCAATCACGCCGGTCTGGATGCCAAATTTTCTAGCCACTGCTTCCCTAATTTTGGCGGCAAGCTCTTCTGTATTTCCATTCCGATAATGACGGCTCAGCTCCTGAACGATGACAAGCTCTTCTCCTCCATTATGGTCAACAGAAAATGCTGCACAGCCCCCGGAGATGAAAGCTTCATCCAACTTTTCAACAACCGCTTCAATGTCCGTTGGATAATAATTTTGTCCCCGAATAATAATTAGCTCCTTCAGCCTTCCGGTAATGAATAATTCCTCACCGAGCATAAAACCCAGATCTCCCGTCCGTAAGAAGCTTTCTTGGGAGCAATCATTTGTTGTTGCCTCGAATAGGCTCTTATTCAGCTCAGTCTGATGCAAATACCCTAGAGCCTTGCTCGGGCTTTGAATCCACACTTCTCCAACGGTACCTGCTTGGCAAACCTCATTCGTTTCTGCATCAACAATCAACAATGTCTGATCGGAATAAGAGGAGCCGCAGCCAATAAGAGTCATAGCCGTATCCGTATGATCATCAACAAGTACCGCCACGCCATTTTGCAGCTCTTTTCTATCTACATGAAGCTCGGTTGGCGGCTTATGCAGCTCACCTCCCGTAACATATAATGTCGATTCCGCAAGTCCATAACAAGGGAAGAACGCCTCTTTACGAAATCCGCAAGATGCGAATCTTTCGGCAAACCGGTTAAGAACATCTCCTTGGATTTGCTCGGCACCTGTAAAAGCCAGCGTCCAGCAGCTTAAGTCCAGACTGGATAGCTGCTCATCCGTAATTTTGTTCGTACTTATATCAAAAGCGAAATTAGGGCCTCCGCTAGTCGTAATCCGATAGGCTGAAATGGCCTCCAGCCATCTAATAGGAGCTTGAACGAAATCACCAGGCGACATCAAATACATAGGAAACCCTACATACATCGGCTGTAGAATTCCACCTATCAGCCCCATATCATGGTAAGGAGGCAGCCATACCAGTCCTATGCTTTTCTCTGAATTTCCAAAAGCTTTTTGAATGACACTTGAATTATGCAGCAAATTACCATGAGTGACCATGACGCCCTTCGGGTTGTCTGTAGAGCCTGAGGTGTATTGCAAGAAGCAAATCGACTGCTTGTCCTTAGAATCGGGCACCCAGCTCAGTAGAGAATCATCAATTCCGGCATAATGATCTGTTTCTATAAAAGTCATGCTCGTATTCAGCAGTGTAGTAGTGAACTTAGCATGTAATCTTTCTGACGTGAGAGCTACTCTCGCCCCTGAATCATTAATAATCCGTTCAATTCTATCCGCATAACGCTTGGTTGAAGGGGGATAAGCAGGAATAGCAACTACTCCTGCATAAATGCAAGCGAAGAAGGACGCTATATAATCTATACCAGGCTGATGCAAAATGAGTACAAAATCCCCTGCGTTTGTAACCTCCATAATTGCTTTTGCGATCTCCTTAGATCGGATATCTAGCTGCCGATACGTGATACTTTGCGTTTCTTCGCCTAGGAAAGTATAGGCTAAAGCATTCGGCTGACTTGCTCCTCGATAGGCCAATATATCCGCAAAAGAGGTAAGAGGGATATCCAAATAAGTACTCAGCGCCATACTACAACTCCTCTCCTTTCTTTTTCTCTATATGAAGTAAGATTGGCACCTCAGGACAGGCGGCTCCTTTATAGTTCATAGCTGGAATTTTCGTCAAGCTCGGAATAGAAACTTTCAAGTTGTTCACAAGATGATACACGAATATGCCTGCTTGGAGCTGGGCATACTGCTTCGCTACACACATATGATGACCGACACCGAATCCGATCAGAGAAGCTGGACTATCCATCTCATCTTTTGTTCGCTCATACCGTGTTGGATCAAATGATAATGGCTCGGTAAAGCTTTTATTGCAGCGATGGGTTAGGTAAATATTCGCAATAACGGTAGACCCTTTGGGAATAATATGATTCTGATAAGTCACATTTTCTACTGCATAACGAGCTACAAAGGGCACCGGAGGATATAAACGTTCCACTTCACGGGTAACATTCAACGTCTGCTTCATTCTTCCGATACTCTCCATCGACAAGCTGTCCACAGCTTTCACTTCAAGCTCAATCCGTTCCCGAACCTCCGGATAAAAAACAAGCGCCGATACTACATAAGTTAAAATATTAGCCAGATCGCCTTCTCCAAATTCCGTCAGCATGTAAGCATAGCTAATGATTTCTTCTTCGCTGAGGGCATCCTCCGCTTGACTAGAAGCCTCAATAAGACAAGAGAGGGCATCATCGGAAGGATGATTTTTTCTTTCCTGAATAAGCTCCCGGATAATTCCCCAAATTTTTTCTTTAGCCAGCATACCGATTTGATAGGAGCTATCCGGAGCCTGACTTTCATTGCCTCGGTTCACCAGCAGCCAATACTGCTCCATATATTTCTTATAATGCTTAGATTCTGGTGTGACCCCGATCATCGTCGCCAGAATCATATCCAGTGTCAATTGACGCAATTCTTTGAACAGATCAATCTCTTGGCCCCAGCCGTTCATGCGAGCTTGAATTAACTCGGACATCATTGCGATATAGCGAGATAATTGCGATTGGCGAAAAGCACTCATAACGACTTTTCGATGCTCCTTATGTTCAGCTCCATCCTTGGAGCCAAGTGAAATAGGACCTGCCTCAGCAATTGGCTTACGCTGAAGCTTATCCGCGCTAGCCGACATCACGAACTTGCTTGCTTCTCTCCCAGAGAGAAGCACATAATTCTTGATTCTAGTTACAGGCCCGTATTTCCGATGAAGACTGCTCATCACAGACAGGATACTTTTAGTCCTTAATAGGTTAACTCCATATACAAGCGTTTGGATCTTTCCAGGACCTGGAATGACCTCCTCGCTCATTGCAACATTTGCATTCAAAGCAACATCTCTCCTTAGTTCTTAATCGTAATCTTCGATACGATCTCTTCTATATGTCTACTAATCGTTGCTCTGACCTGCTGCATTACAGCTGCTTCAATAATGTCCTGATGGTATTCAATCGTTATCTCCAGCTCGCCATCCCGATTCACAATTGCATTACACTCTACCAAATATGGGGCTATATTTGATTCATGCCATACACGCCCAAACGGTTCCTTGCCTTCCTGTAAAAAGTCGTTCGCAGCTTTTTCCATCCATGGTTGCTCTGCCTCGCCAAAATAATTGAACAGCACTTGCGGCTGAAGCCTGCTTAACTGTGCATTCTCTCCAATATACCTGGCGATAGCATAAGGGAATCCTCTGGCAGGAATAAGATTCAATTCAGCATCAATTGATCTTAAAGTAGCTTCAAGATTTTCTTCGACCTCGAAGAGTACAGGATAGATCGACGTAAACCATCCGACGGTACGCGTAATATCTAGCTGCTCATTCGTTTCCTCGCGTCCATGGCCTTCCAACTGCACCAACAGCTTTTCTTGTCCGAATGTACTGCTTAATGCTTGAAGCAATGTCGTCAGCAGCAGCGAATTCATATTCGTCCCATATTCGTCACGAGCCGCTTGCAGGAGAGCTTTCGTTTCTTTTTGACCATAATGGATATACTCTGCTCTTAAATCACTAACTTTGCCAAGCTCATATGCTGGAAGAAGCTCACCTTCTCCATCTGGCAGGTTAAGCCAGTAAGTCAGCTCCGCATCCTGAGTCTTCGCATATTCCTCCAACGAATTTACCCAATTCTTGAATGAATGGGTCTTAGAAGGAAGAGCTGCCGACATCCCTGATGTATACAGGGTAATCAGATCCTCGATAATAAACCTCCAGGAGACTCCGTCTATTAACAAATGGTGAACGGCAAGCAGCAATCGTTTTCCGCCATCCCCTAGGTCATAGACAACTGCTTTGAACAATATATCCTTTTCATAGCATAGTTCTGTCTGAATACGTTCACTGAATGCAACAAGCTGTGTTTCTTGTTCAGCAGCGTTAAGCTGTGACAGGTCAATCTGGTCAATCTGGAAGCTAAGCTGATCTGGCCTGCGAATATATAAGGCTGGTCTACTATCCTGCTGGCTATAAACTGCTCTAAGCATGTCATGATGAGTTAGAATTCCCTCGAGCGCTTGCTGAAGTAAATTCATATCAGTATAGGCAGGGATCTTGAATAAATGAGCCATATTAAAATAACTCGGATAAGGATGATCCTGCTCAATAAACCATCTCTGAATCGGGCTCAGCGGTAGGTATTCTTCAAGAGGGCTTTGATTAATCTCCAGTTTTTCCCCATCCGATAGATTATTGATAATGCTCTCAATCGTACGATGCTTGAATATATCTCTAATTGTTAACTCTATTCCTTGCGCTTTTGCCTTTGGAATTAGCTGCAATGCCTTTATCGAATCTCCCCCGAGAGTGAAAAAATCATCCGTCATAGAGATTGATTCGATGCCAAGTATTAACGACCATAGCTTGGATAGCTTCACTTCCAAATCATTGCGGGGAGCAATGAGATCAGAGGTTCTCGCAGCGGCAACCAATGGGTTAGGCAGCGCCTTCTTATCTACTTTTCCATTCGCAGTAAGTGGAATCACATCAACCTCAATAAAATAATGCGGAATCATATACTCCGGTAATCTTCTCGCTACGTAATCCCTCAGTTCTTCCATAGTTACGGAATTTTCTAGGCTTACATAGGCGCTTAAGAAGTTGTTGCCATTCGCATCAACCAGTTCGGTAACATGACCCTCAGCTATAGCCGGATGCTGCTTTAGAACATGCTCAATCTCTTCCATCTCAATCCGATACGACCTAATCTTCACCTGTCTATCCTTGCGGCCCCGATACTCAATATCTCCATTTGGAAGGAATCTGCCCAAGTCTCCCGTTCTGTAGGCTCGTATTGGCAAAACCCCGTCGTGGTAATATACAAAAAATCTCTGGTCTGTCATCTCTTCATTATTGTAGTAGCCTCTCGCCAAGCAATCTCCGGCAATGAGTATCTCTCCTACCGCGCCTACCGGGCATCTGTTCATCTGATCATCCACAATATAAATGAAAGTGTTCGCTATAGGCCTGCCAATAAGAACCGTGGCACGATCAAGAAGGGTATCACGTCGAGCTTCAAAGACGATACTGCCAACCGTCGCTTCTGTAGGGCCGTATTCGTTATAGACACTTACTGCATAAGGGTTTTGTTCAAATAAACGATTGACTAAATTTGTTGTAAGAGCCTCGCCGCCAACAATAAATTTGGAGCAGTCAACTGGCGTTGCTGTTTCGACCATATAAGATAAATGCGCAGGCGTCAGCTTCATGGCAGTCAGCCCAGGAGCTTGAGCCAGCTCATCTACGATTTCATCAAATTCTCCCTCTGCGATTCTCATCGTTCCGCCGCCCAGCAATGGACAGAGCAGGCTGGTAACTGTTAAGTCAAAGGATAGAGGGGAATAGAAAGGGAACACCGGGACCGTTCCATCACCAAAGTAATAGCTGAGTGACCATGAAATATAGTTCACTACACTTTTATGTTCCACGACAACGCCCTTCGGCTTGCCTGTAGATCCTGAAGTAAACAGCACATAAGCTGGATCATTCGAACTGTGACTGCTGTTAATCTCAGCATCGTCCTTGGCAATCGCATTGCGATCCAATTGATATTTTCTTTTGCTGCTTGGTTTGCTAGATTGCGATTTGTTAATCGTAATAATGGCATCGTACCTGAACAGCGAAAGCTCGTTTTCAATGGTATACCTTTTATCAGTAGCATGAACTTCCTCAACGTATGGAAGGTCCGCCTGAAGATCAAATAAATAGTCCTTTGCTACAAAAAGCTCCGTTTCCCAATCGGTTTTTGTTCGATAGGCAGTACCATAATGGTCTTGCTTGAACTGTTCCAGAGAAGCAATCAAGCTTGATTTTTTTCCTTGATCCATAAGATCTCCAAGGAATATGATTCCTTGATCAGACAAGAGCTCGATACAGGAAGCAATGACCTTACGCAAATAGTGATGGCCGTTAAAGCAGTGGATAACACTATTAAGAATAATAACGTCAAACGTTCTTCCGTGAAGCTTGTCCGTTTCATGTGCAGCCATCTGTTGGAACTCAATATTGCTAAGCCCCATTCCATCGCCTGTTACCTTGTTTTTATCTAAGATGGCTTGCGAAATATCCGTTCCTAAGTAATGCCCTACCTTAGAGGCCAAACTGAATAGTGTTAAGCCAGATCCGCAGCCTATTTCTAACACGCGACTTTGTGGGTGGAGATGAGGAGATAGCTTATCGACAATATTTTGCTTGTACTCCTCCATTTCTTCCGCACTCAAATGCTCGCCTGTATAACTGCTCACCCAGCCGCTTCCGCTTATCTGGTCAGTCGTTGTTTCAGCGACATAATCCCATATTTGGGTATCCATAAGAGCATTTTGTTCTTCTTCTTCTTCAGCCATAATATGATCGCTATCCAGACAAATATAAGAGTTTAAGGAATCGCACTCCCATTGCAGCTTGTTCAGGCTCGCCAAATATTTTTTATGTGAAAATACAAGCTCTGTCCCGGTCTCATCTATAATTTGCTTAAGCCTCGAAGTTGGCTGCTTCGGATCAAGCGGCACATAGGCAGCTCCTGATTTGAGAATGCCGAGCAGACAGCTAACCATGTCGGCGCTGTTATTCATATAGATACCAATTGGTACTGTTGTTTTATAGTTAGAAGATGCGATTGTCGCTGCTATTTGGTTACTATAACGATCCAACTGTTGGAAGGTCATAGATTGCTCATCATTCTCGATGGCGATCTTGTCGGGAGTCTTCCTGACTTGTTGTCTAAACCATCCATCGATAGTCAGCTCCGGCAACACATTTGTTCGCTCGCCAGCAAATTTTGTTAACAGATCCATAGACTTTAATGACAGAAGCTTCAAATCCCGGATCGTCGATAGCGGACTGTCTATAATTTTCTCTAAGAGAACCAGATAGTTATCCACAATAGTCTCTACCATTTCATGGCTGTAAATGCCGGTGTAATACTCGAGAAGACATAGTAATCCCCCGTTGTCCTCCTCTGTAAAGTCAAACTCCATATCCCATTTGGCACTTACATGCCGGACCTCGTTAATGGTTTCATGTCTAAGTCCAGGTATAGAGTCAACCGAATCATTCAATGCTACGTTCTGCAGAACAACATTAATATTAAACAGAGGTGAACGGCTCGTATCTCTGGCCAAATTAAGCTTGTCAACGAGCAAGTCGAATGGATACTCCTGATTCTCATAAGCCTCCAAGGCATTACTCTTAACCGTATTCAATAGCTTTACAAAGGAATCGGATGATTCAACCTGCGTCCGTACCGCTAATGTATTCACAAAAAAACCGATGACATTTCGCAAATCATAATTGGATCTTCCAGAAATAGGAGATCCAATAACGATGTCGTTCTGCCCCGTATACTTATGAATCAAAGTATAGACAGAGGATAACAGCGTCATGTACAGCGTAGCATTATGAGTCTTGGATAGAGCTTTGAGCTTCGTAACAAGCTCTGGTCGAATTCGGAATGGGAACCTTGAGCCCTCAAAGGAGAATACAGCAGGGCGGGGTTTATCCCCGGGAATCTCACATACCGGTATTTCTCCTGACAGTTTGCTAAGCCAGTAAGACTCATATTGCGCAAAGCCTTCTTCATTCAAGAAGCGGTTTTGCCAGGAAGCATATTCTTTATATTGAACGGGAAGCTGCTCTAAGGAATTCATTTGCTTGGATACAAGGCTGTAATAGAATCGCAGGAGATCATTGTAAGCCACTTGAAGCGACCAGCCGTCCGCTATAATGTGATGAATGACAACGATAAAGATGTATTCTTCTTCTTCGCGAACTAATAAGGCCCGAGCAAGTGGTCCTGTGGTCAGATCGAATGGCTGATTGCGAAGCTCATTAATAAGCTCTGATCCTGCCTGATTTCCATCTATATATTGGAACTGGCTGTCTACGTTCGCCAATACTTTTTGCCTTAACTCACCGTTTGTTTCTAGAAATACAGTACGCAGACTTTCATGGCGTTCAACCAGCATATTCCAAGCCTCACGGAAAGCAGACACATCCACATTTCCATGTAGTCGATAAGCTTGCGACATATTGTAAGCGATTTTCTTATCCTGCAGCTGCTCCATAATCCAGAGCCTTCTTTGTGCGAAGGACGTCGGATAGTGGTCTTGGTCTGGAGAAACGGCAATGATCCCGATATGTTGTTTTTCTTCGCCGTCATTCAAGACAGTTGCAAGTTCATTCACGCTGGAATAAGTGAATATCATTTCATAAGATAATTTTTTACGAAGCTCTTTATTGATCAGATTAATTAACTGCATACCCAGCAATGAGTCACCACCAAGATCGAAGAAATTCTCATCAGAACTAAACTCTTGTATACCCAGTACCTCGCTGAATATGTGCATGAGCTTTTGCTCTACATCTTGAACCTGATTGTTGTCTTTAGGAAGAAGGGTGGAAGGCTCCGTTTCTACTTGATCCCCTGCTTTGAATGGAAGCTTAAGATTACGGCTCATCTCAATCCAATGTCTTTTCCGTTCAAATGGATACGCGGGAAGAGATACTGTCATGAAGCCGCTCTCTTTAATCCGTGGTGGAGTGCCGCCTTTGAGATAATCAAGCAGCTCTTTCTCTATTGGATTCTCGCTCTCCAGCTCCAGCGAAATTTCCTTAGAGGCAAATATTCCTTGCTCCTTAATCGTCATCAGATGTTTCATATGCCAAATATCTACCAATTTATCTCTTAATTCATCAAGAGTTGAGGCCATCACTACGAGTCGCTCAGCATGATGATGTCTGCCCGCCGCCAGCGTGTAGCAAATATCTCCCAGATGATGCTTGCAGTCAGCAGCAGCAAAATAGTCTACGAATTTTTTGACGTAAACCATCAAGCGCTCCTCGCTTCTTGCAGATAGGCAAAAGAAGTACGGCTCCGGAGCTCTAACAGGCTCCTTAACAACGGGTGCCTCTTCTAACAACAAATGCACATTAGTGCCATTGAAGCCAAACGCACTAACCCCAGCACGTCGCGGAGTCCCATGATCGTCGCTTTCCCAAGGGACAGAACGATCTACCACGTATACAGGAGACTTCATAAAATCAATTAATGTATTAGGATTCTCCACATGCAAAGTAGCTGGTATGGTTTTATTCTTCAACGCAAGAATCGTTTTAATTAGACCTGCAATACCGGATGCTCCATTAATAAGATGGCCGATATTACTTTTAACAGATCCTATTCCACAAAATTGCTTATCCTTTGTAAATTGCGAGAATGCCTTCGTAATGGCATTAATTTCGATAGGATCACCCAGCTTTGTTCCCGTACCATGGGCCTCCATGTAAGAAATCGTGCGTGGGTCGATATTAGCCTGTTTCCATGAATCAACGAGCATATCCGCTTGAGCTGCAGGGTTAGGGGTTGTCAGACCAGCAGAAAAGCCATCATTATTAATATTTCCGCCAATAATCAGACCGTATATGTGATCTCCGTCCTCCTGCGCTTTGCTAAGAGGCTTCAATACAAGCGCGCCTCCGCCTTCCCCCCTTGCCACTCCATTAGCATCATTATCAAACGTTCGGCATCTGCCGGTCGTTGAAGAAATGCCGACGGTATGGGCAGTATCAGAAGACGTATCCACCGGAAACAAATATAAGTTAATGCCTCCTGCAAGTGCCATCTGGCACTCCCCGCTGCGCAGAGCCTGAACAGCATAATGAACAGCTGCCAATGAAGAAGAGCAAGTGGTGGATACAGCAACAGCAGGACCCCTCAGGTTATAATAATAAGAAATTCTCGAGGCGATAAAGGGAACCAAGTTGCCAGGTACTGCCGATGGAGAAGGCTCTTCAATTGCCATCGCATATTCATTACTGCAATTGCCAATATAGACACCTGTTTTGCTATTAAGCATCTTGGCTTTGCTATAGCCAGCATCCTCAAACGCTTCCCAGGCAAGCTCCATAAATATGCGCTGCTGCGGATCAATATATTTCGCCTCGCCAGGCAATATATCAAATATCTCATTGTCGAATTTATCTATTTCATTCAAATAACCCGCAGTCCAGTAGGGCTTGTCCCCTATAAAAGCATCTGGATGAATCATAGATAGAAAAGGGTCCGTATCTTTTTTGCGCTGCTCCGGAAAATCACTGACACTATCCCGAGCATTGAGGAGATTATCCCAGAACTGCTCGGGATTGTCCGCCTCCGGCATTCTGCAGGATAGACCGATAATAGCTATAGGGTCATCATTCGATATAGCATTTCCTTTGCTCTTTTGCACGTTGGCTTTTATAAGCTGATGAGCAGTTTCTTTAGTTATCTCTTTTGATTTTAGAAGATTCAGAATCATCTGAACATATTGTTCCATACTACACCCCTTTTATTTAAATCTTCAAAGTTTCATCCATTTTGCTAATCAACAACTGAATAATAGGGGAAATATTATCATTAAGATAAAAGTGATCGCCTTGGAACAGATGGTAGCTGATCGTATTGGACGCATACCTCTTCCACGCATAAAGCTGTTCTATACTGACGGTAGCGTCATCAATACCGCCAAGCACACTTACTGGGCATGCCATTAGCTTCTCAATTATCGTTTCCTTTTCGCTGTAGGATCCTACGAGCTGAAAATCAGCTCGTAGAAGTGGCATTAACAGAGTAATTAGATCAGGGTTATCAAATACGCCTTCTGTTGTTCCGTTCAGCTTCTTCACGTATTCAATAAACTCAAGATCAGGCAATTTATACGCAGGCTGATCAAAGTTCAGCTTATGCGGTGCAGGAATGCTCGATAAGAATAACCAGCTAGGCTGTATGTTCCTGCTCTCTTGAATCGCCTTGGTCAATTCATAAGCGACTAAAGCCCCCATGCTATGCCCAAAAAAACAATAAGGTATAGTCAAAAACTCGGAGATAGCAGGAGTTAGTTCCTGCAAAAGCTTCTCCATGCTTTTATAAGGAGCCTCCCTCATACGGTTTTCCCGGCCTGGCAGTTGAATAGCAAATAAATCTATATCCGCTGGCAGCGATTCCAGCCAGCTTCTGTACATAGTAGCTCCTCCGCCTGCATAGGGAAGAACGAATACTCGGAACCGAGCCTGCTTGCTATGTCTCCATTTTTGTATCCATATCGTAGAGCCCTCGTCAGGATGCAACTTTGCCACGCTCTCTTCTTAGCCCGTCTGCAGCTGCAATTGTTCTAATTCTTTAGCAAGAATAGACTCAGTGCGGGTTATTGCAATCAGTTCTCTGCATCGGTCTTTTATTTCGTTCGATGGGACTCTCTTGCATAAGAAAATGTGGTTAACTAAACCATATGCCTTCGTAATATCACTATGCTGAAGCTCTTCAGCTTTAAGCTGTAATTGTCTAAGCTCCATAAAAGCATCCGAAACCTCTTTTTCTAGAGCCTTATACTCTGGATTACGATTCTTAGTTGAAATGGAATATACCAGACTTCGATTAATAAAGGACAGTAGCTCTGGATTGTTAGCAGAAGATGCATGGATGCCATCTTTTGTCGTTAGCTGAATCACCGCTTCAATGCTCTTCGCTGTACTCGTAGAATAGCAAGGAATAGCCGGATAGCTTTTAGCCAGCAGCTTTGTCAATACTTGCTTGGGACCGATCTCTATCACAGCACCCAGATTAAGCTCGTTCAAAGCCTTCATCGTCTCTGTCCACCGCACTGGTTGTACAAGCTGAGCAATTAGAGTCTCCTCTAAATGCTCTGTTGAATGGAATTGTGCTGTAACATTAGAGTATACCGGCACTTGGAGAGACTGGAACTGTACCGTCTGTTTCAAATAGTCAGCCAGCTTCTCAGAAGCACCAGACATCAGCGGGCTATGGAAAGCCCCGCTCACATCAAGCCCTACAATGATTGCGCCTTTGTCCTCAAGATAACGTCCTGCCTCTTCCACTGCTTCTGCTGATCCCGATATAATCGTTTCATCTGCTGAATTGTAATTCGAGATCGATACAAGCCCATACTGTTCAGAAACAATGGCACAGGCTTTCTCAATTTCGTCCGTATGGATTCCAAGCACAGCCGCCATTTTTCCAGATGTATGCTTAGAGCATTCTGACATAAATAGACCGCGATAGTGAACAAGCTTGACCGCATCCGCTAGAGATAATCCGCCAGAGCATACAAGCGCCGAATATTCCCCTAAGCTATGTCCTGCCATACAAGCGGGCTCCAATTGAGTATGATTGCGCAGAATTCTATATATGGCTATGCTCGTCGTTAGAATTGCAGGCTGAGCATATTCGGTTCGAGTTATAAACTTCTGATCATAGGAGCTGCACAGCTTTAACACATCAAATTGAACAGCCTCGCTTGCTTCTTCGTAGGTTATTCTTGCTTCGGGATAGTTATTGATTATATCCTTTGCCATACCTGCATATTGCGATCCTTGGCCTGGGAATAGAAACGCTGTCTTCATTTATTATCCACCCCTCTTCGAACTCAATTTGGCCGCCTATTTCATTTTATTAATCAACATCATGGCTTCATCTAGTGAAATTCCATCATTGTCCAAGTTATCAAGTACGTCCATTAGCTTATCTTCGTCTGATTCTTCTGTCTCAAGTTCATGATCCTGCTCTTTACTCTGTTCCTTCAAATAGCTCGCAATCAGGGAAGGCGTTGGATAGCTATAGAGGTCAGCAATTTCGAAGCTGTCTAACAGCTCGGTGTTAATCATCTTAATCATTTTTACTGCGCTTAAAGAGGTACCTCCAATATCGAAGAAGTTAGCCTCGGGATCAATCTCTTCGAAACCTAGAACTTCAATCCAGATTGTCTTTAGACGGTCAATAATTTCTTCGACACTTAATTCGGCAAGTACAGGCAAGGAGGAATTCACTCCACCTTCTATATCTCCAGAGCGATTAATTTCCAGCAGCAATTCCTCTGAGAAATTAATCTTTATAATTGGCAGCAAGGTTTTCATAACCTTTAAATCGAAATCCGCAATCACGACGAGCCCCATATCCTTTTGGAGAGCCAAATCGAAGCAAGCTATGAAATAATCGTAATTCAGCGGTGGAATCATAGTATCTTTAATTAAATATTCATGTTTATCGCCGGTAAGAATCTCTGTTAGGTTTAACGTAATGGTCTCTCTGCCTTGCATGGTTCTGTATTCTCCGAATGCATCTAAAAACATATTAACTGTCGTACAGTCACTATTTTTCGGCCCGCCCATAATAGATGAAATAGAAGAGAAATTAATAAAGAAGTCTAGGTTCTCTTCTTTTGTAAATTCATCCAATAACCACGCCCCTTTAAACTTGCTTAGAACGGCAGCCTCGAATTCATGCTCTGGCATATCCTCAATCATTTTTCCGTATATTTCTTTGATGGCAAAAATCACGCCATCGATTTTCCCATAGGAATGATGAATAGTATCGAGTGCTGCTTGCAACGATTCTGGACTCGTAATGTCGGTATCCAACACTAGTACTTCAGAGCCACTCTTTTCAATCTCTTGAAAGCTTGAGATTTGATTGAATAATCTTGTATTTTCATCTTCTTTTCGCAATACATTTTCCCATTCGCTCTTCATAGGCAAACGGCTTCTATTCAACATAACCAGCTTCACTTTTGCTCTTCTCGCCAAATACTTGGCGACCTCTACACCAAGATATCCAGCACCTGCAATCATATAAACGCCGTTTTCCTTAATAGGAACTTCACGGTCCTTAACTTGGCCAAGATCGACTCTATTCAGCGTTTGCGTATAACGGTATCCCTGACGATGTACGGCCTGCTCTTCTCTCTTGCTTCGTGTGAGAAGCAGCTCCTGCATCACTTGCTCTACACTGCTCTCAACCGTGTCATATAGCGGATCGATATCAATAGAAAACGCCGATAGCTTCGGGTACTCTTGTGAGATAACCTTTGCTAGACCTGGCAAGGCAGCGCGCGTTGGATACAACTGAGTCTGTTGATTCTGAATATGATAGGCATAAGAAGTAATCACATTCATTTGGAAGGTTGCGTTTACTTTATGTTTGATCATTGCTTTAATCATATACAACAAACTGTAGGACCCTTCATACTGCGAGCAAGCTATAGCGTCCAAAGAAGACAAGCTGGTATCTTCTGCACCGCTATTCCATAAATGAATAATCCCTTTTAAGGCATTCAAGCGGTCTACACCAATAACTTCCATGAGAAACTCATAATCTTCTTGAACAGTAGGGTTGATCAGATAACGATTATCCCCTAAATTTTCGAATTTCGTTCCCACGGCTACTTGAATAACCAATTGCTTCCGGTCAAGTAATTTCCCCGCTAGTTGTTCGGAAAGCGGATCATTATTGACGAACATAAGCCACTCATCATTGGGCTGTAATTGATCTAATTGTGATGCATCAATAGCTTGCTCATTCCATTGCGGCTTGTACAAAAACTGACTAGCCTCATTAACTACGGCTGTACTCTCTTTGAGCGTTAGCTTAGGCCAGTATCTTTTATGATCGAAAGCATAAGTAGGTAAAGAAGTTTTCCGGTATGGGGTGTTCTTGTAATAATAATTCCAATCAATGAGATCCCCACTAACATAGTGCTTTAATAATTGTTCGTGATTGCCATACTCTATTCTCGCCTTTTCCAAATCACGAACTTGAGAATGGTCTCCCTCTAGAATCGTGTAGTGTATATTCTGCTTCTCCAAAGAATTCAGTACTTCCTCATAATTATCCCTCGTCAAGCATACCTCTGATAATTTGAGAATCAGTTCTTCCATGGATTCTGCAATAATGGCGATTCGATGAGCATAGTGCTCCTTGCATGCGTTAACCGTATAGCAAACTTCATCCAGACGGTAATTGCTGTTCTTTTCAAAAAATTGCTTATAGCGGTATACCGTATCTACGAGCGACTTATCATTTTTGGCGGATACAGTAAATAATTGCGGTTTGCCCTGCTCCTCTTGTAGTACTTCTATTGAAGGGGCTTCTTCAATTACAACATGACAGTTCGTACCGCTTATTCCAAAGCTGCTAATCCCCGCTCGTCTGATCTGCTCCGGTGATGACGGCCAATCAGCCAATTTATTGTTCACATAAACCGCAGAATCCTGGAAGTTAATAAGCGGATTAGGCGTATTAAAATGAAGTGAAGCTGGGATTTTTTTATTTTTCAGACATAGAACAGCTTTGATAAGTCCCGCTATGCCGGCAGTTGCATCCAAATGTCCAATATTGGTTTTAACAGAGCCTATCGCACAGAACTGTGTTTTATTCGTATGCTTTTTGAAAGCACTGCTAAGCGCCTGAATTTCTATTGGATCACCTAACTTCGTCCCCGTACCGTGAGCCTCAATGTAGGAGATCGTCTGCGGATCAACCC
This sequence comes from Paenibacillus sp. J22P59, assembly GCF_059383895.1. Lineage (NCBI taxonomy): Bacteria > Bacillati > Bacillota > Bacilli > Caryophanales > Paenibacillaceae > Paenibacillus > Paenibacillus sp. J22P59. The sequence continues at coordinate 42,967 of NZ_JBXENX010000002.1, forward strand.
CCGCATTATTCCAAGCCTGCAGGAGAACATCTATTTGTGCTTCGGGATTCGGAGCCGTAATACCATTAGAGCGTCCGTCACTATTAACAGCACTTCCCTTAATGACAGCATGAATGAAATCCTTATCTTTTAGAGCATCCTCCAACCTCTTTATAAGGACAACTCCAACCCCTTCCCCGATATTCGTTCCATCGGCTGACGCATCGAAGGATTTGCAACGGAAATCACTTGCTTCATTACCGACTTTGGCATCTTCCTCAAAGATCGGAAGTAAAATTGTACTTACTCCCCCTACCACAGCCATGCTGGAATCACCGCTAGAAATTGACTTGCATGCTTGATTTAAGGCAACCAATGATGAAGAACAAGTCGTATCCACTAGAACACTCGGGCCTTTTAAATTAAAGTGATAAGAAACTCTCGATGGAATAACAGCACTTAATGTGCCTATCTCAACATTAGCGTCCTTAGCGGAAAATAATTGTTTGTAGGAACTATCCGAGGAATGCCCTAGAAACACCCCTGTCCGCGAAGCACTCAATTTGTCTCGCGTATAGCCGGCATTCTCAAAAGCTTCCGCCACGGCCTCAAGAAATAGACGCTGATCCGGATCCATAGCTAAAGCTTCAGCAGGTGTAATTTGAAAAAACACAGGATTAAACAGATCAATGTGGTCCAAATACCCTCCCTGTCTCAGCGAAACATCTTTATAGCGCTCATGGATATCATGATTTACTTGCAGAACATCCTTCACTCGATCGGTGGGGAAGTCTGCAATCGCATCTGTGCCTGATTCCAGCATAGACCAATACTCATCTACCGAATTTGCTGAAGGAAATTTGCAGGACATGCCTACGATAGCGAACTCTTCCTTGCTCTGCGTATTTTGTATACGCTTGTTCTTTTCTTTTTCCGCTTCCATAATTTCCTGAATATATTGCGTAGCATCTTCTTTTTCAATTTTTTTCGATTCCAACTGCTGCAAAATAAACTTTTTAATTAACTCCACCTGACAGCCTCCCTAATATAACAACGAATTTCAGGAATTTAGCGAATTTAGTCTTTCCTGCGCTTCTTCCCAGCCAATTGTACCCGCAGCGAGATCATCCATTATTGTTGACATTTGCTCTTCAATGGACACAGGCTGTTCCTTCTTCGAACGAATAAAGTGAGACAACATTTGAATCGTATGCTGTGAGAATAAATCAGCTACAGTAATTTCAACCTGATACCTTCCATTCACTTCATTAAATAATTGAAGCAGCAGGATGGAATTGCCTCCTAAGTCAAAGAAGCTCTCCGAAATGCTTCTAACAGGAATACCCAGCACACGAGTCCATATGGTTAGCAGCTCCTCTTCGAGCTCTCCATAGGAGGCTGCAGCAGGCGGACTTGCCTCTTTATTCCTCAAGGCTTGTTCGACCAGACTTTTACGGTCTATCTTTCCATTCACGGTGAGCGGCATCTCTGGCAGCGGTACGAATATAGTAGGCACATAATTTCGCGGCAGTTTTTCAGACAATCTCATAATCAGATCATCCTTCTTTGCCGTTCCTACATAACAAGCGCACAATCGTTTTTCCAGTCCCTCTCCCAGAGGAATGACGGCTGCCGTTTCAACTCCTGCCAATCCTTTAAGCACGCTCTCAATCTCTCCCAGCTCAACCCTTATTCCACCGAGTTTGACCTGACCATCATCCCGTCCTATGAATTCGATGACCCCTTCATCTGTCCATCGTGCATGATCACCTGTTTGATACATTCGACTTCCTTCTAAGAACGGATCGGGCTTGAATTTCTCAGCAGTTAGTGTCTCGTTATTGAGATAACCCCGAGCTACACCGGAACCACCGATGTATAATTCACCCTCAACGCCCATAGGAACGGGATCGCCATTATCATTTAGAATATAAAAGAGAGTATTCGCTAGCGGCTTACCGATTGGAACATTGCCTGAACGGAACGTTGGTATCGGCTCTTTGGAGAAAAAATAGCTGGAATCTATCGTTGCTTCCGTTACGCCATAGCTATTAATGATCTCCATATCTCCTCCAAACCTCTCCCGCAGACGTTGATACTCAAATAATGAAAGCGTGTCGGATCCTAGGATGAGCAAGGACAAACTCGGCAATGAAAGATGTTGTCGGTACACATAGTCCATTAAAGGCAAGATCAGTGCAGGTGTGGATTCGAACAATGTTATTCGCTGGTCTCGCAACAATTCATAGAGCTTAGGCAATTCCATTCGCACATGATCGGGGCAAATAATCATCGTACCTGAGCAAATCAATGTTCTTGCAAGGTCTCCGGTGAATACATCAAAGGAAAATCCTGCTACCTGCAGCAGACGAACTTCACGTTCGGCCAACCTATATTCTTGCTTCCAGCAATGGGCTATACTCACAAGATTTCTCTGCTCAATCATGACTCCTTTAGGTTTTCCTGTTGTTCCTGATGTGTAAATGACGTAGGCCAAATCATGCGATGCAACATTTATCCTAAGGTTATCTATAGGCTCTTGCCGGAAGTCCGCCATTTCGAGCTCGACAATGACCTGTTTGATTGCACCTAGCTCTTGTAAAACTGTACTGTATTGCCTTTCTGTCACCACGAGCAGCGGCTTAGCGTCAGCGAGCATGTATTTGATTCGGTCCATAGGATAGACGGGGTCCAACGGCAAGTAGGCTCCCCCGGATTTCATAATTGCAATAATAGCAATAATGGCTTCTATGGATCTTTCCAAGTAGACCCCTACAATGGTCTCTGAGCTTACTCCTTGCTTGATTAAATAGCTGCCAAGCTGGTTGGCCTTTTCATTTAATTCACGATAGGTTATGGATTGGTTACCTGATATAACAGCAATCGTATCCCCTTTAAGCTCCGCAGCTTCTTCGAGAACTTCATAAATAAGGCGACTATTGTGGTCCACGCTTCTATGATCAAAATCTTGATTTAGAGTTTGAATAAGCTCCTTCGTCTCTTGTGGGGATTGATTCCGCAAGTCCTCCAGTGCTACTTCTCTATCGCTTACAAGAATGGATAGTATACTTGAAACATTGTTTAATAGACGCTGAATTAGAAAACTCGACAATTGTTTCGCGTCGTATGTTAAATCTAGTGTGAATGTCTCTCCTGGTTGAACCGTCAATGTGATCGGATAATTCGTCGTTTCTCTCATCAGAGACTCATCCAGTTGGATTGGAAGCTCGCTCTCATCACCATAAGTTCCGATAGGATAGTTCTCAAATACAAGAAGACTCTCGAACATCGCGACTCCTTGAGGAACCTCGCTCCACTCTTGAATGCTGGTGAGCGGCGTATACTCGTACTGCTGCGATTCCAACTGCTGAGTCTGAATGTCTTTAAACCAAGCTAATGCCTTCTCACCTGGCTGAAGTTTCATTCTGGCTGGTAAAGTATTAATGAACAAACCGATAATTTCATTGACTCGAGGCATATCCGTTGGGCGACCCGATACCGTTACTCCGAACAGGACATCCCTTTCGTTCGCATACCTCGACAACAGAATAGCCCAAACCCCTTGAAAAATAGTGCTTAGCGTAATTTGCTCTTCTTTGGCAAAAGCGACGAGCCTTTGCGACAAAGAGGCTGACATAAGATGCTTTTCTACTTTGTAATTGATTTCTTCTCTGTTTTGCACACTTGTATAGCTTCGAATAGAAGTGGGAGCTTGGAATCCCTTTACATATCCACTCCAGAAGGTTTTGGCCTTCTGAATATCCTGCTTCTTAAGCCATTCAATATAATGTCCGAAAGGAACAGGATCGGTGTAGGAACTTTTTCCGTTATTAGCATGCGCCTCATACAAATGGAATACCTCGTCAAGCAAGATAGATTGTGACCATCCGTCCAGAATAAGATGATGATGGCTCCATATTAATAAATACTCTTCATCCTTTAAGTGGAGCAGCAGCAGTCTCATTAAAGGAGCTTGCGTCAGCTGAAATCCTTTCTTCAAATCCTCTTCTGCGTAACGTGCACATAGCTCTTGCTCCGTAAATTCCGAATCTCTTAAATCAATCCTCTCAACCTCTATCTTGACTCTTCTGTGAACAAGCTGATGAGGCTGCTCCAGGCCTTCCCAATGGAAAGAGGTTCGCAGCACAGCGTGGCGATCAACCACTGCCTGCCATGCGTACTTAAAAGAGTCAATATGGAAAGAGCCTTTGATACGAGATTGGAATTGTTGGAAATACAAGCCCGAATCAGGGGCAAGCAAGGTGTGGAACAGCATTCCTTGCTGCATAGAAGATAATACATAAATATCTTCTATTTCTTCTGCTGCTGCATGTAGATGAGCATTGTTAAGCAATTGATCGAGCTCCTCATTGCCGAGCTCAGCATGAGGGAAATCGGATGCTACAAGGCAATATCTACCTTCATGAAGACAGTAATTTATAAGCACGCTAATCGCTTCTTGATATAGCTTGAGAAAGCGATTCACGGTTGCTTCCCGGTAACGCGCTTCACTATACCGAATATGAACATGCAGTTGATTAGCCGTTATTTGTGATGTTATTTCTAACAAATACGGCATTCTAGCATCAGGGCTTCTATATAGTCCTGCATTCCCAAAAACAGGATGCACCAGCTCTTGCTCGGTCTGATTTGAATCTGTCCTGCCCAAAAAATTATATAAAATAGAATGTGTTGACTCGACTATACTTCTCTTTTTATTAGGGCTATTCGACAAATAGGTAGACAGACCGTATCCAATTCCTGCATTCGGGATAGACCTAAGCTTATGCTTTACATTCGCTATTACTTTTTGAGGATCATCCGTTCCAATCTCGTTCATCACAACGGGATAGATGGATGTGAACCACCCTACTGTACGGGATAGATCAATTCCTTCCACAACCTCTTCTTCTCGCCCATGGCCCTCCATATCTACCGCTATCGGACTTTCACCCAGCCATTGGAACAAAGCCATATCAAGAGCAGCTACCAGAATTTCATTGGTTTTGGTTTTGGAATGAATGGGAACAAGGCTCATAAGTGCCGTTGTTTCTTTTTCCTCAATGATTGCTGTCACTGTATGCGCCGTTGACTCGATTGCCGGGTGGGATACAAACTCAGCCTCTAGGGCTAGCTGCGGCAAATGCTGCTTTTGCTTGTCCCAGTAGGTTAAATCTGTCGCTTTACTATTTGCCATCTCGCTTAATTTTTTAGACCATATTTTGAATGAAGAGGTTTTATATGGTAATAAAAAGGCGCGCTGATCCTTCAATTGCTTACAAAGCGTGTTTAAGTCCTCCAGCAATATTCTCCAGGATACAGCATCAACAACCAAGTGATGAATAGCAATGAAAAGGTATGGGTTACGATCTGGACCATGATCAATATACAAACTGCGAATGATTGGACCATCTACCAGATTCAATGCTCCTTGACATTGACTCGCGTGTTCAGCAACAGCTTCGCTTCTTTCCTGCTCCTGCAAGTCTGCAACCGATATAGTTGCAAAAATAGCATGGGCTTCTTCGCTAGCAACATATTGTATCCATTGCCCATCCTGTTTTCTATATCGCATTCGCAAAGCATCATGATGCTCAATAAGCTTGTAAATCGCCTTCTCAAGCATGGTTGCATCAATGGAGTGATCAACCTGAAATAAAAGAGCTTGATTCCAATGATGCATATTCTGGAATTGTTGATCAAAGAACCACTGTTGGATTGCTGTCAAAGGTAACTCACCCGTTACTAGCCCCTGCTCTGCATCCGTCTTTTGTCTCGTATCTGCGACGGCTGCCAGCCTGAATATAGTCTGATGTTGAAAAACATCCTTCGGTGTAAAGGTCAGCCCTGCTTCTCTAGCTCGCGATACGATCTGAATACTTATAATCGAATCTCCGCCAAGTTCGAAGAAATTATCATGTATTTGAATATTAGCAATGCCAAGAACTTCTTCCCAAATGGCTAATACTAATTTCTCTGTAGATGTCATAGTTCCTGAAGCTTCTTTTCTCTCTTCAACCCGCGATTTTTTCAGGCCTGATAAGGCTTTGCGGTCGACCTTGCCGCTGGAGGTTAATGGAATCTCACTTATAGCAACAAAGAAGCGAGGTATCATATATTCAGGCAGCTTATGGCCTAACCATGTTCTTAGCTCTGCTGCTGGAATATCCTGATTGCCCTGCGTAATGATATATCCAATCAGCCTAGCTCTACCTTGATCATCATATTCCGCATTAACGACACCATTTCTAATTTGGGCATGCTCATTAAGCACGCTTTCGATCTCCCCAAGCTCGATCCGCAATCCATTCACTTTAACTTGGTGATCTATCCTCCCCAAATATTCGATCGTGCCATCCTCTTGATGTTTTGCCAAATCACCGGTCTTATACAATCGTTTCGTAATGGTATGATCCAGCGAATGGATAATGAATTTCTCATTCGTAAGATCCTCCCGATTGACGTAAGCACGAGCCAGCCCTATTCCTCCAATATGCAATTCTCCTGGAATTCCGAATGGCACCACGTTCAAGTGAGCATCCAAAATATAAACCTGCATATTGCTTATTGGCTTTCCTATCGTTAATGCCTTATTACCGTTAAGTGTACATTCTTCCCACGTTACATCAATTGAAGCTTCCGTCGGTCCATAAAGGTTGAACAGCCGCGCATCCAGCTTAGTCAAGCATTGTTCTTTTAATTCATAAGTAAGCGCCTCTCCGCTGCAGAAGATTTGCTTCAAGGAATAGCTGCCTGATAAGTTCTTCTGCTCCAAAAAAATCTGCAGCATAGACGGCACGAAATGGATCGTCGTGATTTGCTTTTCAGCTATCGTTCGAATCAAATACTCAGGGTCATGATGTCCTTCAGGCTGCGCAACTACCAAGGCTGAACCATACATTATTGGCCAGAAAAACTCCCATACCGACACGTCAAAGGTATAAGGTGTTTTTTGCAATACTCGATCTTCGGCCGTCAGTTTAAATTGTCGCTGCATCCAGGCGATGCGATTGTACACTCCTGCATGCTCAATAATTACGCCTTTTGGTTTGCCAGTAGACCCCGAAGTATACAAGATATAAGCAGCGTCGCTTAACGAACTGGATACCTCGGCATTATCGGTGCATTCCGATTTATAAGTCAGATCCTCATCTACGTTAATTGTTTCAACCGGCAGCTCTGTGAACAAATGATCAAAAGCCTTATGAACAATAATCCATTGAATCGCTGAATCGCTGACTATATAATGCAATCGTTCATTCGGAAAAGTTGGCTCCAGCGGAACGTATGCTGCTCCGGCTTTAAGAATAGCCAGCATTGCAATTACCATCTCTAGAGAACGTTCCATGCTTAGCCCAACTGCACTATTCGGTGTAATGCCCTTTCGTAGCAGATACCAGCTCAGTTGGTTAGCACTATCATTCAATTCCGAATAGGTTATTGCTTCTTCCCCAAAGATTACTGCTGTTGCATCTGGTGTAGCTCGAACCTGCATCTCTATCACATGATGGATACATTGAACATCGAATTGTTCCGAGGTATCATTCCAATCGTGTACGATCATTCTCCGCTCTTGTGTGGAGAGCAGTTGATATTTCTCTATTCGACAGGCAGGATCAAGAACAATCTGCTCCAACAAAGTCTTATAGTGCCTAATCAAGCCATTCATTGTCTCTGCTTGAAAGAGGTCTGTTCTATACTCCAACGTACCTGCTAATGTCTCTGCTGTATCTAACAGATGCAGTGTTAAATCATATTTTGCCGTCTTGGACTCCACTTCTGTTCGTTCAATTTCAATGCTGCCCATATAATCGTTGCCTGCTTTAACGGTCTGAACTTCAAACAGTGCCTGAAACAATGGTGTGTAAGCAGCAGATCTTACAGGCTTTATGGATTCAATGACCTTTTCAAATGGAACATTTTGATGGGAGTAAGCCTCCATGCAACGCTTTTTCACCCGTTCCAAAAGTGCTTGAAAGGTTAGATCCCCTGACAAATCTGTACGTATCGCAATATTATTCAGAAAGCAGCCTATCAATCCTTCCGTTTCGGCAACGACACGATTCGCAATAGGACAACCAATTACAATATCGTCCTGCTGCGTGTAACGGTGCAATAATAAATTAAAGGCTGCGAACAAGGTCATAAATAACGTTGCGCTATTTCTCTGACTTAATAGTTTAAGCCTTTGCAGCAATTCTGCATCGAACTCGAATTTGATCGTATCTCCCTGAGAGGACTGGACAGCCGGCCTAGGAAAGTCTAGTGGAAGCTCGGTAACCTCTGGAGCACCAGTTAATGCTTCTTTCCAATAATTCAAATCATGATCAAAGAGTCCCTTACTAATTCCCTCCCTTTGCCAACAGGCATAATCTATGTACTGAATTTCAAGCTTAGTTTCTTGAATTTCCTCCCCTGTGCTTAAAGCTTGATATATATCGGACAGTTCTTTGATAAAAATAGCAAAAGATAACCCATCTCCAACAATATGATGCATCGTTATCAAGAACAGATGCTCGTTCTCTGTTCGTTGGACCAAAGTCGTCCGCAGCAATGGCGCTTCATCAAGTTTCAATGGGTTTTTAATCTCTTCGCTGTACAGTCTTTGAATGACCTCTTCCTGTTTGTCCTCTTCCAGTTCTCGGACATCTATATAGTTCATCTTAAATCTGTGATGAGGGACGATGAATTGAGCTGGCTGTCCATTCGTTTCAACATAAGTACTTCGTAATATCTCATGCTTTTGAATCATTTTATTAATGCTTTCTTCCAAGAAAGCTTGGTTAACGTTCCCTCTCATCATGCATGACCACGTAGAATTGTAAGCAAAGCTGCCAGGCTCGAATTGCTCAAGAAACCAAATTCGCTCCTGTGAGTAAGATAAAGGATAGGCCTTAAGCTCACTCCGCTCTACTTGTGGAATTCGCAGAGTACGTCCATCCCCTTGTATACTGCGATTTTTCAATTTCATAGCCAGCAGCTTCTTTTGTTCATCTGTTAGTTTCTCGATAATCCGGCTAGAGGATTCGATTTCACCCTTCATCACTTACCTCCATTTGCGCTACTCAATCTTATTGAGAAATTGTATGACTCTTTGTTCATATTCGCTTGTATGATCTTTGTAGCTGCTTACATGACCTGACCCAGGGGCCAGCCATAATTCTGCTTGGTTTTCCGGAAGATTCTCATATATCGCAATTGAATTTTGATACGGTATTGATGAATCCCCTTTGCCGTGGATAAGCAAGATCTTTTGCTTGTCGTTTAATTTGCTGACGGCCTGCAGGGGGCTTACATCATCCAAATCGATACCAGTTAATAAAGGAAGTATGCCAAGTAGTAATGGGGTGAATGGAAAATTGGGAAGACCGGACCAAAGCGATAAATTGTTCGAAAGAAATGGTTCTAGGCTGGAAAAGGAGCTGTCTGCCACTACAGCGTCAATATCTGGATTTTCTCCAGCACTCAAGAGGGCTGTCGCTGCTCCCATTGAATATCCCATAACGATAATTTTGTCATTGGGATTCAATTCTTTGGCTTTAGCGACCGCTCCATTGACATCCTTTCGTTCATGGTACCCAATGCTGCTCAGCTTCCCATCTGATTCCCCGCTAGCACGCATATCGAACATTAATGCATCAAAGCCCAGAACCTGCAAATTTTTCGCCAGTTGTAATACTCCAATTCCTTCATCTGAGCGATTTGCATTGTAACTGTGAACAAAGACAATCGTTTTGCCTTTAGGAGAATAGCCGTTCTCTTCTGATGAAATAAACCAGCCTCGCAATTCCAAACCATCAGTGCTTTGGAAGGAAACGTCCGAATATTTCATTCCCTCTGATTCCGGTGTGAGATTCAAAGGCAATGGGGTAGGGTGCGTTAACACCCAGCCCACGTAGGTAGAGATACCCGTTACAGCCAGACAGGCAATCAGAAAGAGAATAATCGCGATGCGAATAAGTTTGCTGCTGCTTGCCTTCCGAAGAATAGGTTGCATTCGTTAGCCTCCATTTTCAGTTGATTGCCAACTTGGAGATTCAAGGGTAACGCTTTGTTCATATAACTCCAACATTTCCTTACTCTCTTGAAGCAATTGCTGCAAATTCCCTTCAGCCACGATTCTTCCCTCATCCATGACGATAATCCAATCCGCCTTCTCAAATGCAGCAACACGGTTTGACACCAAGATGTAGGTCTTGTCTTTCTTTTCAAGCAGTCTCTGAAGCAGTTTTTTCTCCGTCTCGATATCAAGTGCACTGGAGATATCGTCCATTACAAACAGCTCCGTATCACGTATCATCATACGTGCAGCGGCAGTACGCTGAATCTGGCCCCCTGACAGCTTAACGCCGCGAGGACCGACCATCGTATTCAACCCTTCGTTCATCTCATCAATATCCTCATTCATAACGGATGTGAATAGTGCTTTCTCAAGCTCGACATCTTGCTCATCAAGCCCCATCAATATATTGCCTTTCAAGCTTTCACTGAAAAGTCTAGGGATTTGAGGCGTATAAGCTGAGATTGGAGGCTGGAAAAACTCCGCAGGATCATCTACATGATGACCATTCCACAGAATTTGTCCTTCTTCCTTAGGCAGAATGCCTAACAAGGTTTCAACTAATGTTGTTTTCCCCGATCCTACTCTCCCCGTAATCACGATGCACTGTCCCTTACTAATACTCAGATTAATCGCATGAATGCCTTGATCCGAATCCGGATATTGGTAGCCTAAGTTTATGAGCTCCAGCACCTGCAGCGGCTGCTCTTTTCTCGGTTCAATCTCTTCCTCTGTTGAAAAATATTCAACTAGAGCCTCCGCAGGCTGGTCTCCAATGACATTCCGCATTCTTTCTATCGATATTTGAACGGTTTTGTGCTTTGCTGAAAACCAGCCTAGCTTCGCTATATAATGAGCGATTTGTGTTAAATAAGTAACAAATAATACGAATTCACCTACTGTAAATTCCCCAGCTCTCATAGAACCAGCAGCGACTAATAGAATTCCTCCAATAGCCAGGTTTGAAATATTATCATTAATTGAGCCCAGTATCGAAATAAAGGTAGCATTTTTAACCCCATTTATTTGCCGCTCTTCATTCAACTGATCGAACTTATTAAGAATAGAGCCTTTGGCAGAAGCCAGCTTGATCGCTTTTGCGCCTCCCAATATTTCTTCCAGGAAGCTCACAACCTTGCCATCACTATTTCTAGCCAAGCGATAATATTTCTCTACTCTTTGATTCAATTGCTTCGCAACAATTAGAATCGTACACAGCGGTATGAAAATAAGCAGAGTAACGACAGGATCAATCGTACAAAGAATAATAAGGGAAGTAATGGTGAAGATCAGTGCCGCACTGCCATCGATCCAATACTCCAAATAATGAATAATCGCGAACCCATCATCGCGAATTCGATTCATTGTATCTCCTGTACCGCTTCCTTTTGCATTACGTCCTTTTAATATTTGCTCTAACATATTTTTGCGGAGCAATAGCAGATAGCCAAATTGTATGATCGCCCAGGAAAATAGGCTTCCGACATTTGTAACGATACGACATAAGGCCAACACCACAATACTCCCAATTAAAAGCTCCGTGCTAAAGGATGAATTCTTATCCAAGCTTTCAAACAATTCATAAACAACGTAACCGGTTAAAATAGATAAAGCGGTAAAAACTACGAATAAGATAAGGTTTATAAAAAAGACCCATTTGCGAAAACTAATTACTTTCCATACGAGTTGAAGAGTACTCATGCCAGCTGTCCCTCCATTCCGGCATTCAGCAAGCGATAATAATGACTCTTGGAATCTTGCTCCAAATCACGAGAATTCCCATATTCTATCGTTTTTCCAAGCTCAAGTATCATAATTTGATCGGCCTTCCTGACCGTTTTCAATCGGTGTGCAATAATGATGCCGGTGCGATTCTTAAATAACTGGTCGACTGCTCCATCGAGCATTTTTTCTGTGAAAGGGTCCATCTTGGAGGAGTATTCATCCAAAATAATAATTTCCGGATCTTTCAGAAATATTCGAATGAACGAAACCAACTGCCCCTCCCCGGCCGAAAGTCCGCCTCCTCTTCCTGAAAGCTTTGTGTCAAGTCCACTAGCCAATCTGTTGAACCACGTATTCAAGCCTAATTGCTCAACGACATCCATAATTTGACGATCCGTGTATTCATTATTGAAATAAGTAATATTCTCACGAATTGTCCCTTCAAACAATTGCACCTCTTGTGTTACATAGGCGATCTTAGTAAGCAAATACTCTTCATCCAATTGGCGAATATCTATGCCGTTCAACTCAATACTTCCCTTGGAAGCTGCATACTGCTTGCTTAATAACCTTACAATCGTGCTTTTGCCACTGCCAGTCCTGCCTAATAAACCAAGGCACTTCCCCGTTTCAAGCTTAAAATTAATGTTTTTCAATACGTACTCACCTTGCTCGTATTTAAAGCTAACTTGATCAAAAACAATTTCCTTCACAGAACTAGTCAATTTAATAGTGCCGGCTTGTTCCGATTCCGTTTCCAGCAACGTCTTGATCCGGTTCATACTCGCTGACGCCACATGCAAATACTGCAGCTGATAAGTTATCTGTTCAAGAGGCTTGAATATTAACTCTGTATAGTAAAAAAACAAAAACACGGTTCCAATGGTAATGACTCCGCTATTAAAGAGCGAAATGCTTATGGAGAACGTCATCACATTGCCTAAAGCAATAAGGACGATACTTGTTCCCCACACTGACAATCTGCTCGCTAACCATGAGAATCGGCTAGCTTTAAATAATTTGTGATGCAGCCCATAGAATTTCTGCAGTAAGTAGTTCAGTCCACCGTTGCTCTGAATATCCTTTGCGCCGTTCAAGCTCTCTTCTATTAAACCGTAATATTCCGTACTGACCTCTCTTTCAATTCGTGCAGGCTTAGCCACAAATATTCTGGAGTAGATCAATAAGGTCAACGTCACAATGGAGAATACAAGTATGGCCGCGCCCATAAACCAATGTTCAATGAACAGCATAGTAATTACACCAATTAATAAAAACAAACTACTGATGATCTGAAACAAAAACTGTGAAAAAAAGGTGAATAGATTATTACAATCGCCTTCAACACGTTCAAGCATCTCGCCTGAGCGATGCTGATTATGGAAAGCACTGTCTAAATTAAATAGATGCTTCAATACTGTCCGTTTTAACAAGTTAATTGCTCGCCAGCCCAGCATTTCACCTAAATAGACAGAGCCGACCTGATTAGCCTGTATAGCAATTGATATTGCAATGAAACCTATTGCTGTCCAAACAAGTTGATTCCAATCGCCCCCATTAGTGGCCATATCCAGGAAATGCCGGATGACCTGAGGATTAATGATAGAGAGTGCTACACCAATGAGGATACAAACCATTAATACACTCATCTTCAACCTTTGGTTTTGAAAATAGGAAAACAAAAAGACAAAGCCTTTAAACATGAACAACCTCCTTAATAATCATCACTCAAATTCCAAAGCATTCCTATAATATTCTATTAACATCTCATATTTTGATATTTTTTGCAGCTCTTCTGCAGCTGTAATTTCAATTAGATTATGGCCGTCAATCCCGTCCAGCTTCTCGAATGAAAACCCATAATTCTGTAAGAAACCGCTCACTTTCTCCCAATTGAGCCATCCTGCTCCGCTTTCGAAGCAGTGGTGCTCCTCCGTATGAATCAGCACGATTTTTCGTGAGATCCGCAGCAGCTCCTTGAACATAAAAATAAGCATGTGCTCGCTAGACATTCTATAATAGTCAGTTAGTACAACTACATTAAAAAATTGATCATCAAAAGACGTATCTAGACCGAGTGCATAATGGATTTTTCTATTATTCATGAAATAGTGCGAATAGTCTTTAATGATATTTTTATTTTGAATAAATACGTCCGTTATTTGCAGCTCTTCTATAAATGAACGAGTATCAGAGCCTATAAGTAAAGATTGTTCTCGACTGTTATTTAAATAAGTGGAGTTCAACAGTTCAATTAACGGTGCCTCATATTCAGGCGTGAAATATTTAATTATTTGTTGCCCGTACTTGCCCATTAACTGGTTATAATACATGTCTGTGCAGAATGAGTACAGCTCAGTATCAAAGTCATAATACTTTTGATGCATTTTAAATTTATTCGTTAATGAGGATCTGATTTTACTCTCGGAATTGTTAGTCGGTTCATGGGGAATATGCAGTACTTTGATTTCTTCTGTAGCAACAAATACGCCGCCATTCCTATACAATCCATAACTGAAATCTATATCTTCGGCTCCCCATTCTGTAAACGATTCATCAAATTTATTGGTTTTCAATACTAGTTCTCTAGATATACTAATTGCTCCGCTCCACCCTAGTACCCAAGGTGCCGGCAGTTTATCCAACTGATTGTTCACACTTTCAAAAGTAGACATTCTGTAATCTTCCCATTCGCTCTTGTATTTCTTGTTGTTGCAAAATTGAGCCAGCGTTGCAGGAGTAACCTGGTTTATTTCGGCTGAGACTTGTTCATCCATATCGGTATATAGTCCAACAATGTAGTGCAGCAATACTTTATTCTTATCATTGCCTAATAGTTTAGATGCCATTTCTATATAATTCGTCGGCACCAAAATTCCACAATCAAGAAATAACAGCTTTTCTCCTGAACTGGCTTCTATCCCCCTATTTCTAGTTTTTGAGCGATTGGATAACGGGGTCCTTTCCAGAAAAATATATTTTAAATTTGGCAATTTGGATTCGTAGCTTTCGACTAGCTGTCTAATAGGATCTGTTGATCCATCGTCGACGATTATAACCTCATACACGATCTCCTTCGTAACATTCTGTTCACTTAAAAAGAACAAAGATCTTTCTAGCTCCGCTAGATTGTTGTACACTGGAATGATAACGGATACCTCTACCATATTGACCCCCATATTATACATTTTGATTTAAAATTAGTACTTATGTAAGGAAATAGAAATTGTTCCTTCATTTATAACATCTATCTCCACCAATTTCAATCCTTACCATCCTCCATTTCAATAATCTTTTGTTGAGCCTAGCGATTCAGAGATCGCAGCTCCTATCTCATCAGGCTATTTTTAATAAAATCTCTTTTGCATTTAGGCTTGCTCTTATTTTCATCACAGTATACAAAAAAGGGTACCCCAACAATAAGACGCTTTTTAAATGTCTTATTGTTGGGGTACCCTTTTGTTTCTTATGAGATTGTTTGTTGTGAAGCTACTGATCTGCAACATAGATCTGAATGCCATAGCTATGAGCGGATTGCTCCAGCTCTTCAGACATTGGTCCATCCGTAATCCAAGCCTGCAGCTCCGTGAGTGAAGCAATAGAGAACAAAGAGGTTTTGCCGACCTTGGTCTGATCGAATACCGCATAAGTCGTCTGCGATCTTTTGATCATTGCCTTAGCCGTCTCTGCTTCTTGCTCCGAATAGGTTGTAATGCCTCCACCTGCAGAAATCCCATCCACGCCAATAAACATTTTGCCAATGTTCAAATGGGCTACCATGCCTTCTCCGAGCGGACCGCACAGCTCGAAGCTGTTATGTCGCATAATGCCGCCAGTGACGACGACCTGAATACTGCTTCCCGCAAGCTCCATTGCAATATTAACCGCATTCGTCACGACCGTTATTCCGCTGCGCAGCTTTAATATCTTCGCAATCAAATAATTGGTCGTGCCCCCTGATAATCCGACGATATCGCCTTCTTCTATAAGCGAAGCTGCTTTTGCAGCGATGCGTTCCTTCTCAAGGAAAGACAAACCTTCGCGTTCAGCGAAGCCCATATCACGAACGGTGCTTAGACCATCATACATGGCTCCGCCTATTGTACGAATAATAGGGTATTGCGTCTCCATCTGCTCCAAATCGCGCCTTGCCGTAGCCTCGGAGCAGTCAAATCTTTCGACCATTTCCTGGATTGTAATACGCCCCTGCTGCTTCAGTAGCTGCAGAATCGCTTCTCTTCGACGCTGGCCCTTGGATGCGGAAACGTTCAACTCTGCCATTATTACCGCTCCACCCATGCTTTGGAGGACATACGCTGCTCCACAGCGCTCCATTCGGGAAGCGCCTCCCAGTCTCCGCGCATCTGAACGACGAGCGATCCATTAATACTGGCAAGACCAACCGCTTCCACTGGATTCATTCCTTTCAAGATTCCCGCTAGGAATCCTGCACAGAAGCCATCTCCAGCACCTACCGTATCAACGACCTGCTCAGCAGGATAGAAGGGCACTGTTGACTCTGTCCCTTTATCCAATATAATCGTCGTGTCGCCCAATCCTTTAATAACCGTAACCGCATTCAACTGCTGAAGCTTAGCCTTCACTTCATCATAGTTGTCCGTCTCATACAGAAGCTTGAGCTCGTCCCATCCAGGCAAAAAGTAATCCGCTGCTTCTGCGAATGGCAGCAGCGCCTCGCGTGCTTCCTCAATACTCCATAGCTTCAGCCTGAGATTGGGATCGAAGCATACCTTCACACCTGCATCCTTTGCAATATCAATGGCTCTGCGCACCGTACGCCTGCAGCTGTCGCTTAATGCTGCTGTAATGCCCGTTACATGAAGCAGCTTGGCGCCGCGAATATAAGATTCATTGAGCTGCTCAGGCTCCATGCGGCTAGCAGCAGAATGCTTGCGATAATAATGTACAGCAAGCCTTCCTGCAACATTCTCACGGAACATCATCCCCGTTGGCGCATCCTTGCTGAGCTGCGCATGCGAGACATCTACCCCTTCGCCTCGCATCGTCTTCATAATCATGCGTCCGAACGGATCGTCTCCAAGAACGCCGAACCAGCCTGCTGAGCAGCCCAGCCTGGCAAGACCAATAGCTACATTGCTCTCCGCTCCGCCAAAGCCCTGTTCAAGCACAGTCGCCCGCTCTAATGCTTTATGCTCCGGCGGCATGAACAAGGCCATTGATTCCCCGAATGTAATTACGTCTGGTGATGCCTGTTGCACAATATTCTCCCCCTACATGGCTAAGCAATAGATTTGCTAAAGCTAATTAAACATTGGGTACTTCATGAAATAGATAATAACAAGATAAAGCACAAGAACGATAACGCTGAACATACGAGCTTTGGCGATGTGAGCCGTCGCACTTTTGCCATCCTTAATAGAAGCAACGATCAGCTTGAGCGGCTTAGTCATAATTCCGCCGATTGCAGCGATTGCCAAGAACAATACGATAACCAGCACCATCCAGGCTACGGAATAATCCTTTTGAGAAATCAAGTAACCGCCTGTGAGGAATTGCAAAATTAGAAAGTACTGCGCGATCCGATTAGCCAAAATCAAGCCTTCAGCCAAACCGCTTTGTCCTACACCTGCTAGCCTGGACGCTTTGCCCACCATGAATGGCAGTACGACATAAAAGCCCATGCCAATCGCACCTAATAGATGTAGAAATATCATTGCGTTTACCATTTTATTACCTCCTGAATTAGAATCATTCTATTGAACAGTATACTAAATGACAATCATAAACACAAAGTTTGCCGATTGAATATTTAGTGACTTAAGCCGTATTTGGCAATAACGCCATGGATAGCGAAATAATCGATATCCTCCGGCAGCGCATCCTTAATCGGACGCAGCTTCTCTGTACTGAGCTCCCTTACCGTTTCCACAATAAGCTGCTCGTATGCCTCTGGAATGATGCGTGACCAATCCAGCTCATACCCTTCCTCAGCGCATCTAATAATATGCCCCTCTACCGTAACGCGAGAAAAACCGCGCTCCGCCGCTACTTCTTTCGTGGAAAGCCCTTGATTAAACAGCGCGAGGGATATAAGATAGCTCGGCGTATCCTCGCTATCCTTGCGCTTTGCCTCCGGCTTAGGCTTTGACTCTACAGTATTCACATCACCTGCATGTGCTTGAATAATCGCGAGCACCTCTGCTCCATATTTACCTGCTTTCGCTGCGCCAATCCCTTTGGTAGCAAGCAGCTGCTCTTCGCTAAGGGGCCTCGTATCTGCCAGCTCCTTCAATGTAGCATCGAAGAATAGCATGAACGGCGGAACGCCCTCGCGTGCAGCCGCCTCTTTACGCCATTGCTTGAGTGCCTCGAATAGCGGGGACGATACCGACCCGCTTGCTGCTGCGCTTCGTTTCACCGTCGTCCGCAAGCGCTGCATGACCGTCTCTTTTCCTTCCAGCACGGGAAGGGCTGTAGCCGTAAGGGAGACTGTCGGATATTGCCCTTCGCTCATTCGAAGATATCCTTCTGCAACGAGCCAATATAGCCAGTCGGCCACTTCCTTTTCCGGCCAATTGCTGAACAAGCCATAGGTAGTCAGCCGATCAAGGCCGAACTCCAGCAGGCGTTTGTCTCGCGATCCCTTCAATACCTTCGCGACCATCATAACTCCGAAGCGACCCTTCATTCTTCCTACGCAAGAGAGTGCCTTCTGGGCTTCAGCCGTCCGGTCAACGAGCTCGCTCTTATCGAGACAGCTGCTGCATTTGCCGCAAGCCTCCACACCCTTCTCGCCAAAATAATCGACGATAAATTGCTGCAAGCAGCGCTGTGTGCGGCTGTAGTTCATCATCGTATGAAGCTTGGAGAGCTGGATCGTCTTGCGATCTGCCTCACCCATTCCTTGTTCAATCAAGAATCGCTGCACCTGCACATCCTGCGGCTCGAACAGCAGAATGCACTCGCTTTCTTCACCGTCACGTCCCGCTCTTCCTGCCTCCTGATAATAGGACTCGATGTCGCCCGGCATTTGCCAATGGAGTACATAGCGAACATTAGGCTTATCTATTCCCATTCCGAAGGCATTCGTCGCTACCATAACACGCAGCTCGTCAAAACGGAACTTCTCCTGCGTCTCTGCACGCTCCGCATCCGAAAGGCCGCCATGGTACTTGCCAGCCGCAATCCCTTTGCGCACCAGCAATTCCTGCACCTGCTCGGCTTCTTTGCGAGTTGCTGTATAAATAATGCCCGATTGCTCTTCCCGTTCCGTAAGAAAACGATGCAGGAACTGCTTTTTGTCGCCCCCGCTAACAACGGACAACGACAAGTTCGGCCTCGCAAATCCCGTAACAAATATGTTAGGATCTCGAAGTCCCAACATTGCAGATATATCCTCGGCTACTTCAGTTGTCGCAGTAGCGGTAAAAGCAGCAACCAGCGGCCTGCTCGCCAGCTTGGCAATCCAGCCAGCCAATTGGCGATAGCTCGGGCGGAAATCATGTCCCCATTGCGAGACGCAATGCGCCTCATCAATGGCAATTAGCGGAATATTCATTTGCTCTGAGAGAGTTGCGAACATCGGCGCATCCAGCCGCTCAGGAGCGACATAGAGCAGCTTATATTCCCCGCGCATGGCGCTGCGCAGCACTTCTCGATATTCAGCAGCACCAAGGGAGCTGTTCAAGAAGGCCGCCGGAACGCCTAGACGATTCAAAGCATCGACCTGATCCTTCATTAAAGATATAAGAGGAGAAATAACTAAAGTGGTTCCCGGAAGAAGCAAGGACGGAATTTGATAACAAACCGATTTCCCGCCTCCCGTAGGCAGAATGGCAAGCGTGTCTTGCCCCGCCATAATGCCCGCTATAATATCCTCTTGCCCAGGCCTGAAAGTATCATACCCATAGACCCTTTTCAAATGAT
Organism: Paenibacillus sp. J22P59; assembly: GCF_059383895.1. Classification (NCBI taxonomy): domain Bacteria; kingdom Bacillati; phylum Bacillota; class Bacilli; order Caryophanales; family Paenibacillaceae; genus Paenibacillus; species Paenibacillus sp. J22P59. The sequence goes on from NZ_JBXENX010000002.1 coordinate 62,639, forward strand.
CTCTTGCTTGCTGCAGCACCCTGAATCCCTCCGTTCACCATGAATAAAAAAGGACCCTGCCAGTGAAGTGTCAGGGTCCTCCCAAACTAACCAGTAGTATGCGTCCTGCTAGCTTTCTGCACTGCGCGAGGCCTTTCAGCCAGCCGTGCAGAAAGTTAGTTAAGCCGTAACGATTTGAATAACGCTGCGAACGGATTCTGCCGATTTATCAAGAGCAGTTTTTTCCTCTTCAGTTAGATCAAGCTCTAGCACCTTCTCGATGCCGTCGCCGCCAATGATCGTCGGAACGCCCATGAACAGGTCGTTATACCCATATTCGCCCTCCAACAAAGCGATAACAGGAAGAATGCGTTTTTTGTCCTTCAGAATCGCTTCCGTCATTTGGACAAGCGCTGCTGCTGGAGCGTAATACGCACTGCCATTGCCAAGCAGGTTAACGATCTCGCCGCCGCCAACGCGTGCGCGTTGAACGATCGCGTCGATACGCTCAGCTGGGATCAGCTTCTCGATTGGAATGCCGCCAACGTTGGAGTAACGTACGAGCGGTACCATATCATCGCCGTGGCCGCCAAGCACGAAGCCGCGAACGTCTTCTACGGATACATGAAGCTCCTGCGCGATAAATGTACAATAGCGTGCTGTATCAAGCACACCGGATTGACCGATTACGCGGTTTTTAGGAAAACCGAGTGCCTGATAAGCGACATAAGTCATAGCATCTACTGGATTGCTAAGAATGATAACGTATGCGTTAGGACTAGTTGCCTTGACGCTCTCACATACGGATTTTACAATGCCTGCATTTGTGTTCACGAGATCATCACGGCTCATGCCCGGTTTGCGAGCGATGCCTGCAGTGATAATAACAACATCAGAGTCTCTTGTATCTTCATAGTTAGAAGTACCGATAATGTTAACGTCCAGACCTTGAACCGGAGTGGATTCCAGCATATCGAGCGCTTTACCTTTTGTAGGGTTCTCAAGCTGTGGAATGTCAACCAATACCACATCGCCAAGCTCTTTCTGTGCTGCCATCAGAGCTGTTGTAGCACCTGTGAATCCAGCGCCTACAACTGTAATTTTTCTGCGTTTAATAGCCATTATCAATAACCTCCAATTTCATCTTTTTCTTAGCATCCAGTATGTTCTAGATAGAGTAAAGAGGGGGCATAGGCCCCCTCCCCACTTCTAATTACATGTTAGTGATAACATGATCGGCGAACTCGGAGCATTTCACTTCCGTTGCGCCTTCCATCAGACGAGCAAAGTCATAAGTAACTGTTTTGTTGTTGATCGAAGTCTCAAGACCTTTGTAGATCAGGTCAGCCGCTTCTTGCCAGCCAAGGTGCTCAAGCAACATAACGCCGGAGAGGATTACCGAACCTGGGTTAACCAAGTCTTTGTCCGCATATTTAGGAGCTGTACCATGCGTAGCTTCAAAGATAGCATGTCCAGTCAGGTAGTTGATATTCGCGCCCGGTGCAATACCGATACCGCCAACTTGTGCAGCCAGTGCATCGGACAGGTAGTCACCGTTCAGGTTCAACGTAGCGATTACGTCGAAGTCAGTTGGACGAGTCAGAACTTGTTGCAAAGCGATGTCAGCGATAGCGTCTTTTACGACGATTTTGCCAGCAGCTTCTGCTTCTGCTTGTGCTTTGTTCGCAGCGTCTGTGCCTTCTGCTTCTTTGATGCGGTCATATTGGCCCCAAGTGAATGTTTGCTCTGCAAACTCTTGCTCAGCCACTTCATAACCCCAGTTTTTGAACGCGCCTTCTGTGAACTTCATGATATTGCCTTTGTGTACAAGTGTAACCGATTTGCGGCCATGCTTGATTGCATATTCGATCGCTGCGCGAGCAAGACGTTTCGAACCTTCAGCAGATACTGGCTTGATGCCGATACCGGAAGTTTCAGGGAAACGGATGTTTTTAACGCCCATTTCATCTTGCAGGAACGCGATTACTTTTTTCACTTCTGCAGAACCCTCTTGATACTCGATACCTGCATAGATATCTTCTGTGTTCTCACGGAAGATAACCATGTCAACAAGCTCAGGGCGTTTAACAGGAGAAGGCACGCCATCGAAATAACGAACAGGACGCAAGCAAGTGTACAGATCAAGCTCTTGACGAAGCGCTACGTTCAGGGAACGGATACCGCCGCCGATTGGCGTAGTCAAAGGTCCTTTGATTGCAACGATATATTCGCGGATTGCAGTCAATGTGTCAGCTGGAAGCCATTCGCCATATTGGTTGAATGCTTTTTCGCCAGCGAATACTTCGTACCAAGCGATTTTTTTGCTGCCGCCGTAAGCTTTGTCTACAGCTGCATCAAGAACGCGTTTGGATGCGCGCCAAATGTCACGGCCTGTACCGTCACCTTCGATGAAAGGAATAATTGGGTTGCTAGGAACTTGCAATACACCGTTGTCGATTGTAATTTTGTCGCCTTCAGTTGGAAGCGCAAATTTCTCAAATTGTGCCATGATTAATTTCCTCCTAGAAATGGATTTGGGATCAAGTCCCGTATAAGGAATTGCTGTGTTCAAGCTTAACTATTAGCGTTGCTCGATCGGAATGTACTTCGCGTTAACTGGACCTACGTAATCTGCACGAGGACGAATCAAGCGATTGTCTTGATACTGCTCAAGAATATGTGCGCTCCATCCGGATACACGGCTGATTGCAAAGATTGGCGTAAACAGGTCGCGTGGAATTTTCAATGTCGTGTAGACCGATGCGGAGTAGAAGTCCACATTTGGCTTCAAGCCTTTTTGGCCAGTAACCAGCTCTTCGATCTTGATCGACATTTCGTATAGCTCCATGTTGCCTGTCAGCTTGCCCAGCTCGCGGGACATATGCTGAAGATGCTTGGCACGCGGGTCACCGTCTTTATATACACGGTGTCCAAAGCCCATAATTTTTTGCTTGTTAGCAAGCGCGTTGTTGATATAGCTCTCAACATTGGCGAAAGAGCCAATCTCCTCAAGCATAACCATTACCGCTTCATTAGCTCCACCATGAAGTGGGCCTTTCAAAGCGCCAATAGCTGAAGTAACGCCAGAGTAGATATCAGACAATGTTGCAACTGTTACACGTGCTGCGAAAGTCGAAGCATTAAGCTCATGATCAGCATGAAGAACAAGAGCTTGATCCAGTGCCTTGATCGCAACTTCCGCTGGCTCAGTGCCAGTCAGCATATATAAGAAGTTATAAGCGATAGATACGCCTTTCTTAGGTGCAACTGGCTCTTTGCCTTCACGAATACGAGCAAATGCAGCAACTACAGTAGGCAGTTGAGCCTGCAGCTTAATTGCTTTCGCTTGGTTAGCCTCAGGAGACATATCGTTAGCTGCTTCATCATATAGAGCAAGGCTGGAGATAGCCGTGCGAAGAGCTGCCATTGAATTTGCACCTTTTGGGTACAGCTTAATTTGTTGAATGACTTGATCAGGAATAGCTGCATATTGATCCAATTGCTTCTGCAGTCCTTCAAGTTCGGAACGATTAGGCAATTTGCCATACCATAGCAAATAAGCAACCTCTTCAAAAGTCGCGTTCTCAGCCAGATCGTCGATATCTATACCACGATATGTTAAAACTCCATCAATGATCGAGCTGATGGACGAAGATGCGGCGACAATTCCTTCAAGACCTTTTGTTGCTGTCATCGTTATCTCTCCTTTAACTTGAAAATTGGCTTATAGAAAATATTACGAATTTGTACCATCGCTTCTAATCATAAATGATTTTGACAGGGATGTGAACAAAACCAGACATAGAAAGTCTTTATCAACGCTATAAAGTTTTTTTTCGTTTCCTATTTCCAACGCTTGCAGCTCTATTTGCTCAAGCAGAATTGTTCCCCAAAGCAAGCAGAATTAGACAAATGCTGTCGAAAAGAAGCGGCTGCACGCTCAACCCGAACGGACTTTCCCTTGCCTCTATGGTAAAATAGCCTCTATGATAAAATAAAAAAACAAGTGATACCTAAACGAAGGATTCCGGAGGTGCATATAGATGGAACAACGCATTGGCATCATCGACATTGGCTCTAACTCCATAAGACTCGTCATCTATGAACGGACAACGAATGGCGCTCACCGTGTCATCGATGGCAGCAAGCGCTCCGCAAGGCTTAGCGAGCGGGTTGATGAGCATGGGCATTTGTCTCAGGAAGCGATTAGCGAGCTGCTGAATACGTTGAATCACTTCAGCATGATCTGTGCGCATAATCGAACTGGGCATATCCGCGCCGTCGCTACCGCGGCAATACGCAATGCAGCTAACCGTATAGAGGTGCTGGCAGCCATCTATTCCGAGACCGGCATCACAATCGAGCTGCTTAGCGGATTGGATGAAGCCACTTATGGGTTTTTGGGCATGATCAATGCCATGGACGTTCTAGACGGATTCCTCGTTGATATTGGAGGCGGAAGCACAGAGATCTCCCTCTTCCAGAATCGTGAGCTGGTCCATTCCATTTCCTTCCCATTTGGCTGTGTCAGCTTGAATCGCAAATACTCAGTCGATGGAAGCTTGAATGATGAAGAGCTTAAAGCGCTTGAAGCTCATGTTACAACAGCTCTTAAATCAGCTCCATGGCTGACCTCAGCTCCACAACAGCCCCTCATTGGTGTCGGAGGTACGGCGAGGGCGCTAGGTAAAATTCATCAAGCAGCTACCCATTACCCGTTCACCCAGACGCATAACTACCCTATAGCAGGTGAAGCAGCTAATGAATTATTCGAGACGCTGTATAACACGCCTTTTGAGAAGCGCCGCAAATTTCCTGGTCTTTCCAAGGACAGGGTCGATGTCATCATACCGGGACTGGCTATACTGCGTATCGTCTATCGAACAGTCAAAGCATCGCATTACCGGATTTGCGGCTCTGGGCTTCGGGATGGATTGTTTTATGCCACTAGATTTCCTGGACGCCCCAAACATAAGGATGTCTTAGCCTTCAGTCTCCAGAACGTCAGTGCGCTGCATCCTTCTGCCCCCCAGCAGCATGTCATGCAGGTCAATCGTTTGTCTCTCCAGCTCTATGATGAGCTGCGGCCTGAGCATCTGCTGCCCAACCGTGCACGGGTACTGCTAGATGCAGCTTCTACTTTATTCCGGGTCGGGGCTTCAATTGATTATTACGAATATGCCAAGCATACCTTTTATTTGATTGTCAATTCACATCTCAATGGCTTATCCCACCGCGAAATATTAATAATAGCTGCTATTGCATCCTATAAAAATAAAAGCCGGGTCCGGCAACAGCTATTTGAATACAAGCAACTGCTGCGGGAATCCGACTTGGATATGATCTATAAACTGGGGACGCTTCTTCAGCTTGCAGCTGCCCTTGATCGCAGTGAAACGCAGGCTATTGGCAAGCTCGAAGCCATCCGGAATCCCGATGAGCTGCGCCTGCGGCCTATTCGATCGAATGGACCGTTAACTGTAGAACGCAGAGAAGTAGCTGAGCTCTCCTCGGACTTCAAGAAGCTATGGAGTCTTGTCCCCTATCTGGAAGAGCCTGATTATACGTAGCTTTTCCACTGTGGAATGAATTTGGCTTCGAACTGACTGCGGAACGGCAGGAGCTCATTCTGAACGTGCACGTAATTGCCATTGGATTGCAGCTCCCGAGACTTCACATTGTCATGCAGATTCAGCTGCAGCATATTGATTAATGCTTGGCGCAGGTTCTCATCATATACGGGACAGATCAGCTCGATCCGTCTCGTTAGATTGCGCGTCATCCAATCCGCACTAGACAAGTAGACTTCCTCAGCGCCGCCATTCTGAAAGTAGACGACACGTGCATGTTCCAAATAACGGTCTACGATGCTAATGACTCGTATATTCTCGCTTCTGCCGCTAACTCCAGGACGCAGACAGCATACCCCACGGACGATCAATTCAATCTTCACGCCTGCTTGAGAAGCCTCATACAGCTTGTCGATCATCTCCTGATTGGATAAGGAATTCATCTTGGCGATAATTCGGGCTGGCAGCCCTGCTCTTGCCTGCTCGCACTCTCGATCAATCAGCCGGAATAATTTCTCCTTCAGATCAGTAGGTGCCACACCGAATGCTTTCCAATCATAAGGGGAGGAATAGCCTGTCACTTCATTGAACAAAGCAGACGCGTCGCCCCCGATAGTAGGGTGTGAGGTAAGCAAACCTATGTCGGTATACAGCATTGCCGTACTGTCATTATAATTTCCTGTGCCCACATGCACATAACGGCGAAGCATTCCTTCCTCACGACGGACGACAAGCAGTATTTTGGCATGTGTCTTAAGACCGACAAGCCCATATACGACATGGCAGCCTGCTTTCTCCAGCTGACGTGCCCAAGCAATATTCCGAGCTTCATCGAATCTTGCTTTGAGCTCAACGACCACCGTAACTTGCTTGCCTGACTCGGCAGCTTTGGAAAGTGCCTGAACAAGAGCAGAATGTCCGCTTACCCGGTATAGGGTCATCTTAATGGCAAGTACCTCAGGATCATAAGCCGCTTGCGTCACAAAGTCATTAACCGCTTCGAAAGATTCATAGGGATGATAGAGAAGAACATCTCTTTGCCGCACAACCTCGAACATATCATCCGTGTCGTCGAATTCCTTGGGATAGACGGGCTCCATTCGCTCGAATCGCAAATTATCATGACCGGGAACCGATAAAGCAAATTTCATCAAGAAGCTCAAATCAAGCGGTCCATCAATCTCAATCAAGTTATCTTCAATCTCAAGCTCGTCCTTTAATATTTCGAGAGCATATGGATGCATGCCTCGCGCATACTCCAGACGGACTGGAATCCCCCATCGACGTCTGCGAAGCTCTTTCTCAATTTCCTCCAACAAATCCTCTGCTCCATCTTCATTCAATGTCAGGTCCGCATTGCGAGTCAGGCGGAAGGCATGAACAGCAAACGGTATATACCCTTTGAACATCGTATGAATAAACTGCTCGATTAGCTCCTCCAGCAGCACGAATTCTGTTTTTTTGCTATTGATTCTTCCCGGAACCGGAACGAAACGGGGCAATATTGAGGGTACCTGAACGATCGCAAAGAGAGGATCTTCATCGCGAGCATCATCTTCCAGCTTCAACAATACCGATAGGTACAACTCTTTGGTGCGTACTAGAGGGAATGGACGGCTCTGGTCGACAGCCATTGGTGTAAGCACTGGAAATACAATTTCATGAAAATATTCTGACACGGCCTTCGTTTGCGTCACGTTCAGCTCTGCAATGGATCTAATCGCAATGCCTTCCCGACCCAAGCCGCGGAATACTTCTCTGTATGCCTTATACTGTTCATAGACCATCGTACTTGTTCGTTTAATGAGCCGCTTCCACAGACCGGCAGGCGTATAGCCGGTAAAATCTGTTTTCGTATAGCCTGCTCTTATCTGGTCTTGAATGCCTGCCACGCGAACACTCATAAATTCATCCAGGTTGCTGGAGACAATCGCTAGAAACTTGGCGCGCTCAAGAAGCGGATTATTCGTCTCCTGTGCTTCCTGCAGCACTCTGCGATTGAATTCAATCCAGCTCAAATCCCGATTCACATAGTGCGACAAATGTTTATTCATTCCTGCACGCCTCCCCTATTATGTTCCCATTATGCAGGATAACTATTATAGGTATGTTAATGATTTGTAAAAGTAGCGTAAATGTTAGTATCGCCCAATTCGAAAGGACCCATTTTTCATTCTTTTTTCCAGCCACTGAAGCAACAGCTGCCGATAGAAGACCCGCGTGAACGGCAGCATCAGCGTAATTCCGATGATGTCACTGAAAAATCCAGGAATGAATAACAAAACCCCGCCTGCCAATACACACAAGCCATCCAGCAGCATACGACCAGGTATTTGTCCTTCTTGCATTTGACGCTGTGCCTCGAACCATACCTTTCTCCACTCTGCCTGAGCCAAGTATGCCCCAGCTATTGCGATGAAGAGGATAAGGAAAAAGGTGTTCCAGCCGCCTATCCAGCCGCCCATCTGAAGAATCCCCCAGAATTCAATTGCTGGAATAATAATTAGGGCCACAATAAGCCATTTAATCATGCTGCATCCCTCCGTCCGTAATCGTTTGCAGCAGCCCATAAAGCTCTGGCATGCTCCGATCCAAGCGTGTAGGCCGCCAGCCTTCATTAACCCACATATGCTTCGTTCCGCCTGCCACAAGCTGCTCCCCAGGGAGCTCTTCACTCGTGCTGCACATACCTGAATGATACTGATCTTCTTTTACTCGACGAACCTCTGAATCAAAGGACAGCCTCACTGGCGAAAATTCCGATACGCGTGTACAAATAAGCAGCGTATCATCGTATCGTGCAGGCAGGACATAGCGACATTGCAAATCGATAACCGGCAGCAATAATCCTCCCTGCTCAATCGTTTTGTAGTCATAGCCTGCTGATCGGATCAGCTCCGTTCGACCAATCTCGAACCAAGTGACATAGTTGCCGTGAAATACAACTCCCATTTGATCAGTCTCTTGGTAACGAACACGAAGCGGATGCAAATACCATTGTGATTGCTGTAAAGGCATCCCTATTCCTCCTTAGCTTCAACAAAAGCGACGGTGATCGGAATCACCCTCGCTTTACGTTGCCTCTACTTGGTAGAGATATGTGATTAATGAATTATAGTACTTTGGATTGACCGGAGTAAATTACGCCTGTCTCGCCATATAGTGTTACTTCCATACCATCCTTCAGCACTTCCGTTGCACCGGATACACCCAGAATAACAGGAATACCTAGGTTGATCGCACATACAGCTGCATGGCTTGTAATGCCGCCTTGCTCTGTAATTACGGCAGCTGCTTTCTCGAATGCAGGCATATAATCTTTATCTGTGGACAGCGTTACAAGAATGGAACCCGGAGTAATCTTTGCGTTCGCTTCCTCTGCACTGCGGGCTACGACGATTTGGCCAGTAGCCGTTTGGCTTCCGATGCCTTGTCCTTGCGCCAAAAGCTCACCAATATGGTGAATCTTAATCAAGTTAGTTGTTCCAGAGCGTCCTACAGGCACGCCTGCTGTAATAACGATAGTATCGCCCAAGCTGATAAGGCCTGTGCTTCTAGCACCTTCAACAGCATTCTCGACCATTGCATCAGTCGTCTCCGCTTCTGCTCCCAGTACAGCAGTTACGCCCCAAATAAGGGAAAGGCGACGCATAACCTTCTGATCATTCGTTACTGCAATAATTGGGGATTTCGGACGGTATTTCGATACCATACGAGCAGTGAAGCCGCTTTGTGTCGACGTTACAATTGCTTTTGCATTCAGGTCAAGAGCAGAGTTCGCAACAGCTTGGCTAATTGCTTCCGTAACCGTTGTCTGCTGTGCGTTCGCTTGCTTCGTGAAGATTTCACGATATTCAAGAGCCGCTTCTGCACGTTCTGCAATACGAGCCATTGTTTGTACCGCTTCAACTGGGTATTTACCAGCAGCTGTCTCGCCAGAAAGCATGATCGCATCTGTACCATCAAAGATGGCGTTCGCTACGTCACTTGCTTCCGCACGAGTTGGGCGCGGGTTGCGCTGCATGGAATCAAGCATTTGTGTTGCCGTAATAACCGGCTTGCCTACGCGATTACATTTAGCGATCATTGCTTTTTGAACCAACGGCACTTCCTCTGCTGGGATCTCTACGCCAAGGTCGCCACGTGCAACCATCAGACCGTCAGATACTTCCAGAATTTCATCGAGGTTGTCAACACCTTGTTGATTCTCGATTTTGGAAATGATTTGGATATGACCAGCATTGTGGCGCTCCAGCAGCTCGCGAATTTCAAGCACGTCGCTTGCTCTGCGGACGAAGGAAGCAGCGATGAAGTCAACGCCTTGCTCGATACCAAATACGATATCGTTAGCATCCTTCTCTGTAATGCCTGGCAATGAAATATTCACGCCTGGAACGTTTACGCCTTTTTTGCTTTTAATTTGTCCGCTGTTCACAATGCGGCAAACAATTTCAGTACCTTTTATTTCTTCAACCGTCAAGCCGATCAAGCCGTCATCGATAAGGATCGTTGAACCGACAGATACATCTTCAGGCAGGTTGTTATAAGTAATAGGAACACGGGTAATATCACCCAGAATCTCTTCTGTTGTCAGGGTAACGATCTCGCCCTGTACCAATTCAATCGGCTCTTCTTTCAGCTTGCCCAAACGGATCTCTGGACCCTTCGTATCAAGCAGAATCGCTACAGAAGTACCGAGCTCTTCATTAGCAATACGGATGTTTTTGATCCGGTTGCCATGCTCTTCGAAATCGCCGTGGGAGAAGTTCAAACGGCCTACATTCATACCCGCTTTGATTAGTTTCTTTGTGTTTTCCAATGATTCGCTGGCTGGACCGATTGTACATACAATTTTCGTTTTGCGCATGTTAGTTTTCCTCCGATTAGTGCCTTATTCAATCTGAAATATAAATTACACGATTCTTCGCAGCTTGTACAGCATGAAATAAGGAATGCTCTACACTTGCGCAGACTCGGTTATTTCTGTAGCGGTGTCGCTCGCAACGGTCTCGCCTGCTGCTTGCTCGGCAGCAGTATTTATGACCGGATCAGGTACGACTGTTTTCTCGGCAATTTGGAATTTGCCGATTTTACGGAATTTCTGGTAGCGGTCTTCAATCAGCTGCTCAGAAGTCATGACTCGCAGTTCCTGCAGATGCTTCCACAGCAATTGCTTGATCTGCTCTGCTGTAAAGTCAAGATCACGATGCGCTCCGCCCTGAGGCTCAGCAACGATATCCTCAATAATCTCAAATTCAAGTAAATCTTTAGCCGTAATTTTCATCGCTTCTGCTGCTATATCTGCTTTGGAAGCATCCTTCCAAAGAATGGATGCAGCGCCATTCGGTGAAATAACCGAATAAATCGCATTTTCCAGCATGAGCACACGATTGCCTACACCAAGCGCAAGCGCGCCGCCGCTGCCGCCCTCTCCTATTACAACACAAATTATTGGCACACCGAAGCCGGCCATTTCCCTCAGATTGCGTGCAATCGCCTCAGATTGGCCACGCTCCTCTGCTGTATTGCCCGGATAAGCACCCTTTGTATCTATAAAGGTAATAATAGGACGTTTGAATTTATTCGCCTGTTCCATGAAGCGGAGAGCTTTGCGGAAGCCTTCGGGATGCGGACTGCCGAAGAACCGAGCGATATTATCCCGCGTATCCTTGCCGCGCTGATGGCCAATAACCGTAACGGGCACGCCACCTAGCTTCGCCAATCCGCCAACGATTGCAAGATCGTCCGCAAACAAGCGATCACCATGAAGCTCCATGAAATCGGTAAATATCGCTTGAATGAAGTCAAGTGAAGTAGGACGCTGATGATGACGCGCTACATGCATCTTCTGAGCTGGCGTCATTTCATTGTACAGCTCGTCCTCTAGCTGCTTGCAACGATCTTCTAACCGCAGGATCTCCTCTGAGAAGTCCATGCCGTTGTTCTCAGCTAACGTCTTGAGCGTCGTAATTTTCTCACGCAAGTCGCTTAGCGGCTTCTCAAATGGAAGCTTCTGATCACCCGCCATGGGATAATCCCTCCCCTACAGTATGCATATCAAGCAGCTTGGACAGAGTTAGCTTCATATCCTTGCGGTGAACAACCATATCGAGCTGCCCATGCTGCATATTGAATTCAGCCGTCTGGAAGTTATCCGGCAGCTTCTGGCGAATCGTCTGCTCGATAACAATTCTGCCAGCAAAGCCAATAAGTGCACCAGGCTCAGCCAAATTGTAATCCCCTAAGCTCGCAAAGCTAGCGGATACCCCGCCCATCGTCGGATCTGTAAATACCGAGATGAAGAGTCCGCCTGCACCTTGGAACTTGGATAGAGCAGCGCTTGTTTTGGCCATTTGCATGAGGCTCAGAATGCTTTCCTGCATCCGAGCACCGCCCGAGGTAGAGAATATAAGAAGAGGAAGCTGCTTGGCATGCGCCGCTTCAATTGCTCTTGTAATCTTCTCGCCTACCACTGAACCCATACTGCCGCTAAAGAAGTCGAAGCTCATAACAGCTACAACTACCGGGTAGCCATGGATGGTTCCATCACCTGTCACGACAGCGTCGCGAAGACTTGGATTCTTCTCCCTTTGCTGCTCCAGCTTCTTAGCGTAGTTAGGAAAGCCGATTGGATCGACAGACTCCATATCAGCGTCATATTCAAATAAACGCCCATCATCAAGCGTCAGAGCGATCCGTTCCCATGCGTTAAGACGATGATGATGTCCACATGACGAGCACACCTTCAAGTTTTTATCTAATTCTTTGCTGTACTGAATGGTGCCGCATTTGGAACACTTATTCATTAGACCTTCCGGAATGTCGCGCTTAGGGCGCTCCGAAGGAATGGTCGCATACTTCTTCTTTGAAAATAAGTCCTTAATTTGCACGTATGACACCTCTCAAGGCGCAATCGAAACAAGGGCTGACCGTTAAGGCTGCATAATGGAGTTGAATACTTCCTGTACTTCCTCCAATTCACCTGACGGGACCAAAATTTCAAATTGCTGTTTAGACAGATTAACTGGACGGACTTTTACTAGAAAACCTTCTTCTGTAAGCCGCTTCTTGATGTTTTCCGCAATTTTAGCGGTTGGAGCGATGTAAATGACCGTCCACATTTATGGTACCCCCTGAAAACCTTGCTACTGGCAAAGTTCACATCTCAAGCGTAAACGTCTATTGCTGCATCTTAGCGGCAACATGGCGTTTCGCGGTTAAAGATAAGAAGCGTATCAGAAACTACGATCTTTTCCTTTGAGAAAAAACTTCGATTCGAGATTATTCTTAGGAGAATCAACCTCGCATTGCGGAAGTGATATTGCCAATCAAAAACTCCATGTTCGCATTCAAGGATGCTCTTCTCTGGTACAGTAACCAAAGCTTCGTCCCGTTAACAGGCCATATGATGTCACAATAATAACATAGTCATGGGGAATCGGGCAAATGATATCGGAGCGCTTTTGGGTCCTGATGAGCTATTCTAGCCGATGCGGCGGCCGCCAGCCCTGCAACTAAATCATCGAGAAACACATGAATTTTCTCGCCTTTCACGTTTAGCTGGCGGATTATCCCGGGCTTTACCTTATCTAAATAACCGAAGCTCGTAAGGCCAATCATTCCATATACATTCGTAATGCCAAGAGCCAGCGTCTCATCAACGCCATACAAGGATTCGTCTGCTTCCATGATCGCCTGCAAAGGCTGCGGCAGCAGCTTCTGCTCTGCAAGCTCATCAAGGGCAATGCCTGTAAACAGCGCATATTGCACCTCTCTTTTGCCAAGTACGGCCCGCACGCTTTCCTCACATTCCGTTAATTTCAAATCCGCATTATACGGCTGTTGCAAGGACAACACAATTTCAGCAATATGATCAACGCTTACCCCACGTTTTAAGAGCCACTTTTCAACTTCAGACATTCCATCTACCCCTCCCGCAAATGCTTGTACGTCACTTTGCAACGCAGCGGGTTAAAAGAGGCGGATGTCCGCCCCTCTTGTCAATAATCCGCTTGTATCTCTAAATGTATGCGGGAGGAGAGTCCGTTGTGCATCAAGTTTTATTTAACTACGACAGTACCTTGGCCCAGCAGCTCCTCAATCGAACTGAACAACTGCTCAGATGGCTTGACGCGGTAGCTTGCGCTCAGTGCAATCGACTTCTGTGTACGCTCATAAAAAAGTATTGTATCCAGCTGACCAGAATGAGCGGTCAGGGACAATAGCTGCTTCAGCTTTTCCAGCGCTGAGGACTGCTCGCTGCTCTCCGAGATCTTAATATACACTCGTTGTCGTCTGGATTCGGAAGAAGCAGCAGCAGGCGGAACTTGCTTGACGGAGGGTGCCTCTGATCCTGCCCCCCGCTGCTGCGCAGTCGCTGCCGGTCTTGCTGGGCGAGCCTCTCCGGCTTGCTGTCTGGAGCTCCATTCTGCACGGGTACTAGCCTGCTTCCGAAGCCGCCGAACTTGCTCAGGCAGATTCACATCCGGGTCCCCCAACGGCACAACGTCTTCCACAATCAGCTTAAATTCCTCTTCTTGCCTTTGAATGGTCGCCTGCATAATGACTAAGCCGCCCTTCTCCAGCTTATCCGAGCAGCGCTTCCAGACAGCCGGGAATACAACCGCCTCCACACGCATAATTCGATCCTCTAGCTCCAGGAAGCCCATCGCATTGCCTTTCTTATTCGTGAAGGGCTTGAGTGATACAAGCCGAACAGCTGCTATGACTGCCGCCCCTTCGCTTGCTTCTGCCTGATCAACTAGGCGATCCAGACCAAGCGGTTCAAGCTGCTCTTCTACAGCATCCAGCGGATGTCCTGACAAATAAATGCCCAGCAGCTCCCGCTCCAGCTCTAATTGCTCCGTTGCTTGATAAGGGCGGATATCGGGCATTTCGACATCCCAATTCTGCACCTCATCGAAGCCGAACAGCTCGATCTGCAATTCCTCGCGCTCTTTTCTCCATTTAAGTGCCGCTTCTACGGATTCATCCAGCGCACCTAGCTGCTGCGCCCGATGGCCCGGCAGCTTATCCAAGGCTCCTGCTTGAATAAGCGATTCGATTACGCGCTTGTTGACGACACGAAGATCAACGCGGCGGCAGAGATCCAGTAAGCTGTCGAATGGACGATCGCCCCGTTCCTTGCGCAAAGCTTCAATAGCTTGCGTACCAACATTCTTAATGGAGGCAAGTCCGAAGCGGACGGCCCCCTCAACCGGCGTAAACGTAATATCACTCTCATTCACATCCGGCGGCAGCACCTTAATGCCCATTCTGCGGCATTCATCGACATATTCAGCTGTCTTCCGCTGATTCCCGTTAACGGAGGCCAGCATGGAAGCCATGAAGGGAATTGGATAATGCGCCTTAAGCCATGCGGTTTGAAAAGCCAATACACCGTAGGCAGCAGCATGAGCGCGCGGAAAGCCATAATCAGCAAAACGTACGATCATATCATAGACCAGATTCGCATCCTCGCTCGTGTAGCCCTCGCTTGTACTCCCTTGAACGAAATGCGAGCGCTGCTCATCAAGCACCTCGCGCTTCTTCTTGGAGACGGCTCGGCGCAGCAGGTCAGCTTCACCTAGAGAGAAGCCGGCCATCGCCGAAGCAATCTGCATAATCTGCTCTTGGTATACGATAATGCCATACGTATCTGATAGTATCGGCTCTAAGGACGGATGAGGATATGTAACCTCAACCACCCCATGCTTGCCTTGAATATATTTGGATATGAATTCCATCGGACCTGGGCGATAGAGCGCAAGAACCGATACGATATCTTCGAATTCGGTCGGCTTCAGCTCGCGCAGCACCCGCCGTACACCTGAAGATTCCATCTGGAATATGCCCATTGTTTCGCCGCGACCAAGCATCGCATAAGTATGGGGATCATTATCCGGTATATGACGGAAGTCAATTTCCTTGCCGTACAGCTCCTTAATCCAATCCAAGCTTCTCTCCAGAATGGATAGCGTACGCAGTCCAAGAAAGTCCATCTTCAGAAGCCCGATCGCTTCCAAATGCTCCATTGAATATTGCGTGAGCACTGAGCGTTCTCCACCAGATTGCAGAGGAACATAATCGGTCAGCGGCTCATTAGAAATAACGACCCCAGCTGCGTGGGTGGAAGCATGTCTAGGCATGCCTTCCACTTTGAGCGCCATTCGGAGCATGGCGTCGGTCTTCGGCTGTCGCTCAGCTGCCTCACGCAGCCCATCGCTCTGCCTGAGAGCCTCCGCAAGGGTAATGCCCAGCTGATTAGGAATGAGCTTCGCTGCACGGTCGACCTCGGCAAAAGGCACGTTCATCGCGCGCCCTACATCTCTCACAGCTGCCTTCGCCGCCATCGTGCCGAATGTAATAATTTGAGCCACATGCTCGTCGCCGTATTTGGCTGCTACATAAGCAATGACCTCATCTCGCCGTTCATCATTGAAGTCAATATCAATATCTGGCATGGAGATACGCTCAGGATTAAGAAACCGCTCGAACAACAGCTTGTATTTGATCGGGTCAACATCGGTAATTCGCAATGTATAAGCAACCAAGCTTCCTGCTGAGGAACCCCTGCCCGGTCCAGTCCGTATTCCGCGCTCATGTGCGAATCGCACAAAATCCCAGACGATAAGAAAATAATCGCTGAATCCCATCTTCTCGATAACAGACAGCTCATAGGCGAGCCGCTTCTCTATACGCTCTTGGAAGCCGCTGTCCTCGGTCCATTGAGGCAAGCCTGCATAACGGGCAAGCAAGCCATTCCTGCACAGCTCCGTCAAGTAATCCGTCGATGACATCGCATCCGGCACCGGGCGGAACACAGGCAGTGCAGCGCGTCCGAATTCGAGCTCCAAGGAGCATTTCTGCGCTACTTCTATTGTATTGGCCAATGCCTCCGGCACATGCCGGAACAGCAAGGACATCTCCTCTTCGCTCTTCATATAGAGCTGATCCGTGAGCATTCTTAGCCGATCCGGATCATCCACCGATTTGCCTGTCCCAATACATAGCAGCACATCTTGCACCGCCGCATCGGACACGGTCAAATAATGGACATCATTCGTAGCAACCAGCTTAATTCCCGTCTCACGAGACAACGCAATCATGCCCGCGGCAACCTTCTTCTGATCCAGCATGCCATGATCCTGCAGCTCTAGGTAAAAGTCATCCCCGAATATGCGATTATACCGAAGAGCCGCATTACGCGCTTCGTCTTGCCGGTCATGCAGCAAATGCTGCGAAATTTCGCCGTGCAGGCAAGAGCTCAAGCAGATTATCCCCTCCGAATAAGCCTCCAGCATCTCTGGATCA
Organism: Paenibacillus sp. J22P59; assembly: GCF_059383895.1. Lineage (NCBI taxonomy): Bacteria > Bacillati > Bacillota > Bacilli > Caryophanales > Paenibacillaceae > Paenibacillus > Paenibacillus sp. J22P59. Next base: position 79,501 of record NZ_JBXENX010000002.1, read on the forward strand.
ATACGCGGCTTATAATGAAAGCCTTCCAAATGCCCGATCGAACAGAGCTTCATCAGGTTGCGATAGCCCTGTTCATTCTTGGCGAGCAGAATCAAATGATAGATTGGATTATCCTTCCGGGTCCCCTTCTCGAATCTTGACCCTGCTGTAAAGTACATTTCGCAGCCAATAATCGGCTTGATTCCTTGCTCCTTGCAAGCCCGGTAGAATGGAATCGCACCATACATCACGCCATGATCTGTCAAGGCGAGCGATTTCATGCCAAGCTCCGCGGCTCGTGCGACAAGGTCACGTATGCGAGCGGCGCCGTCAAGCAAGCTGTATTCACTATGAACGTGCAAATGCACGAATGTTGATCCTCTCCCGCTCATCTTAGAATCTTCCCTTCCGGTTCAATCTTTCGCTTTTTCTATTTTATCATAATAGAAGCAGTACCGCCCATAGAATGGTAGTAAGGAAGCCGGACAGGCTGAATGAATATAAAAGGGCAGGTGCTCGCAGGTGAATTATTTTCTAACAAAGGCTGGGCTTGATTTCTTCATCGCATTCGGTGTAGTCATTGGCGGATCGATGCTGGCGGGGATCGGCTCTGTCTTCCTATTGATGCCTCCATCATCCATGATGGTAAGCACAGCAGCAAATTTAAAAATATGGGCAATTGTCGCGGCAGTCGGAGGCTCGATCGATCCGATGCGCGTCATCGAAAGCAATATTATGGAGGGCCACCTATCGCCTGCGGTGCTGCAAATCGGCTATATTGCCGCTGCTTTTCTAGGTGCGCACATGGGTACGGAGATGGTCAAGCTTATCTGTAAAGGAACCGCATAAAGGATGCGTATGCCGCCGTTCGAGCGATATGTAAGAGGGATGCAGTTTTTTGGAGTGCTGCTGCTAGGAATGTTAATAGGGGCCATTATTTATAATCTTTTTTATCAGGCGCAATTTGAAGCTCTCGTTACCTTAAAGAGTGAGCTTGAAGTCAAGCTGGAGCAATACGAGCAGGATATTGATAATTTGAAAAAATTCAAAAATCAACACACAGTAATCAAGAGCATACGTCCCCGTATTGAAGCTGAGACAGGCCAGAATACCGGGCGCCCGAATCTCGATATGGTGACAGAAGCTGAGCTTATTAAGCGAATTAAAGACGATCTCTCCGGCTTTCTTGGACAAAGCATCTACGAGATAGACTCCAATGCTCAATTCGCAAGAAAGCTGTTAAGCCGCAAAATTTATAATGACGTATATGACAAAAATTACAGCGCAGAAGTAAAAACGATGCTGGTGGTCGATAATGTATTGCAGGTATGGGTACAGGTCCGAATCTATAAGAGTGCTCCTTCGTGATGGACATTATTTCCGGTTGCCAATATTTCATGCTACAATAACAGCAATGAGATAAAAGGAGCTGTTTGGAAGCAATGGATTCCCTTATACAGTGGGTGTTTGCCCCTGGCATTATGATCACGCTGTTACTAACGGTTGTTTTCAGTTACAAATCCCGTCGATCCAATGATCAGCGGCTGCGAGGCCTGAATGCTTCCAGAATGAATATCAGTATGGGAATCATGCTCTTATTCATCGCTGGCGTTCAGTTATTCCTATCCAACGAATCAACAGCGCGAATCGTCATCGGCTCCCTGTTCCTGGTTATTGGTGTTTTCAATTTATTCGCAGGGCTGCGCAATCACAGCATCTTCCGGACAATGCGACAATAAAAGCTATACATAAAGAAAGCATACGGTCCATTCCATGGCTCGTATGCTTTCTTTATGTATAAATGCTTAATAGGGATCGATCATCTGTGCGGTCATCATCGCCTTGGCTGCTAAGCCGTTCTGATCCATTACTTCAATCTCAAGCTTAGTTGATTTGCGGCTCATCTCGAACACTCTCGGGACAATAGTAATCTGGCTATCGATCTGAACAGGCTTAACGAAATATGTAGTCATGCTGTCTACCAAATAATCACGTTTGCCGACCTCATGGATCATCCGTCTTCCGGCTTGCGTCATCAAAGTAACCAGCACCCCTTCGGATACCATGCCGAGGGAACCAGACATCTGAGGCATAATAGAGCCTTTGTAGACAGAGCTTCCATCTGCTTGCTCCTCTGCTAGAAAGCCTGTCCACATGAGATCATCGAAGGTTTCCCCCGATTCCTGCTGCTTGCCCGCGAATCGCAAGGCATCCAATACTTCCTGGCGGCTAATTACACCTAGCAGCTTGCGATGGCGGTCTACGATAGGCAACAGATCAATTCCTTCCGCTGCCATCGTATGTGCCGCGGAGGTGACCGTAATATTAGGGGCTGCCGTAATCGGATGGCGGGTCATCAGCTTGTCAATCGGATGATCGTCCGAGCATCCGGCTGCGTCCTTGGCTGTCAGCATACCGACTACCTTCCCCCGTTCATCCAGCACAGGAAACCGCCAATAGCCCGTTTCTCGTCCCAGCTTATGGAATTGATGCAGCGTATCCCCCGTATGCAGGACATCAACGGGCCTGCTGAAGGTCATCAAATCCTCAACGAGCATAATCTTCCGTTTGATAAGACGGTCATACATCGCGCGATTGATCATGGAGGCAACGGTAAACGTATCATGGCGGGAAGCAATAATCGGCAGGCCTGTCTCATCCGCCAGTTGTTTAACCTCATCGCTAGGCTCGAAGCCCCCTGTAATCAGAACGCCCGCTCCCTGCTCCAAGGCGCAGCGATGGGCACCAACCCTGTTGCCGACAATGAGCAGGCTGCCTTGATCAATATAACGAAGCATGTCATCAAGCTCCATCGCACCAATGACAACCTTGTGCAGCGTCTTCTCGAGGCCCGACGCCCCTCCGAACAGATGCCCCTCCACAATCTCGGCTACTTCACCGAAGGTTAGCTGATCAAGGGCCTCACGCCTCTTGCGATCAATGCGTACAGTACCGATTCGTTCCTTCGTGCTTACGAGGCCTGCACTCTCTGCTTCTTTGATCGCCTTATAAGCCGTCCCTTCGCTTACGCTAAGAGCTTTGGCAATGGCTCTTACGGATATCCTTGTCCCAATCTTCAACTCTTGAATATGATGTAATATTTGTTCCCGCTTGGTGCTTGTCTCCGTACCAGGACCTCTCGTATCCAAGACATGTCCCTCCTAAGGATTGTTATGATCTAATATCATTATACCAATCCAATACGACATCAGCGACCTTCAGTTCCGCATCCACCTTCACACCATTCAGCCCAATGAATCGGTACTTATCGAATAGCTGCTGCAACGTTTGCTTGTTAATTGCCTCATGGGCTCCTCTTACGATAAAGGCCTTCCAATCATAATGAATCGGAACCGCATAACGAAGCTGGCAAATCGACATATTCGTTATGTTAATTCCTTGCGGCGGGATCTCCGCGTACTGGCTAGGAAACAGGAAAGACACTTTCTCGCTGTAGGGTCGTGATACAAGCTCTGATCTCAGGTCAATTGTATAGTCCACTAGCTGCAAATGAGGATCAACTCGACAGTTAAAGCTGCCGTAGGCTTGCAATGACTTGTTCATCTTGTGCAACAAACGATACGTAAATTCCACATAGAAATTGACATTCTTATAATACGTCTGCACATTCTTGTAAAACTCATATTCATCCACCATAATTGATTCCCCTTGTAAAAAGTTCCTGTTGAGGAAAAGATGATATTAAAAAGAACCTTTTAACACAATTATAATAAAAAGAAATCACAAAAGCAATGACTATAGTAATTATTTAAAATCCATCCTATAGAACGTTGTTGCACTGGGGGTAAAGCTCTATCTTTAGGCTGAGGTGACGATTGTGAGCAAATTCTCCCGTTCTATAGGAGATAACATCCGTACAATACGAAAATCCAAGGGATTAAGCCAAGAGCAGCTTGCTCTACGGGCAGATATCAACTCCTCTTACATGGGACAGGTTGAACGAGGCGAGAAGAGCCCTACGATCGATGTGCTGGGCAAGATTGCTCATGCCCTCAATTGCCCATTGGAGAAGATCGTGAACATCAATTCCACGCTGGACGAACAGGAATCAGATACCTATGCTGATAAAATTGCTCATCAACTGCATGGCCTCTCCGCCAAGGAGCAAGAGGTCGTTTACAAATTCGTAAAACAGCTCGTTCAATTCAAAGAGATGGATTAATCGTTTATTCATCATTAAGCGCAACAATATAGGATGTATGGGAGTTCGCTCCTATACATCCTATTTTCTTTGCTTTTCATGACTATAGTAGCTATTCCAAATATATCCTATAGAACGTTGTTGCGCTAGCGGTAAAGCTCTATCTTTAGGCTGAGGTGACGATTGTGAGCAAATTCTCCCGTTTTATAGGAGATAACATCCGTACTATACGAAGATCCAAAGGGTTAAGCCAAGAGCAGCTTGCTCTGCGGGCAGACATCAACTCCTCCTATATGGGACAGGTTGAACGAGGCGAGAAAAACCCCACGATTGATGTGCTGGGCAAGATTGCATATGCTCTCAACTGCCCGTTGGAAAAACTCGTGAATATCACTTCCCCGCCAAGCGATCAGGACTCAGACACTTACGCCGATAAAATTGCTCATCAACTGCATGGCCTGTCCGTGAAGGAGCAAGAGGCCGTATACAAATTCGTAAAGCAGCTCGTTCAATTTAAAGAGATGGATTAATGGTTTATTCATCATGAAACAAACCAATAGGAGGTACGGGAGCTGGCTCCCGTACCTCCTATTTGATTAGGTGAATTATTGGCCCTTCCCTCTTTCTCTGCCGCCAGACCGCCCCGAAATCACCTGCTGCAATTGACGCTCCCACATGCGCCGCTTCGCTCTCTTGATCCGATCCAGCTCTTTGCGCTTCTCTTCGTCAATCAACAGCAGCGCGTTCAGATGTGCAGCTATGACAAGCAAGGCGAAAGCGACCCATACAAGCCCAAATAACGTTACCGCATTCATCGGCCCGCCCAAATCCAGCTTCGGAAGCCCATAGACCAGCATCGCAATGGCGATTAGCAAATATAATACATGACGGCCTTTACCCTTCATCATGCTCTCACTCCAGTTTTCATTGGTTTTGCGCTTGTCCGCACTACCATCCTATGAGCGTTGTGAGACAAATATGACTTTTAGACCGGAGCTTGAACCATTGGCATTCTCCTATATGAGAAATACGAGCATCCCGATGAATGAATTTATTTTCTTTCAGGTTTGGCTAATCACCAAGGGATAGATGTCCTCATATGATGAATTAATTCGTGTAAAACACCTAATGGCCTATACCGTCATCCTCCTGCTTGGAAGGAGATTTACGATGCCCAAATCGAAAGTAGCCGTTCAAGTAATCAGCGCCGGCATGCATGCAGAAGATACGCTCATGCTCGGTGAAAGCTACTTGAAGCAATGGAAAATTCCACAAGGCCAGCCGGTCGTACTAAAATTCGGAGCCTTCCAAAAACCTATCAAGGTGATAGCGGTCGCCAAGTACGATGGGCTGCGAATCAACCAGTCTCTTGCAAAGCAAATCGGAATCCTGAACAATATGTCGCTAAGAATGAGCTTCAAACAGAGCTCCTCTACTCTTACACTTGGCCCGCTGATCGGTGTGCTTATAAGCCGTGATTTTCCCAGCGCTCCTGATAAACCGTTCGGATCCATTACTATGTTTTGCAAAGAACTTGTTGACGGCTGCGCTGCCCAAGGCGCCCATGTCTACTTCTTCACTCCCAATCATATCGGCAGCAACTACAACTCTATAGAAGGCTGGATCTACTCTGATGGCTGGCGACGCACGACGCTTCCCGTGCCCGATGTTGTGAATAATCGTCTGACCTCTCGCAAGCTGGAAAATAAGTCCAGTGTGCAAAATTTTTTGAAGGAAGTAAAGTCTCGGCATAATACGACTATTTTCAATGAGAAATTTTTAGACAAAACCGAAGTGTTTGAAGCCTTAAAAAAAGACGACTCCTTGAATCGCTATTTGCCAGAGTCTCATCTTCTACGCGGGTTCACTACATTGAAATCCATGTGCTCAAGGTACAACAATGTGTTTCTTAAGCCTGTTAGAGGAAGCTTGGGCAAAGGCATCATTCGTGTGTCGAAGCTTGAGGGCGGCACCTATCAAGCCCTATTCGCTACTGCCGCCGGCTCACGCAAGCAGCAGTATCCGAATGTGCTTAAGCTATTCTCAACGATCTCAACCAAAATGAAAACCGTACGCTACCAAATTCAACAGGGGCTGCAGCTCATCGATATTCAAAAAAGACCGGTTGACTTCCGTGCTCTCGTCCAAAAAAATGCTTCGGGTAAATGGTCCATCACGTCCATTGTCGCCCGTACAGCAGGCAGCCATCACTTCGTATCCAATCTAGCAAGAGGAGGAACGCTCAGTACCGTTGGTGAAGCTGTTGCCAAATCCAATCTAACAATGGGCAGAGCTGATGCCTCCAGCAGGCTCCAAACCGCTGCTCTGCTCATTGCCAAAGGGATTGATACTTATATCCCTGCCCACTTCGGCGAGCTTGGCATCGATTTGGCATTGGACACGAATGGGAAGGTCTGGCTGCTAGAAGTGAATTCCAAGCCATCGAAGAATGACAACACGCCGCTCAATGACAATAAAATTCGCCCTTCGGTAAAAATGGTTATTCAATACTCCCGTTTTTTATCCGGTTTTTGATGGAGGTGCTTATGATCCCCTTACTCTTAAGGCTAGGTATATTTGTTGCCTCTATTACCAGACGGAACAGCAGTAGTCGCTCTACACTAGAGACTAGTGATTCGGATATAAATGCGGATATTATAGATGTGATTCTGCCTGAGCCTCTCTTCTTTCAGGAGATGAGCAAGGCCGCAGCGCCTCTTGGCATTGATTTATATGTATTCTCTCCAAAGGAGTTCAACGGGAGGATGATAAGCGGATTCCGATATCGACAAGGACAATGGGTGCAAGAACAATGTCCTCTCCCGGATATTATATATGACAGGTGCTGCTACAAACATTCCAATGAAAGAAAAGCAGGCATGGACACTTTGCTCGCCATAGCGCAGCTTAAAGAGCCCATTCTTCTTAATCGGGGCCTTCCCTCCAAATGGGATGTTCATTGCACCCTGCTCAATTCTCCTAGAATTAAGCCTTATCTAGTCCCGACCGAGCGTTTCCATAACGCAATGAAGCTGCTTCCGCTCCTTGATCGGCATCCGGCAGGATTGTTCTTGAAGCCTTCAGCGGGCATGCAAGGAAAAGGAGTTCTTCATCTGCAGCGCTGTCCTCTTACAGGAGAGTGGATGGCTGAAGGAAGAAACACTCGCAATCAGCCATTTCAACGCGCATTCACTTCCAATTCAGCGATGATAGCATGGGTTGATCGCTTTATCGGAGGCGCTTCTTATATTGTTCAGCCCTATCTGGATTTGATGGATGCAAGAGGCAATCCCTTCGACGTAAGAGCACTCGTCCAGAAGGATGGAAAGGGACGTTGGATAGTAACAGGTACGGCCGTCAGGCTAGGGCAATCCGGATCCATTACGTCAAATTTGCATGGAGGCGGCAGCGCTATGCAGGCCAGCGAATATTTAACCCAGAATTTAGGTGAGGCTCAAGCAGCCAAGACGCATAAACAGCTCATTAAGCTTGCCGAATATACCGCGCAGCAATTAGAAGCCAGCTACGGGAGGCTGGCTGAGATTGGACTCGACTTCGGAATTGAACCAGCAGGAAAGCTCTGGCTGCTCGAGGCTAATTCCAGACCTGGCAGAGCATGCTTCAGGCAGACGCAGGAAGCAGCAGCCGCTAAGCGGTCGATCGAGTACCCCCTTCAGTATGCTCGCTTGCTCTCCCAACGCTTAGCCCCTTCTTTGTTTATTAAGCAAGCTGTTAACCCACATCTTCCCTGCCTTTTGCAAAAAGAGTCTGACAACGTTCAGGAGGTTCATCCATGAGTTTGACAACTTGTAACGTACATTTTTCGCAACAAACAGAAAAAGTCATTTATTTATCCAACCCGCTCATCAAGGAACTCAAGCTTTCCGGCAAAAAAAACGTCCACCTGAAACTAGGCAGAGAGGTCATCACTGCTACCGTCAAACCAGTAAAACGCGCGGGCAATCATCTCTATTTGTCGGCAGGTGTACGTCAATTCATTCGCGTACCCAAATCAGGCAATATCTACGTGCTGAATTCCGGTGAGAATGAAGTCCAGCTTGGACCGCTGGTCGGCATATTGAGCGACTCCGGATTTCCCTCAACGGATAGCACGCCCTTCGGCAGCCGCACCGGATTTATTAAGCAAATTATTCGTGCCGGCGAAAACAACGCCTATTTATTCGGCTTTACGCCTCATGATATCAACTGGCAGCAAGAAACGGTATCCGGCTATTTCTTGAATGCGCAAGGCGGCTGGTATCGTAAAACCGTTCCGCTGCCTGATGTCGTCTATAATCGTCTGCCCAGCCGCAAGGCTGAAACTTCCTCCTCCATTAATTCGCTCCGGGAACGATTCGTTCGCAAGAAAATCCCATTCTTTAATTGGAGCTTCTTCAATAAATCAGATGTTTACAAGCTGCTGGATAAGGAACCTGAGGCTTTGCTGCATCTACCTGAGTCTGTATCGGCGCCATCCGCAGAGAAAATTAAAGAAATGCTGGAGAAGCATCAGTTCCTCTACTTCAAGCCTACGGCAGGCAGCCTCGGCATCGGCATCTATCGGCTAACTTATCATCCCAAACGCGGCTACTTCGCTCGTTATCGCAAGGGAGCCCGCAACGTCCTGCTCCGCTTCTCTACCTTTAACAGCCTGATTCGCATGCTGCACGCTCGCCATGGCAGCTCGCTCGGCAACTATGTCGTACAGCAAGGCATTCGCCTTGCGGAAATTGACGGCTGCCCGCTGGATTTCCGCTTCCATATGCATAAGAATGGCAAGAACGAATGGATACCAGCCGGGATTGGTGCCAAAAAAGCCGGTAAAGGCAGTGTCACGACACATGTGAAGAATGGCGGCTCTCTTATGACTCCCGAGCAGGCGCTTGGCCGGACCTTCGGCAGTCAAGCCGATGAGGTACTAGAGAAAGCCAAGGTAGCAGCCATCAAGCTGTCAGAAGCGATCGAGCGAAATTACCCGCATCGGCTTGGAGAGCTTGGACTCGATATCGGAATCGACAAGGATAGTGAAATCTGGATGTTCGAAGCTAACGCCAAGCCCGGGCGCTCCATCTTCAAGCATCCCTCTCTCAAATCAGAGGGCCGTGCATCACTCGACTATATCATTGAACATTGCCTGTACTTGAGCAATTTTCAAGGAGGGAACAGCTGATGGAACGTTTGCTGCCAGAACAAGCGGAACTGGTAGAAACCAGAGGCGGGCGCCCCGTACTAGCCATATTGACGATAGATGATGATATCCAGCTTTTCAGGGGCAATCGCAGCAATTTCGCCGACCTTATTCGTACCGGCCAAGAAAATGGCTTCATCGTCTATGTTCTAACTGCGAAGCAGCTGTATTTGAGCCGCTCCAGTCTGAAAGGCTTTGTCTATAATGAAGAGAATGAGTCATGGCAGCAGCGATTGCTGCCTTTCCCAGACATTATTTATAACCGAATCCCTCTGCGTGAGGATGAAATTCAGCCCTTCGTCAGAAAAAAAATAGCCGCTTGTGCAAAGGACCCGCGTGTCAAATTGTTCAATCCGTCCTTTTTCAATAAATGGTATTTATTCGAGTGGCTAAAGCTGTCCAAAACAACCAAACCCTTTATTCCTACAACCCGCAAGCTGCTATCTATATCTGGGCTCGGTAGAATGATGCAGAAGCATTCCTTTCTTTATCTGAAGCCGGAGAGCGGTAAAGCCGGCAAAGGCATTATGACGATTAAGGTACAGGCGGATAAGCAGCTTCCCTATCGTTTGAAAATTCAAGAAGACAAAAAAAGCATCACTTATAATTGTGCTACAATCGGCAAGCTGTGGAATCGCATTCAGAAGCAATGCGCAGGCGAGCCTTATATAACGCAGCAAGGCATTCAGCTCGCTTCCTTTAATGATCGAAGATTCGATCTCCGCGCACTGGTGCAAAAGAATGAGATAGGCAGATGGGATGTTACTGGAATTGGAGCGCGAGTCGCTGGTTCCTCCAGTATTACGACACATGTGCCCCGCGGAGGAATGATTGAAGACCCCGAAAAACTGCTGATTAGTTCATTTAATCCGGAGCAGGCACGTAGAATACTAATAAAGGCCAAACAAACCGCTTTGCTGCTTGCAAGGCAAGTAGAACGAGGCTCCAGGCAGCTGCTTGGAGAGATGTCGATGGATCTGGGTATAGATAATGCCGGGAATATATGGTTTTTTGAAGCCAATTCCAAGCCAATGAAATTCGACGAGCCGCATATTCGCCAGAAATCGCTGGAACGTATTTTCCACTATGGTTCGTATCTGGCCAAAATAAAAAAGAACAAAAAAGTAGGAGGCGCCTAATATGAAGCTGCAACTGCTTACCCCCGAGCAATGGCGCATAGAGCGCAAAAGGTTATTAGACTTCGCTGTCCGTTTCGGGGAGAAGCGGCTGACCGTTGCAGCTCTGCATACGCTTCGCACGCTGGATCCCGCCAAGCTTGGAAGCGATAAGAAAGACGATGACGGCGCCCTCATTGCTGTCGCAAGAATGGGCAACCGCATCGTAGGGCTAGGGTTCGCTGCTGCTGCTGGAGAAGAAGGCTGCTTCGTCGTTACTCACCCGGATACTCGGGGAATTGGTATCGGGTCCGCAATCGTCGAAGCTATGCTCAGCCGCTTCAGCCGCTTATCCTGCCAAGTAGCTATGGATAACATACCTAGTATGGCGCTGTGCTTCCGGCTCGGCATGGCAGCGGTCTCCATGCATACCGGGCCAACAGGCAAGCCCACGCTCCGTTTTGAAAGGAGAACCGATTGTGACGCGACCCGTATTAGGGATATTGACTTTATATCTCAATGAGAATGGCATGCTCGAAGAACGCTCTATTTATCAGAAAATGACCGCTGCCGGACACAAGCTTGGATTAGACATCATCGTATTCACCCCTGCGGATGTCAATTACAAGCAGAATCGGATTCATGCGCAGACGTATAATTTGGAATCGAAAAAATGGACTAAAAAATGGATGTCCTTTCCGCATATGATCTATGATCGCTGCCGCATCCAAAAAACACATCGATTCGAGCAGCTAAGGCAGTTCCGTACTCGCTATAGTCACCTTAATTTTCTCAATCGCCCGCTGCGCAATAAATGGACCGTACATCGAACCTTAGTCAAAGATTCGCGATTCAAAAGCTACTTGCCTGTCACTCGTAATATAGAGGGTGCCCAGGAAGTGCAGGAGATGCTCCGCAAGCACTCTTTGATTTATTTGAAGCCCATTAACGGGACCGGCGGACGAGGTATATTGCGAATCGAACGTAAGCGGGATGGCCTGCTGCATATTCAAGGACGCGACCAAGCCCGGCGCATTATCAGCCCTCAGAAGCTGTCATCCTCTTCGCTCAGCGGCTATTTAGCCGACTGGGATTTGAAAGGTGTTCGCTACATCGCTCAGCAAGGTATTCAGCTCAAGCTGCCGAACGGCCGCGTCCACGATTATCGCATGCTCGTGCAGAAGAACGGGGATGGCCAATGGAAGGTGACGGGCTGCGCAGGCCGCGTCGGTGCTGCGGGCAGCGTTACCTCGAACCTTCATGGAGGCGGTCATGCCATAGGGATGGAGCCCTTGCTCAAGCAATGGCTCGCCAATGAGGACAAAACAGCTAAAGTCACGGCCGAAGCAGAGCAATTCAGTGTGAGTGTCGCGCAATATTTGGAGCAAAGCTATGGTCGATTATGTGAACTGGCACTCGACTTAGCGATCGATCGCAAAGGACATATCTGGCTGCTGGAGGTTAACCCGAAGCCCGCGAGAGAAGTGTTCGCACAAGCGGGCGAGAAAGAAACCTATAACAAAGCGATCATCCGTCCTCTTGAATATGCACTCTGGCTGCATGGGCAGAAAAAGAATAAGAAGCCAAAGCAAACAGTCAACACAGCTGCCGAGTCCTCCGAGCAATCAGTAGCTCATAAAAGCCAATTATCCGAGCCCCTTCCTTCTTGAAGGGGCCTACTACGACACTCTATCGGGGGGCTCTCAGACTGAGGCGGACAGCACAAAATGGGCAATGTGGACAATTAGGCAGTCTGCATAATGCCTTTGGTGATATTAAAAAAGACGGCTTCCCATTTTTAAAAATGGGCAGCCGTCTTTTGTTCCTTGACGGACTGCATTACACGCTGCTCCGAATATACGGTTAGGCGGCGATGCATGTTCGCAGTAAATCATATGTTAGAACTAGCTGGAAAAGCCGAGGTGGGCACTGCCCTTGCCTGCGTTTAGGCAGGAGACAATGTGGAGGTTTGACCGCCGACGTGTGACCGAGCACCGCGTGCCGCGATGACACCGCCCGCTTCACAATGTGCACTCAGCTAACACCGTACGAGGGGCGACACATGCCGGCAGTAACACTACGTCTAGACATATTAGAGAAAGTCGGGCGGATGCTGTATTTTCGTCTCTTAAGGTAGGAAACAATTTCGCTAATTAGTTCCTCCTAATTTCGTTATTGTTCTGCAAAGAATAGCGAAATTGAACTACTGTGAACCTAGGTTCACTAGTGAAGCAGGTCGGTTTCCGAGTCATGAACTTGATTACGCTAACCCTGGATCAAGCTCGAAAAGTAGTATTAATACCGAAAATGTGCTCACTAAATAGAGAAGTCCATTCACAAAATTACGGGTTACACCGTATACAGATCTCATGTGCGTGGGCAATACATGTTCGCAGTAAATCATACGTTAGAACTAGCTGGAAAAGTAGAGATGGACAATGCCCTTCCCTGCGTTTTATTTAATGAAGCAATTTCGCTAATTAGTTCCTCCTAATTTCGTTATTGTCCTACAAAGTCTAGCGAAATGGAGCTACTGTGAGCCTAGGTTCATTAGTGAAGCAGGTCGGTTTCCGAGTCGTGAACTTGATTACGCTAACCCTGGATCAAGCTCGAAAAGTAGTATTAATACCGAAAATGTGCTCACTAAATAGAGAAGTCCATTCACAAAATTACGGGTTACACCGTATACAGATCTCATGTGCGTGGGCAATACATGTTCGCAGTAAATCATACGTTAGAACTAGCTGAAAAAGTAGAGATGGACAATGCCCTTCCCTGCGTTTTATTTAATGAAGCAATTTCGCTAATTAGCTCCTCCTAGTTTCATTAAGGTCCTACAAAGTCTAGCAGAATTGAGCTGTTATGAACCTAGGTTCATTAGTGAAGCAGGTCGGTTTCCGAGTCGTGAACTTGATTACGCTAACCCTGGATCAAGCTCGAAAAGTAGTATTAATAGCGAAAATGTGCTCACTAAATAGAGAAGTTCATTCACATGATGAACCATACCATACTATTCCATCAACTCATCTATGAATTAGACCTGTGTTTGATAGGTATAAATAAAGCATTTAATAATAGAAAGAGGCATCCTGCGCAATCAATTACGATGCACAAGATGCCTGTTTTATTTTTATTGCTCCATAATTTCCAATAGCTCAGGCATTCCGCTTATAAGCACATCCGCGCCTTCCAGCTCTGAATCCCGTCCATAGCCCGCGTACGCGCAGCCGATGACGCTCAGTCCGTTACTTTTGCCTGCCTCGACGTCCGAGGAACGGTCTCCGACCATCCACGCGTCCTTGACCCCATGATCCTGAAGCAGCTTGGCGACGAGATCCACTTTGCTCTTCGTCTGGAATTCACCGGCACTGTACATGCCATCGAATAGGTGGGCAATCCCTTTCAGCCGAGCAATATCCTTCACATACAATTCCAGTCCATTGCTTGCGATGAACAGCTTAATTCCAAGCGCCTTCAGGTTCTCAAGTGTCTCCGCCGTGTGAGGGTAAAGGCTGCCCTTACCCGCTTCAAGATCTTCAAGCTCGTATTGCAGGAGCAGCTCATCTGCACGCTTACGCGCTTCCTCCGTGCTGCCTGGCATCAGCTTCCGCCATATATCATCTAACAGCATGCCTAGACAACCGAGCAAGTTCTCTACTGGAGGAGTATCCCCTTCATACAGCCCTTCCTCCCGAAGTGTCTGGAATAATCTCGCATGCACATCAATCAATAGTGTCTCCGTCTCTAACAATGTCCCATCCATATCAAAAATAACCGCTTCCGGTTTAGGCAGCTTCGTTGTAGTCATCCTGTCATTCGTCCCCTTCACTATCCTCATTGCTCTTAATCATACTGGAAATGGGGAAAGGTGACAAGGAATGGGATGGAGAGCTCTTTACTTTTTGGAAATAGAAAATACAAAATATACTTCAAAAATGATCAGTCGTGTTCGGAGACATGTTCCAGATAGGTTATCCGTGCTTAGCTTAGAGTATATCCGCTCAGACTTCTATAATAGGCCGATAACCGTAGCCGCTTCTACCTTTGTTAATACAATAGGTACAGGAGGTTATGCGCATGAAAATCGATATTGGCTGCGGCAGCCGCAAGCATCCTGACTTCTTCGGCATAGACCGCCTGCCATTCCCTGACGTCGATCTTATTAGCGATATCAACAACCCGCTTCCATTCCCTGATGACTCCGTTGAATTTATCATGGCTAGCCGATCATTGCCATATGTGGACGATCTATTCGCCGTTATGACGGAATTGTACAGAATCTGTGCACATAAAGCGGTCATTTGTATATTGGCTCCTTATGCCCATAGCTTTATCCATATGTCCAATCCCCGTTTCAAGCAACAATTTGACGAGCATACGCCTCGTTATTTCACCGCGCAGTTTTTCCAGCCTTCCCACGGCCCCCTTTGTCCAGCCAATGTCCATTATCCGGAAGATTATCCGCCATTCGATTTCCGGCTGCTGCGCATGGAGCTGTTTTACGATCCCGCTTATGCGTCTCCCCTCTATGAACGAGAAGAGCTGGAAATGCTGCAAAGCATCCAGCCTAATGTCGTACAAGAGATTATGTATCATTTGGTCGCGATCAAGAATCCAATAGCCCTTGAAGAGCTGGAGCAAATGAGCAATCTGGATTATCCCGAACCCGAAGCAGCTTCTGAACTGCGCAAGCCATTTCGTGATGCAGAGTTTTTTTCTTAGTAGACAAACAAGTTTCTCCGTATAACCTCGTATACTTCATAACAGTACCCTTACCCTGAGATAGCCTATCCGCAGTCGATGATCTAAAATCAAGGTGGTGAGATGAATTCCTCTTATTGTTCGAGCTACGTTCAATGCAACCGGAGCTATCAGCTTTATTGGCAATACATTAGGCCTCAGCCGTTCTGAGACGATAGGGGTGCCGGGAACTCAAGACAGTATCGGCGCATTCATCACGACAAATACGGCCTCCACCTTCGGGACCTATCCAAGTGGAACGACAAGTCTCTATACGGCCAATAGCTCATCAGCGAGATTAAATTTGCCGACTGGAAGCACGATCCTCTATGCTGAGCTGATCTGGGGAGGATCATATATTAATGGAACGGTGAATTTGTCCGCGGCAATTAATAATCCCGTCACCTTCACAACCCCGGCTGGAGTGGCCAGCGTTACGCCTGATTCGGCAACGGCCAATCAGGTAGATCTCGGCAACGGCGCCTTCGCTTTTGTAAGGTCAGCTAATGTGACAACCCTCGTACAGCAAGGTATGGCCGGATTTTATACAACAGCGGGTGTCGTAGGCACGATTGTCATCACCGGGGATGCCACAGCTAATCATGCAGGCTGGACGCTTTGCGTCATGTACCAGAATCCAGCCCTTCCGTTCCGCAATATGTCGATCCGTGCCGGAGCAGTGCTAGTTCAAGCTTCGTCTGGCCCTGTCAATACGACGCTGACCGGATTTGCGACACCAATATCTGGCGCACTTGGCGGCAGAGCCTTATTCAGTGCGCAAGAAGGGGATGCCAACCGAACAGGCGATCAAGCGTTATTCGGGCCAACTGCCTCCTCCTTAGTAGCCTTATCTGGACCTAACAACTTCGCCAATAATTTCTTTGCTTCACAGATTAATAACGATGCAGGTCAGCTTGATACGACGGGCACATTCGGCACTCGCAACCAAACGAACGGTGCGCCAGGCACCAATATAATCGGTGGACGGCAAGGCTGGGACATCACGAATGTCGACGTATCCGCAAGATTGACCAATAACCAGTCCTCCGCCGTACTAAGCCTCACTACTTCGGGTGATGCTTACGTCGTTAACGGCAATGCCATTCAGGTCGATATCAATGCCCCAAAAATCAACGTAGTCAAAAGTGCCAATGTTAGTGGGGTTGTCCTTGGCGATACCGTGACCTATACAGTAACCATCAGCAATACGGGAACTGCCAATGCGGCGAGCATCGTTTTATCCGATACGCTGCCCACTGGTCTCGCATTTACCCCTGGCAGCGTCGTTGTAGGGGGCGTAGCCAAGCCGACCTTTGACATTACGGCAGGCGCTCCGCTCGGCTCACTCAATCTTGGGAGCACCATTACGGTTACATATCGCACGACAGTGGCAGCGGTGCCCTCACCGCAGCAGCTCGTTAATACGGCTAATGCAGCCTTCACCTTTCAGAGCGTCGCCGGAGGCAGTGTCATTACCGGGGTCATTCCCTCGAATGGCGTCAGCCTCCCGGTATACTCGCCGATTCTGAGCTTGGTGAAAACGGCCAGCACTGCCAATGCCACGGTCGGCAATCTTGTAACTTACACCGTACTAATCGCAAATAATGGAAACATTGGAGCTACTACGTCGTTCACCGATAATATCCCTGCAGGAAGCTCATTTGTTGCTGGCAGCTTCAGGGTCAATGGGGTTGTCGTCGCAGGAGCGAATCCAGCAGTAGGAGTTCCAATCGGTACAATAGCAGCTAGTGCCACTACAACCGTAACGTTTCAGGTTCTCGTCAACTCCTTGCCATCACCTCCGCGGCTCGTCGATCAAGCTACTGCTGCTTATACCTTCCAGCCGCCGGATGGCCGTACAGTTACAGGCTCCGCTGCCTCCAATACGGTGACCGTTCCTGTCAGCCTGCCAGCGGTTACCGTAACGAAAAGCGCATCTATCACCGACATTGCCGTTGGAGAGACATTCACTTATACCTCGATCATAACCAATAGCGGAACGGAATCAGTCAGCAATGTGGTTTTAACCGATCCTCTGCCAGCCGGAACGACATTTGTGAGCGGATCTCTAACTGTCGGGGGGCAATCTCGGCCTACTGCTGTCCCATCTAGCGGCGTCTCATTAGGCACTATCACAGCAGGCAGCTCTATCACGGTTACATTCCAGGTTGCTGTAAGCTCACTGCCTTCACCTGCCCAACTGGTCAATCGTTCCACTGTATCCTACAGCTCAGGCACGTTCACAGGCGCTGCCTTATCCAATTCCGTCACGACCCCCGTATATCTGGCTGCTGTTGAGATTGTCAAAAGCGCGGACCGATCGAACGTCACGGTAGGAGGCACACTCACCTATACAATCGTCGTTCGCAATACGGGCAATATCGCAACACAAAGTACGCTGTCCGATAATATTCCGACAGGCTCTGCCTTTATTGCCGGCAGTGTAACCGTCAACGGAATCTCGCAGCCTGGAGCTTCGCCCACGGGCGGCATTCCGCTCGGCTCGCTTGCTCCCGGAACGACCACAACGACAACTTTTCAAACATCGGTAAATTCCCTGCCCTCGCCTGCATTTCTGGTCGATCAAGCTGCAGCAGCTTATTCTTACCAGTTGCCTAGCGGCCGTACCCTGAATGGCTCCAGCCAATCGAATACCATTACGATCCCGGTATCTACTCCGAATGTAGTGCTGGTCAAGAGCGTGAATCAGACAGCCGTTACCGTCAATGACGTATTAACTTATACAATCGTCGCCACCAACTACGGTGTCGATCCTGTTACGAACGTTGTCATAGCCGATCCTACCCCTGCAGGAACAGCATTCGTCAATGGAAGTGTCACCATTAACGGGGCTCCAGCTGCTAACGAAAACCCTGATGCCGGTATACGAGTAGGGACAATCAACTCACAAACCTCCATTACAGTTACCTTTCAAATCCAAGTTCTTTCACTGCCAGCATCCGGCCAGCTTAATAATCGAGCGAGCGCCGCTTTCCAGTTCGGCTCGTTCAACGGCTCGTCCCTCTCAGATACCGTCGTAACGCCTGTATACAAGCCTATTATTAGTCTGGCTAAAAGTGCTAGTGTCGTGAACGCCACCGTCGGGGATACCTTTAATTACTCTATTATCGTGACCAACACTGGCAACATTGCTGCTGATGTTACCCTATCAGATCCCATCCCCTCAGGAGCAACCTTCGATACCAACAGTGTCATTGTAGGCGGCGTCCCAACACCCGGAGTAAACCCGGCAACAGGTATTCCTGTCGGTTCCGTCGCCCCCAGTGCATCTGTTACCGTAAGCTTCGTGGTCACGATCAATCTGCTGCCAGCGACTCAACAGCTTGTAAATGCAGCATCCTCCTCGTATAGCTTTCTGCTGCCTGATGGTCGCACAATTACCGATACCGCAGCTTCCAATTCCGTTACCGTGAATGTATCGGCACCTAGTGTAAGCATAATTAAGACCGCTAGCCCTGCATCCGCCGTAGCTGGCGATACCCTTACCTACTCTATTGCAGTGAAGAACAATGGGATAACGAACGTCAATAACGTCGTACTAAGTGATATTTTCTCAAGCAATGTGTCTTTCCTTACCGGAAGCGTACTCGTGAACGGCTCACCGCGGCCGAGCACTGATCCATCCGCCGGCATTCCAATCGGTACCTTGCCGCCAGGCATTACGGCTACCGTGACATTCGAGGTGATCATTACGATGCCGATTCCATCGGAAATTAATAACCAATCGACCGTCAGCTTTACTTCCGGTTCGTTCTCTGCCTCTTCCTCATCCAACGTCACGACAACGCCGGTTACCCAGCCCCAAATCAGCTTGTCCAAAAGTGCCAGCAAAAGCAATGCAACAGTTGGAGATGCAATCATCTATACGATTGTCGTAAGCAACTCTGGCAATCTGGCAGGAACCGTAACCCTCTTCGATACCATTCCTAACGGCACAGAGTTCTCGCCGAACAGCGTTAACGTCAACGGCTCTCCACAGGCTGGGACCTCTCCAGTCACAGGTATCAATATCGGATCAGTTGCTCCCGGTGCAACTGTCACAGTCACCTTCGAAGTAGTTGTCACAACCTTGCCTACTCCGCAGCAGCTTAGCAATCAGGCATCTGCCACTTATACTTTCTCGCCTCCCGATGGCAGGCAACTGACCGGATCTGCTGTATCCAATACCGTCACCTTTCCCGTATCAGCGCCTAATGTTACCGTAACGAAATCTACGCTGTCGACCTCTGTGTCCATTGGAGACACGGTTACGTATACAACGCTTATTCGCAATGATGGCATAGAGCCTGTAAATAATGTACAGTTCACTGATCCCGTTCCCGCAGGGGCCGCATTCGTTCCAGGAACAGTCACCGTCAATGGAAGTTCCTTGCCTGCTGCTGTGCCTGCCACGGGCATATCGCTTGGAACCATTGCCCCATCCGCGACAGTAACAGTCGCGTTTGATATTATTGTCACTTCTGTTCCTGCTCCTGCTAACCTGAACAATCAAGCAGCAGTCAGCTTTACTTCCGGTGTCTTCTCTGGCACTTCGTTCTCCAGCCCAGTAATCACGCCTGTCTACCAGCCAGCACTGTCTATCGCTAAGCTGGCAAGCTCCAATAACGCAACAGTCGGCAATACGATCAGCTATACGCTCACCATTAGCAATACGGGCAACTACCCCGCTACTGCGATTCTTACCGACCCGATTCCAGCGGGTACCGCTCTCGTTCCAAACAGCGTTATGGTCAACAACTTCCCGTTTCCCGGTGCTGATCCGTCCGCGGGCATTGATGTCGGCTCTATTAATGCTGGAGCCACAACGACGGTTATGTTCTCCGTTGTCATCAATACCCTGCCTACACCTCAGCAGTTAAGCAATCAAGGAACAGCAGCCTATTCCTTCACCCTGCCCGATGGCCGTACGAAAACCGGGTCCGTCTCATCCAACACGGTCGTTATTCCAGTATCGGCGCCGAATATAACAGCAGTCAAAAGCTCTTTATCTACAGCTGTCTCAGTCGGCGACACGATTACCTACACGACCGCGATTACGAATAGTGGCATCGATAGCGTCACCAATGTTGTATTCAACGATCCGCTGCCCGCGGGCGTAGCTTTCATTGCGGGGTCTGTTTCCGTCGACGGCACACTGAGACCGACAGCGAGTCCCGCCAGCGGAGTCACTCTTGGCTTGATTGCTCCAGGCGCAACGGTTACCGTTTCTTTCAACGTATCCGTAACGGCACTGCCGCCCGCACCTAGCCTGCTTAACAACCAATCGACCGTCAGCTTTACCTCTGGGGTTTTCTCTGGCGTTTCCTTGTCCAACATCGTGACCATTCCCGTCTATCAGCCGATACTAGCTGCTGCCAAAAGTGCCAATACGACCAATGCAACCGTGGGCGATACAGTTGTCTATACGGTCGTCTTAACAAATACAGGAAACTACGGAGCTTCTGTCACCTTAACGGATACGATCCCAGCCGATACGACACTCGTTCCCAACAGCGTCCTTATCAATGGATTTCCAGCATCAGGTACAGACCCTGCCACAGGAATCCCTCTCGGTCAGGTGTCGGGCACGACGACGGTTACGTTCTCTGTCGTTGTCAATTCCCTTCCAAGCAATCAGCAAATTACGAACCAGGCTTCCGCTGCATACTCCTACACGTTGCCAGACGGCAGGACCCTGAATGGCTCTCTTGTATCCAATACCGTTACGGTGCCTGTCTCATCGCCGAACGTTTCGGTGATCAAATCAACACTTAAGACTGTCGCTGCCGTGGGTGAAACCGTTCCTTACAGTATTGTGGTAACGAATAATGGATTGACTACCATTACGAACATTCTATTCAGTGACCCTATCCCTGTTGGTTCAACATTTAATGCTGGAAGTGTTACCGTCAATGGCCTGCCTCAAGCGACAGCCAATCCAGCAGCAGGCATTTCGATTGGTTCACTCGCTCCTGGTGATTCAGCTACCGTCACGTTCAGCGTCACTGTTACTGCATTGCTGATTCCTGCCCAACTCAGCAATCGTTCTCTGGTCAGCTTCACGACTGGCGCCTTCTCAGGTGCATCCTTCTCTAATACGCTTATTACTCCCGTCTATCAGCCTATTATTGCAGTAGCCAAAAGCGCAAATACCACCAATGCAACCGTGGGAGATACGATTGTGTATACACTCAACGTGACCAACACGGGCAATTGGGAAGCTCAGGTGGTATTGTTCGATAATATTCCAACAGGAGCGGTGTTCGTTCCCAATAGCGTCATCGTAGATGGCGTAACCCAGCCGGGCGCCGATCCAGCCAGCGGTATTCCAGTAGGGACTGTTCTGCCTGGGGACACAGTTAATATTAAAGTAACGCTGCAGGTAACAGTGGACGCCTTGCCTTCGCCGCAGCAGCTCGTCAATCGAGCAACTTCCAACTACACGTTCACTTTGTCAGACGGAGTCGTTCGTACTGGAAGTGTTCAATCCAACCAGTTGGTCATTCCTGTCTCAGCCCCTAACGTAACGGTTGTCAAAAGCACGAATGCAATCGATGCAGTAGTCGGCGATCTCATTACCTACACAATCGTCGTAACGAACAGCGGCATTACAACCGTAAATAATGTAGTGCTCGTGGACCCTGTTCCAACGGGTACCAGCTTCGTTACGGGCAGTGTTGTTGTTGACACTGTATCGAGGCCATCCGCCAATCCGAACACTGGAATTACAATCGGCTCAATTGGAGCAGGAAGCTCCTCCACCGTAACGTTCCAGGTACAGGTCATCGCGATATGACAATAGGTTCACGAGCAGATCTGCTGCTGCAAAATCAATCGCTCGTAACCTTCCAATATGCCGGTGCGGAACAGGTGACCTACTCGAACACAGTGTCCACTCCGCTCGTTGGTCCTAAGCTGTCCCTGCTCAAAAGCTCAGAAACAAGCTATGCTGCTCTCGATCAAACGATTGTCTATCGTCTTGATCTCGACAATGATGGGAACAAATCAGCCGATGTTACGCTCTATGATAAGCTGCCTGAAGGCACTTCTTTTATCTCGAACAGCCTGCTTCGAGATGGCGTTCCCTTACCTGGAGCGAAGCTCTCGTCTGGCGTCGCATTAGGCCTCGTGGAAGCAGGAACTTCCACTCGCATTGAGTTTCAGGCACTTGTCACCTCCCTGCCGTCTGGGCTGCAGCTCGTCAATCAAGCTTATGCCGAGTTCGTATTCCAGACGCTGGATGGCCGAACGATAACTGACCTCATTTACTCCAACACATTAAATATTCCGGTTGAGGAAGTTTCCTTAGCCGTGAGCTTGACAGCAGGAACAGCGTATTCCTTTGTCGGGGATATCGTTACGTATGAGATCATAATCGTCAATCAAGGGCATCTGCGGCTTCAAGATGTCCTTGTGATTTCACCGGTGCCTGATGGTGCTGTTTTTATGCCGGGCAGCCTCATGATTGGGGATGTTCATGCTCCTTCATTAGATCCGAATATTGGAATTCCAGTTGGTTCTCTCGATCCTCAAGCCATACTGAACATTACCTACCGAGTCCGTATCGTGAAAGTACCCAGTGATAATCCGCTAATCAGTCAAGCGACGGTTCGTTACCTAGGTAGCGATAAGCTTTATGAGGCAGAAACAAATGACGTCGCTGTCACGGTTATTCATCCTTCCCTAACCTTATCCAAGACCGTTGACAAGACACTTGCTACGCGAGGCGATATTCTTGTGTACGAGTTAACTGTGACGAATAGCAACGCCTTCGCAATTGACGGCACACTTGTAGATAGGTTGCCGAGCAACACCTTATTTGTATGGGACAGTGTTCATCTTAATGGGGTGCCTATCAAGGGGAGCCGTCCTGCAGAAGGAATTAATCTTGGTACGGTACAGGCGTATTCTAGCGCTGTCATTACTTTTCAGGCGACAGTCTCGGCCTCCGCCTCCGATAGCTCTTATCTATCCGTTGCCAATGAGGCAAGCTTGAATTTCACATTCAGGCTGCCAGACGGCAGGTTGATCCAGAATAAGCTTCTGTCTAATACCGTCCATACTGAGCTTATCTTACCGCTAATTAACGTTCACGTTACTGTATCCCCACCTGTTATCGAATCTGGTGATTGGCTAGAATATGGAGTAGAGCTGACTAACCGGGGCAACTCGGCAGCGGCTGTCCAACTGCTCGAATTAACAGATCCGGGAGACGAGTTGCTAAGCCATACCATTCGCATTAATGGGGAACAGGCGAGCAGCTTGCTAACCAGCGAAGGGCTTTCCCTTGGAATAATCGCACCTCAGCAGGCCGTGCGAATCAGCTACACCGCTGTGACAAGTCCATTATTGGAAGCATCAATGATCAGAGGTTATGTGGAGGCGCGATATCAGTTCGAGGTAGAAGGACGCTTGCATGAAGAAACGGTCCGTTCAAACGGCTACATTGTTTTGATTGAAGACCCTTATGAGTAAGAATCAGACTACAATGGGATGCAAAGAGCCGCCAAATATTCAGCTTACACAGCAAACAGAAATTTTGTCGGAGCTATATTTATGGTTGCAACAGAAAAGCAAAAAGAGCACTTCTAATGAGTGCTCTTTTTGCTATATGTGCCAGTAAGATTTGTTTGTTTACATACATACTGTACGTATGTTAGTATAAGTCCATATTAAAGCAAAGGGGATATTTACCAATGATAACTTCAAGTTTCTACCCTGTTATATTGACGGAGAAGGTTGCACTCAGTTCTGCATTCTATTCAACCTATTTTCAATTTGAAAAGGTATATGAAGCCGACTGGTATGTGAGCCTTAAATTGACTAATGGTAAAGTCCCTTATGAATTAGCTCTCTTAGATGCATCACACCCTACCATACCCTCTGTTTACCAAAAAACAGTCCAAGGCTTAATACTAAATTTTGAAGTAGACGATGTAGATTTAGAGTATAAGAGACTTATTCTGGATGAGAAGCTGCCCTTGCAGCTCGATATTCGCGATGAAGAGTTTGGACAGCGGCACTTTATAACGAGCGACCCTAATGGTGTATTAATTGATATCATCCAAATAATCCCTCCGTCAGAAACAGAGAGTACTAACTATGCAGAAAAAGTATGGTTAGATAATAACGATGGTGAAATAGAATGAGTACTGCGTTACAATTGAAGCAATATTTTGCCGGGGAGTTGGCCTATTTTATTTGCTAGCATTAACGAAATCGGGAGATCGTGAGGCAATAGCCATTTTGGAAAAACTGTGAAAACAGTCTGAATGGGCAATACAGGATTGAGACAGGAGACAGACCGTTCATGAGAAGAAACAAAGAAGAAACGAATGAAACGATCAACAAGCTGATAGAAGTCGCCAGAGGTTATTTCACCGAGCATGGATATGCGAACTCTGCTTTGGAGGATATTGCGCAGGAATCTGGCCTAACGAGAGGGGCACTCTACCATCATTTTAAAAATAAAAAAGGCCTCTTTCATGCTGTACTCGAATCGGTGCAGAAAGACGTTGCAGGAAGAATTGAAGCGGAGGCAGCAAAAAGTGAGGAAGTGTGGGAACAGCTGCTTCTTGGATGCCTTGCATTCGTAGCTGCAGCAGTTGAGCCTCAGAACAAGCGAATTATGCTCGTTGACGGACCCGCTGTACTGGGATGGGAGACTTGGCGAATGATGGATGAGCATAACTCCATGCGCTTGCTGCGAGGGCAACTGCAAATCATGGAGAAGCAAGGATGCCTCAAACAGGGCTCCATTGAAGCCATGACCCATTGTCTATCTGGAGCT
Organism: Paenibacillus sp. J22P59; assembly: GCF_059383895.1. Classification (NCBI taxonomy): domain Bacteria; kingdom Bacillati; phylum Bacillota; class Bacilli; order Caryophanales; family Paenibacillaceae; genus Paenibacillus; species Paenibacillus sp. J22P59. The sequence continues at coordinate 104,475 of NZ_JBXENX010000002.1, forward strand.
ATGAATGAATCAGCGCTCTGGATTGCGCAAATGCCAGATTATGAACAAGCATTGGCAGATACCAAGATCATCCTCTCCATTATGTTGGATGGGTTTAGGCGTTGATTGAATGAATTGTACTGCGAGTAGACAGTAAAAATCCACAACCACATGGGGTTGTGGGTTTGGGTAGTGGAGGCGAGGGGATTTGAAACCCTGTCCGAAGATCGCACCACGCTTGCTTCTACTCGTGTAGTCACAGATTCGATGTTCCCTGAGCAGACGCCCTAATGAGGTTGAATTTCATGTTTATAATTGTATAATTGTTATAACAGTTGAATATGATGATAAGGAGGAAAACTTATGAATAGGATGGTTGAGATGGAACGAAAAGTAACCAAATTTGGAAACAGCCTTGGAATAACCATGACTGACGCTTTGAAGCAAATTGGATTGGATCAAGGTGATACAGTGAACATTGAGGTTAGTCCAGATTCAGGAGAAATAATAATTAAGAAGTCAACAAAAGTCTCATTGCCTGTAGGAATCAGCCCAGACTTTATGACCACTTTGACAGATGTCATTGAGGAATACGATCAAACGCTTCAAGGACTCAAAGATAGATGACGAAAACTCGTTATTTATCTGCACAGGAAGTGATAGCCATTAATGTAGCCATGATTCAGCGCTACAGTCCAGGGGAATATATAGGCGTTAAAGAAATCGGGCTGCTCGAATCAGCTATTCACCGACCGCAATCTTCGCTATTTGGCGAAGATGCTTATCCTACTATTTTCGAGAAGGCTGCGGCTTTGTTCGAATCACTTGGTCAAAATCATCCCTTTCACAATGCCAACAAACGTACCGCTTTTACAGCACTGGTTATATTTCTGCGATACAATGGCCTGCACTTTAAAATGGATACTCAAAAAGCCGAAGATTTTACGGTAGATATGGTTAATCATCTTTTCGATCGCAAACAAGCAACTGCGATTATTGAAGCCCATAGCATCAAGATATCAATATCTTAAAATACAAAAACACCATTCTGATGAGGATGGTGTTAATGGTAATGGAGGCGAATCATGGCTGTGCAAAACCACCATTCGTCATAGCTCCATAGTGATGATGGAAGAGAAGCAATCTACGATAGCTCACCTCGGAGCTGTCTTTAATCCAACCATCCCTTACTGAGTGCAATATCTATCGCCTCGATCCGTGTATTCGCCCCGAGCTTCCCAATCGCTTCTGACATATAGTTTCCGTACCGTTCCATAGAATAGAAACAGCTGTGCTCCAATATCTTGAAGAACTAAGCCTTGGGCGGCCAGCGTCATGACTTCACGCTCTCGAGGTGATAATGGACATGGATCATCCCATACCGCGAGCGACAATTCTGCATTAATGACACGTTTCCCAGCATAGACCCGACGAATCGCATCAGACAGTTCGTCGCTGCCCGTATCTTTGAGAAGATAACCATACACTCCTGCCTGCATAGCCCGCTGAAAAGAGCCAGGACGCGCGAATGTCGTCAAGATAATTACACGACAAGCTGACTTACTTTTTTGAATTGCTTCCGCAATATCCAGCCCCGTTTTCAGTGGCATCTCAATATCCAAAAACAGCTACATCTGGTTCATATTGCTGAATCATGGATATCGCTTCTTCCCCATTTTCCGTTTGACCGACTACTTCGATATCATCTTCTAACGAAAGCAAAGTTGCTAATGCTCCCCTTAATAGCTATTGAGGTTCCTTGCTCTACAAACTTACAGCTAAGAGCATTTTTTGATCGAATACAGCAAAAATCCACAATCCATACAACTAGGAGGAACGAAGGGCTTGTCTTCTCATCCACATCGTTGCAACCCACTTTTCCCCTGTAATGACTGGTGTACCTGCATGCAAGGTGAAATCGTTTAATTCATGATCATTATAAAAATATTCAAAGTAGACCGCCATGCCTTTGTTAGGAAAAACAGAAATATTAAGCATAGGGAACGCCGTCTCTCCGCCGTCCTCTACATCATTCAAATACATGACGAGCGTACTAATTCGATTGTTGGCACTTGCACGGCTGCTTTCTGCGAAAAAATCATAATGAGGCTGATACTCTTGACCCGGCGTATATAGGAGAACTTGTAAGCCATCGCCATGCTCGATAGGAATATTCATAATTTGAGAAAATCGCTTTTCGATTCTTGTAATCGTCTCATTCTGCTCACAGAACACCCCGCTGCTCGTTCTAATAGCATTGACTGCATGATCTCCGCCTATTTTTGAACGTTGCAATTGTTCCCTAGAATGATTAATCAGCTCATCACATTCCTCATCACTAAGCACATTTCCTAATACGACGACCAAAGGTGCCTCATACTTGGCAAGAATTCGAATCTCTCGATCATCTGTCTTAATCGTATTTCCAGTATGATCAAATATCGTGCGTTCTTTCTCTGTCGAATTCTCTATCATCCTTACACAGCCCCTATTTTCAGACATCCACCATATAACATACCTTAAAATGGAATAATTCGCTCATTTATTTTCAGAAAAGTCAAACTAGCTAAACTTTTTGGTAGCCTAAAATTAGGACGAGAAAATAAGAAACCCAACCTCTTGGGGGCGGGGTTTTACCGAATCCATATCTAAAAATCCATCCAGAAAAATTGAGAAACAGCAATAATGAGACCTATGGTATTTCCGACTATAAAAAACCACCTTTTGGCTCTTCCACTTATTCTATCCGACTCAACAAACAAACTCCAAACCAAAATCCCATTTATTACAACCATAACAATGAGAGCTAACCACCAATTGGCTGCCATTACAATTCCATCCTCTCCTGATCCCAATAATCATTTCATGCTTTTTTTAAATTACTTTAAATATCTATTTTTTGTCAATAAATTTTCTTATTGCCATTAATTATTTTGATTTTGATTCAACTACAAGGAACACTTACAGATGAATCAAGACGATATAAACACTTTCCCATAAACAAAAATACCATCCTCATACGGATGGTATTAATAATCCTTCTATCACATAGCTTCCTCATACCTGGCGAAGCGGAATCCTCACCGTCATTACAGTCCCTTCTCCTTGACGGCTCAGCGCTTCAATGGTACCTTTGTGCATTTGGACGATTTTGAGGCTGATAGATAGCCCCAGCCCGCTTCCTCCACCGACTCGTGTTCTCGATTTATCCGCTTTGTAGAATCTCTCGAAAATTTGGTCAAGGCTCTCCTCCGGCATCCCGATCCCTGAGTCCTCCACACATATTACAGCATTGTCGCCTTCTTGCTTCAGCAAGACTCGGATTGCTCCATTCTCGGGAGTAAATTTAATTGCGTTATGAAGCAGATTAACCCACACCTGGCTTAACAAATCATCATCGGCTTCAACCGTAAGCGGCGCAAGGTCTGCACTCACCTCAAGCTCCTTCTTGCTCCACTGAGGCTCGCTCGCCAGAATAAGAGCCTGCAGCCGCTTATCGAGCCGCAATTGCTCAGGGTGGAACGGATGGTGCTCCGATTCCAGCGATGCAAGCCGAAGCATGTTCTCCGACAGCCGGGAAAGTCTAATACTCTCCTGCTCAATGATATTAAGATAATGATCCCTCTGCTGGGGGCTGAGATCCTTATCCTTCAATACCCGAGCAAATCCGCTGATCGATGTCAGAGGAGACTGAATTTCGTGAGATACGTTAGAGATAAACTCCTGACGCATTCCTTCCAGCCTTCCCAGATCTATAGCCATCTCATTAATACTTTTAATGAGATCATTCATTCGTCCCTTCTCCCAGTTTGAGGGAATTTCGAGGACCCTAAAATCGCCTCGGGCTATTCGTTTCAATTCATCCTTAATGACTTGGATAAAATCGACTTGCTTCTTGCGCATGAGCAGGGAAACGAGCGACATACTTAGACCAAATAAGAAGAAACCCGTTAAAGCATTCAGGAGCAGCCCCAACAGAGCGGCTGGCTGCCAATTCAATAATCGGGTCAAATAATAAGCCGCTGTCCAGCAGAGCAAGAGCCAAGTTATGACTAAGAGAAACCAGCCTGCGTGCCATAGAATATCCTTTATACGAGAATGCTTCACGGAAATACCTCAAGTCGGTATCCAAGACCTCGTATCGTGCGAATTGCTACGCGATGCTCTTCAGGAGACAATCTTTCTCTGAGGCGTTTGATGTGTACGTCCACTGTTCTTTCATCGCCCTCGTAATCGAAACCCCAAATATGCTCGATTAATTGATCTCTTGAGAGGGTCTTACCCGGATAGCTGGCGAGCAGGAATAGCAATTCAAATTCCTTGAGCGGAAGGGTCAGGTCCTGCTGGCCAATCCGACATTCATAAGTCTTCCGGTTAAGCAGCAGCTCTCCTGCCTGCAACTGCTGAGATGCTGCGATACGGTAACGCTTGAGCAGCGCTTTGACTCGTGCCACAAGCTCCTGCGAGTCGAACGGCTTCACGAGGTAATCATCTGTTCCCAGCTCGAATCCCTTTACTTTATGGACAGTCTCTCCCTTAGCTGTAAGCATTAAGATAGGAAGCTCTTCATAATCAGCTTCAAGCTGCTTGCACAGCTCCCAGCCGTCCATCCCCGGCATCATAATATCGAGGATAACAAGGTCTGCCCTCGCAGCTTGAAGCTGTCTTAGCGCTTCGAAGCCGTTGCTTGCTTCGATTATGCTGAAGCCCTCCCTCGTCAGCAGATGGCCGACAAGCTCCCTTATATGGCTGTCGTCATCGACAATTAATATATCGGGCATAGTCTCATCCCACCTTTATATACAATCATCTGAACATAGTCCTGTTATCGTATTTTATCGGTTTCTCTCCGATCTCGTAAACAGTATAGTTCCAATTACAGTAAAAACAACAACGAAGCAAGCGATGATAGCCAAATCCAACATAGGGTTATAAAGAACGACCTTGTCATATACCGGGCTTCCAGCGTAGAAGACCGCCCTCGCAAGATCGATACAATAGGTCATAGGCATGATATGAGCTAGAAAGCCTAGCAAGCCTGTGGAATGCTGAATCGGAATCATAGCGCCGGAGAGAAACATCTGCGGCATAACAAGCAGCATGGAACCGACATCGGCTGTTCTGCTATCTTTTACGAATCCAATGAATAAAATGCCCAGTGACCCTCCAGCAAGGCAAAATAGAGGAGTCAAAAGAAAGAGGTAGACGATATGCATGCCGCCAAGCGGGATGTTCATAATGACTGCGATCAATAAAATACCGAGAAGGCCGATAAGGCTTGTGAAGCTTGATCCGACCAACTTGCCGATCATGATAGAGTATCGGGATATTGGCGAAACATATAGCTCCTGAGTCAGGTTCTGATCCCGCTCTTCAATCAGCGAGCTCATACCGGTTACTAGCCCAGTGAAGATACTATTCACAATCATCCCGATCATCATAAATTGCAGAAAATTATAGCCTAGGCCCCCTGCCATATTTTGAGACAAGCTGCCTCCAAAAATTCCTATAAAAATAACGGGCATTGCAATGGATATGAACATCAAGGTCGGGTTTTTTATCCCTTTGGTCACATCCCTCGCTGCGATAGCAGCTGCAGCGTTAAATTCTTTGCGCAATGAGATCATGCTTTCACCTCTTCCTGCAGTCCGCTAACCATTCTCAAATAAGCTTCTTCGAGTGTAGGCTGTCGAATATCCAGCCTTGTAAGCGGGGTCTGAAGCTTAGCAATGAACCCTTGGGCAGTCTGTTCTTCACATACAACACTAAGACTTCCCTGTTCTTCTATATAGTCCGCCTGAAGCACAGTCAGTTCTTCCTTGAGCCCCTCCAAATCCTCCGCATTAAGCCGTATAATTTGAGGACCTGCCAGCTGTCTCTTAATTTCATCTGGCGTTCCAAGGACAGCTATTTGTCCTCCTGCAACCATGCAGACACGGTCTGCCTCTTCCGCTTCTTCCAAGTAGTGCGTGGTTAGAAAAATCGTAATCTGCTCTTCCTTTCTCAGCTTTTGCAAATATGTCCAGATCGACTGGCGAGCAGAAGCATCCAGCCCTTGCGTCGGTTCATCCAAGAATAGAATGCGCGGATTGTGCATCAGGCTTCTCATAATTTCCAGCTTGCGCTTCATACCGCCCGAGAAGCCTTTGACCTTTTTGAACAAATTATCGCGCAGGCCAACTACCTCCGCGAGCTCTTCGATCCGTCGCTTATAGGTGGATGGCATTAGCCTATAGAGGGGACGATAGCCATAAATACCGTAAATACTGACATGCAGACGGATATTCTCTTCCGCTGTCAGATCCAGATCGAGGCTTGGATTCTGAAATATAATTCCGACATTCCTCCGAACCTCGGATGATTCCCGTTCTACATCGTAGCCGGCAATCTTTACTATGCCATCTGTTTTGGACAGCGTTGTAGTCAGAATCGAAATCGTCGTCGTTTTGCCAGCTCCGTTCGGTCCAAGCAGAGCAAAAAACTCACCCGGCTGCACTTCGAAGCTGATTCCATTCACAGCTGGACGCTCCGCTTTTTTATACTGTTTCACTAAATTGCTAACCGTAATAATCGGTTCCATAAGAAAATCCCCCTTCAGTGCTTCACTTCCCGAGTCCAGCAATTGCTGCACGCGCTGGGACACTAGTGCCGGGAACAAAACCATCATATCGGAGGAATGTGAACTGAATATGTACTGGATAAACCTCATTCCTATACCTCTTTAATATGCTTTAAAAAGGGAGAGCGTAATTTATTACTATAAATAGCTATCGAATAAGATTGCTCTGGTACAAGCAAGGGTACGATAATTTCTGGAGATTTCACAATTAACTCCTCACCGTTCCTTAATTTAAAAACTAAGTTATTGTTCTTATCCGACTTAATAAAAGTTCCTACAACTATATGTCTAGCAAATACAAAATTATAGTAACCCCCTCCACCCACAAGAATGAATACTCCAAGTACTACTAATAAGGCTTTCCATTGTTTTTTATTCATTTCTTCGACCCCACTGAACTTTTAAGATTGACTCAAGCCGACACTTAACATCATTCCAATCCTCATCAATGAAACTATATACTACATAATCTAATCCATTATATTTTTTTCTAAGTATCCCTTCCTTCTTTGCCCCCAATCGTTCAATAGCTTTTTGTGAACGGCAATGAGTTGCCGTCGTAATTAGTTCAACGCGAACAGCTTTCCATTCTTCGAATGCATGTTTTAATAACAAATATTTGCACTCTAAATTTACTGCTGTTCGCCACACTTCAGGTGAATACCATGTCCAGCCGATATTCAGATTCTTGTGCATAGACGAAATCCTTAAATATCGCGTCATTCCAACCACTTTATTAAGCGTTTTATCAAAGACAACATAAGGAAAATCCTCTCCATTGTCTCTCCCTAAAATTGCTGTGCGTATAAAGGACTGCATTTCATTTAAACTTTGGATTTTAATGGGGAGGTTTTCCCATATTAGAGGCGATTGTGAACATTGGAATAAGGAATCTGAGTGATCCAACTCAAGTGGGATTAATATTATTCTTTCACCCTCTAATTGAATGAAACTCATCGCCGATACCCCTTCCAAATAATAGTATTTATATAATTAACTTCTTCGCCTGCCCTTAAGATACCTGCCAAACTACCGTGCTACCCAGCCTAACACTTTACGATGAATAAGAAAAAAGACTGCCTCTTTATCAGCAGTCTCCCTTGTTACCAGGCATTGAATGAATGGATTATTTCAAGTGCATTTCATTTTAATATTCAGCTTCTATAAACTCCAAATATCTATGACTCCACATCTTTTCATAAAAGCTTATCGTCTCTTTTGCAGACATAAATGAATTATTCAATGTGGAGGTTGCGTTTCGTACCATAACGTTTCTGTAACCCAATCCATGAGCAAATTTAATAGTAGCATCCATACAGTACTCGGTTTGGGCACCACAAAATTCTATACTATGTGCATTTAATTGATCTAATATTTCTTTTAAGTTCGTTCTGTAAAAAGAATTTGCATGTATTTTTTTAATCAAGATATCTTGTTCCTGAACATCAATTTTAGCATTAATAGCCCAAAGTTCTTCTCCAGGTACTAATTCCTCATCACAATGTTGAACAAAAATAATTTGTTTATGTAGCTTTCTATACAAAGAAATTCTTTCATTTACTTTAGAAAGTAATTCTTGTAATCCAAATAAATGCTCTTCGCTGTAACATACGCCATTTTGTAAATCGATAACTAATAAAACATCTGCGCAAGTTCCCATAATTTTCACCCCATTATTTCTCGTATACTTGTTAATTTTAATTCTATCATCTTTATCCTGGCCGTTAGCTTATACCACGCACATTACTATCGTTCTCCATTAGCGTAATCAGTCATCATTTTTACTTTCATTCTGTTGAGTCATTTTATTTTGTTTATAACGCATAATAGCAATAGGTAAGTTCCCAATTCCCATAAGAAAACAAACTACAGGTGGTATCAACTGAAGGAAAGAAGGATAATTTGGTTTTCCGTCACCTACAGCTCCTAATTTAGGCTGATGAATATCCCAATAATTATAAAGCACCAAAATGACAGGTAATATTATACATACGACACATGCAACTATATGAAATACAAACCTGTTCAAATACTGTCCCCTCCAAACAATGTAATAGAATCTCATTATCATTCTCTATGTGATTTCCCCTCGAAATGCCCCGGCAGACTAACAGACGTAAGTCCCAATGGATGAATAAATATCTCTATCCCTTGAATATATCATCAATGTACTCTCTCCAGTAATCCACAATCCATTCGTTATACTTTACATATAGTGTCTTTAAATTTTCAGTTGAAGTGGCGTATGCGAGGCAGCCTCTATCATCGTACATGTGAAATAGAATGTCCTTTTCCATACTTAAAAAGTAAACTTTTTGTCCAATAGACGGTTCTCTTCCTTGCTCATAATGAGAAATCCCTTCAAGAATTTTTTTGTATGGAATTGAAGAGATCAAGCCTGATAAGACTTTAAACTGATACTGATGCTTAACTTCAATACTATTCCCGTCTTCATCCTCGTCTTCATCGATTTCAAACTGGGTGTCCTCTTCCATTGATTTTCCTTGGAGCAATTCATATAGATAGTCCGGGGTTGTATTTCCAAACATGGGATCTTCATAGGGTCCCCAATCTTTGATTAAGACGTATACAAAATCCTTCGGTTTAAAAAGCTCTTCGAAAATTGTATTCCCTCTTTTGTTGACTTGAACAATTCTCCGCTTTGACCCGTTTCGATATGGTGCACCTAACTCAAAACGGATGCTGATATCACTCCGATATTCAGGAAATTTATCTTGCAAGTAACTATATATATCCTGTAGCATTTGATCCCCTAAGTTTGTTCTGTCATGTGATCTTTCGTCTACTGAGGTATTCGGGAAGTGAATTAAACTAACCTGCCCGTTAGCTTAGCAATATTTCTCCTTTAATACACCTAAATATTTAGCATCAATTCCTGTAATGTTAGAGATAGTTGTTATCTCAAGCCCCTCTTTAATAGCTTTTCTGGCAATTCTTAAAAAATGCTTTATTTCCAAAATTCTATTTTCAAATAAGACTCCATCGAAATCTAAATATTCGTCGTTAATCTCTCCATCTAGATTAAATTCAATGTCGTAAGTTCCAATGTGAATTTCCAAATAAAGAATATTAACAGAACAAAAAATAACTGCCTCTTCAACATTAAATTTATATTTCAAGTAAATCTCTCGTTCTTCTACACTTATAAATTCCGGATATAGCTTACCATTAAAAGTCCTGAGATACTCTTCCTTATTTTCTTTACTCCACTTACTAAAACATTTCCAAAAACCATCTACTGTTTGTTTAATTGCATTATAGTTGGATTCCCAATCAATCAAGATTTTTTTATTCACAAATTTTACTCCTTACATCATGTTTTCACATTTTCCATTACTGTTTCCAGTTAGCGTAATGCTCTTCGGTAAAGTAGAGCCGAGTTATCAATTAGTGTGTACTGTTCGTCAGGTACTTTGTCCTTGAATGTGATATTAAGACTGCCTGAAACTTTTGTAGGTTATCCTTGAAATGAAATTTGGCTAATTGATAATTTTCATTTGGCCATACTTCATTAACATCAAACAAACCTTTGATATCTTCTTCTAGAGTCAAACAGCCCACGTAAAACTCTAATTCTCTATAGATTGAGATCAGAAGACAGATAAACTCATCTAACTCATCATTTCTTACACCTGGTTGATTCCACTCTGGCGCATCTTCTGCAGATCCGTAAAAATAAATCGAAAATAATAATATATCTGAACTTATTTTATCAACAAAAAGTAAAGCGCTCCGTAGTCGTGTTGTATTAACAGTTAAATTGAATGTTATTTGCTGAATCATTACACTATGAGGATCATCCTCAACATATGAATAACCCTCGTAGTATTGATACAGGTATGAGGGTTGTGAACTTCTATTTTAACGGTAACATTCTGAAGCTTAGAGATGACCTTCTCTATCTTAGTTGGCTCTTTAATTATAAAGCTAAGTTCTAAGAAGGTCCTCCTGTTAACCAATTCATGATTATTCACCTCACAAATAATAGTACCACATATTGGAACCTTTCTACCTATAGGTTAACGACGTACAGATTCGGATACTTTAAACTAGAGATCAATAACAATAGAGAAGGCTACCGACATCATGCATCGGCAGCCTTCCTCGTTAACAGAATATTTAATCGATAATTCAGTTGCATTTACAAACCTATACTTACTACCTCATTATCTGTGCTATAGCTAACAAACTTACCAAGCATCGTTTGATGATTTCTGATGTTAACCTTTTTCCGAAGCCAGCGGGCAAAGGTGTTATGGATTTATTACATCATACTCGTTCACATCAAATGAACCACTTGAATTGATTACTGCTTTACCGTATTTATTTTGTCCAGTAACATTATTCTTTGTATCCATCTATACGGAGCAAGTTCACTGTGACTAAACCACCATTTGTAATCTTTTCTTCTACCTCTTGTATCTCCGTCTCAAAGTCAAAAGTTTCTACTAAACTGGCAGTATAGTAATCGTAATTTTAGCTTTAATATTTTGGCTATTTCCAACATCTCCAGGGATAATCAACGTTCCGTTAATGGTTTGTTCTCCCTCGAGCGCGGAATTGAAATTACCTTTTATCCAGTTAACACTGGAAAGTACGCTGAATCCATTATTTAGTTCAGCAACAACCTTACTAGGCAGTCGCAGATTATTGAAATCTGTGCCGAAAGCAACGGTGATTCCTTTTGCAGTGGCAGAAGTGATTTGGGGCTTATCTTCTAATGTTAAACGGACCGTTGCCTTAATATTCGTTGTATTCGAGATGTTGTTAGGCAAGGTTAGTGTACCAGTTAAATTCTGCTCTTTAGCATTAGCATTATACCCTTGATTACTCCAAACCACTGGCAGGCTTAGAGAGCTGCCGTCAGCCAACTCTACAACTGTTCTCTTAGGCAAGTTTAGAGCGTTAAATTCCATTCCTATCATGCCAAAAGCAGCTTGTTGCTCTGCCTTAACAACATTTGGATTCTCCACAACCTTACGGGTACCTGTTACTACTAATTCCTCTAATCCAATAGCGTGGCCTGCTGCAGCTACATTCATTTTGGTGAAGTACAGCCTAATATAACGTTTGCCCGCAATTGGCCGCTCAAAAGTAATTTGATCAGTAGGATTAGCGGCTCCCCTATGCGGTTTGCTAATGGTGTGAATAGTCTCCCAGTTAGCATTACTTTCCTTACTGTCAGATAACTGAATAGTATAGTCTGTACCATAGACAAGATTGTAATATTTTGCAGAAACTGAGCTGATTTTATCTACATCTTCACCTAAGTCTACAACAATCCAAGCTGGATTTTGCGCTTGAGCGTCAGGCTGATTCTGCCTTTCTTTCATCAGATTGCTGCTCCAGCGGGTATTTGTCCCATCTACTGCGTTAGAGCCTGGGAAATCCTTAGTCTCTGTACCCGATACATAAGTGGCATGCTGTAAGGCAAGATTTTCTGGTTCAGCAGGTGTGCCAAACGACTTCTTACCATTTACCTGAATCTCTTTTATACTAATGCCAGTAGCAGCCTTTGCATTGATATTCATCTCTTTATAGTAGATACGTACATATTTGCCTTCCCCATTCGAACCCACTGGTATAGTGTGCCGATCATTTTGAACCTCACTAGGCTCCTTAATTACCTCTGTCACCTTTGTCCAAGTACTCTTGTCATCCGAAACCTGTATTTCATATTTGGTACCGCTAGCTTTAGCATGGTAATAAATATCTACATTTTCTATTGTATTGTTGCCTTCGCCTAAATCAATGACAACCCAGTTAGCTCCAGCTATTTGATTGGCTGGATTTAGGTCATCCCGCTCTTTCATCTTATTGGCACTCCAACGGGTATTGAAATCCCCATCTACAATGTTGCCGCCAGGCCAAGAACCCGCCACCTCTAAGCCTGAGACCTCTACAGGTTGGTTAAGAGCAAGGTTTCCTTCCTTGGTTTCCCCTAATGCAGCTTTAACTATTACTTTAGCCGTCAACGCTATTTGAGCTGGATTCGTTATGTTGGAAGGAAGCACTAAGCTTCCAGTCGCTGTATACTCTCCTTTAATTGTCGAATTGTATGTGCTAGCACTCCAGTTTACAGACAGCAGGGCTGTCTTGTTATTGCTAAGGGTCACCGTCACCTTTTCTGGCAGCCCCACCAATTCCCAAGTGGTACCATTATTCACAGTTACATCTTCGATCAACGGTACGTTAAAGATACTAGGATGAACGATTGTTATCTCCTCATCTGGCTCCACTCCATTTTGTCCGGTAGTAGAAAAGAAAATTTCTGCAATAGCAGGTCTCGTATTCTTAACCCATTCCAAACGCAGCTTTTGTATGCCATGTAAAGGTCTAGTATCAAATATAGTAGCACTTTTATCAAGTATCCCAAGATTGTTCCAGCTGCCATCTAATGACTGCGCTTTAACAACCGCATTAGAAAGGCTATTGGGATCTTGTAAAATATTAATGCTATTGACGTTTACATTGTCTGAGAGGATATATTCAAAATACCCATCTTCAATATCTATAAGGCCAGGAGCAAACATTGTAGATAAATTCCCATCTACCATATTCTTAAATTGACCCACGGGTTTACCAGAAAAAGCACTGATTTTTTCTGCTTCTTCTACTTTTTTATTTACTTCTAGCTCATGAAGCTTTAAGTAATAGCCATTGTTTTTGGTAATCCCGAGTTTAATGTATCTGGCCAGCGTTCCATTGCCATTCCCCTCAACATAGCGATATGGAGGATCTAAACGACTATCGCCTCCACCATCATTGACAGTGGCAATTGTTGTCCAATTGCTTTTATTCTCTGATAGAGAAAGGGTTCCATTATACACTTGCGGATTCCCATCAGCAGTAATTAGTGTTACATCATATACTTTTGTCAACACACCGAGGTCTACAATGATATATTGACCCGCTGCTTGAGCCTCATTGGTCCAGGCAAACGTATTTTCCTTTCCGTCAAAAAGATTTGCCCAGCTGCCTTCTTTTAAAGCATTCTGTAAGTTGGTTTCAATAACCTTAGGATTCATATCTACACTGGCTAAAGAAACGGATAAACGATTAAAATCAAAGGTTATAGGTCCAGCACTGTTATTATATAACCTAACATAGCGCATCGCCGTGTTCCCAGTTAAAGCAGAGGCATCTTTCCACTCGGCTTTATTTAAGGAGTATTCCAGCTTAGCTCCATTCGGTAACGAAGGATTTACTGTAATAGCATGAACGCCTACAATCTCAGGCAAGCTAATTCCCACATATCCTTTAGCAGGCAAGGTTATTCTATTTGATGCTGCAGTAAGCGTATAATCCGTACCATCTACTGTAACAGCACTATCTCTTAATCCATCTACATTAGTGTACACACCAAATGGAGAGGCGTTTCCATTAATCGTAAATTCACGGATAAAGGTCCAGTAATCCGGTTTTCCCGGGGTTCCAGCCTCAACAAGCCGAACCCGTACATACCGAGCCTTAATGTTAAGCTCCTTCATTTCGATACTGCGCGAATCCACAAGCGGCACTAATGTGTTCCACTTGTCACCATCAGAGGAGTACTCTAATGTAGCCTTATGGAAATAATCATGGTCCGTATCCGTTTTCCCTTGTAAAATTGCGATACTATTGACGGATATAGCCCTTCCAATGTCTATTCCAAAATAATCATTTTTTTGCTGCTTGGTTTGGAAGCTAGCATAGGTGCTTGGATTGCCATCGAACATTTTAGCTGTATTACTAGAGTCACTTACTTGTTCCCCACCCATTATTCCATAAAAGGAAGGAAGAAACTCCGTGCTGTCAGGATTAAGCAGGGGAGTAAGTTTATTTGTTACAACAGGAATTAACCCTGCAGCAAAAGGCTGCAGCCTTCTCGTACCTGCTTTTGCACGTGTCTCATTAGGAAAGGTCGTATAGCTGTCCCAAGTTGAAAGGGCTCTGCTGGCAGACGATAGGCTTCGCCAAGCCGTGTCCACATCATTCTGTTCCAATGCTATAACTGCTCGGAGGGCTTCCTTACCAGCAGTCGCAATATCCTTTAATGATTTAAGCCACGGATCGAGCTCCTGAACCAGGACAGGGTTATTGACATTTGCCCGAAAATCTTCAACAGCGAGCAGGATGTTATCAAATTCACTTAGCAATTGCAAGGCTTGCTGATCCTGCGCAATCGGCTTGCCGGCAGTTGCATTGGCTAACACTTTCTCTAAGCTGTCTTTTATATATTCACTTTCTGGAAAACCTGCTACACGAGTAGAATTAGGAGCGTTAGCGACATTTCTTCCTATCGTTAAATAAGACTCATATACCTCTGGTTGGAGATATTTAAAGCTGTCCTCCCAAAGCGTTACTGCGTACTCGCTATAGTTCTGATTATTCCAAAACAAGCTAGCTAGCTGGAATAGCCCTACTTTATTTGTTTCTGTAAATTGCGATGGGTTGGATACCGCCCCTCCAAGTCCAACTACTCCATTACGAACATAGTGGCTAATCTCTCCAAGGTAAATGCCTGATTTGGCATGCTCATTCACTGGATAGTTAATCCAAAACATAGGCTCCAAGCCTGTTCTGTTAATAACATAATCAATGCTGCTTTGGGTAATAGGACTATTCACATCCTGCCCTGTCCAGTAAATCATAATACGTTTATCTAGATTGCTTAGAGCCGCAAGCTCCTGCCCATTCCCTGACCAGCTAACGTTATAGCCCTGTGGACAATATACAATGGGTTCTAAGCCCTCTCTTTTATCAACATAATCGGTCATTAGGCGGTTTAGCAGTGCTACAACATCTTGGTTACTGCCAGATCCAAAGTCATCGTTTAGAACATCAATACGCCGAACACCAGCATTATATAGCTGATCAAACTTTTTAGTTAATAGAGTATAACGTTCCTCGTACTGAGCTGGATGTGTCGCTATCGTTATTCCTCTAAAAAAGGATTCTAAATGTACAGACCAAACAAATTTAACCTTTGTTTCTTTCCCTACTTCCACAAGGTCTTTTATCTGGTTGATTTGAGCCTCGGGGTATAGTTCTGCCCATTTGGATCTATGATATTCATCCCCTTTTGCGGCATATACATAGCTATTCATTTTTACATCTCGGGAGCTGCGCATTAAGCTAGCACGCCCTTCATGCTCCCAAGCGCCATAAAACCCTTCTACAATACCGCGGTACTTCATTTCAGCCCAATCTTCAATATGAACCGGCAGGAAATACCGTCCTGCAAATGAGGAAAACATCATCTGGAGAGTTGCAATACCATAGAAGGCACTATCTGTGTCTTTCCCTAAAATACTAATAACGCCTTCCTTGGCATCTAACCTATAAGAGTCAATTTTATTAAATAGACCAGGATTGATATTCGTTGCATTAGCACCATTGACGTAATTGTCAACCATCCCGCCTGAGCCTGATATTCCTACTAAAATATTGGTTTTGTTAGCGTCAATCTGGCTGCTTTCCGTATAAGTTAAATTATATTTATTCAGAATTTCTTTTAGAAAGTCTTTGGTATACTTATCAATTCCATTGGTACCACCTTCAAAGACCAGATTTACTCCATTACCTAAAGTAAAACGTTCTCCTCCTAAATAGGTTATAGAATGCGGCACAGGATAAATTTCATACTTATCTTCATTGTCAGAAAACCCTTGTTTTAACAGTGTCGGAACACTAGCATCCGTAGGCGGTACAAATGCATTTACTGGTGCAACGGTTGAAAAAAACGATGTTACACATAACATCGCACTCAAAACAATTAAACTTACTTTGTTAAGCCTGCTCTTGGAATTCATCTTTTGCCCCATAAAAAAACCTCCCAATGGTATGTTTTTAGAAGCAGACTCTCTATTTGGTATCTGCCCTTAAAAATGAAAGCGCTTTAAATTTTATAAAAAAAAAACAGCCTTTTTCAAGATCATTGATCACTCCTTCATATAATTATAAAGCTAGTGTCTTTATCTCTTTCAGGGTAAGCACAGCATAACACAGGTCAATTTTAGAAAAAAGTATGAAAATTTATACAACCTTTTTTAGCTTAATCATTCACTCTACATATCAATTCTATCTTTTTTCTGTTAATTTCGATAAATATATACAAATTATGCATGCAATATAACTGAAAAATACGAATTATTTCAATTAAACATCAAACTTTATGCAAACAATATTTAAGGGATACACATTCGTGTATCCCTTAAACAGATCTATCTTACTAATCAACTCACTAATAAAAGCTATCGGCGCGGAATCCTTAGGAAGCCTCTAGATCATGCGTAATCTCCTATAGGAGACGAGGTCATCTAACCGTCTGGTAAGAGAGGCTTATGGCTCCAGAATCAAATGTCTTGTTTTCGATAAGTTTAAGATTGACCTTCTCCTTGATACCTTGGAATAACGGCAAGCCGCTTCCGATCAGGACGGGAGAAACCGTAATTTTATACTCATCTATTAAATCAAGCTGCATAAGGTAGTGTGCCAACCTGGGACTGCCGAGGATGACCATATCCTTGCCTGGCTGCTGTTTGAGGTTCTTGATTTCTTCCTCGACATCTTCGTTCACCAGTCTGGAATTGTTCCAATCGACTTTCTCCAACGTCGTGGAAAAAACGATTTTGGCTGTCTTTTCTATCCATTCGGCATGATTCCGTTCATACTCCGAAGCTGATGGGTTCGAAGGCACAGATGGCCAGTAACTATGCATCATCTGATAAGTCCCACGTCCCCAAATGACTGTGTCGGCAGTACTCAGAATTTCTTGCGCATGTTTCTCCAAATCAGTATCGTAGGAAACCCAGCCAATGTCCATTTCACCGTTCGGCCCTTCTACAAAACCGTCAAGCGATGCGTGCAGAAATAAAACGAGTTTTCTCATGTTCGTTTCTCCCTCGATTTCGAATTTATTGCTCGATTTTTTGACCGTTAGCCCGCGTATCGTCCTGCATTTACGTTCATTATAAATCATTACGTTACGTAAGGTTCAAGTGAAAATCTGATGTTTTAAATCTCTATGTATGCACGTTCAATATCCTCAATCTTGAACCATTCCCCATCAACCAGAAACCCTTTCATACTATCAAGACGTTCCACTATGCCCACAATTTTAAGCTGCTCGAATTCGTCATACATATAGACAGTAATTGCTTGCCTCAGTTGATGGGAACTCATCAGCGCCCTTGAGACCTCTTCCCACTCTTGCAAATCCAATTCTTTACGCACACGTCTCTTCAACTCGTGGTCTTGATATCTAATCGTCTGAACATGCTTAGGCAGCATCATTCGACTACTCTCCCATAATCCGTTTCCTTCAAGCTTTGTTCTCATTTATAGTGACCTCCTATCTACTCGGGGCGATGCAGTTTGTTCCTATTATATACGAACATTTGTTCCTTATTCAATGAATAATTTTTGAGCAAAATAAAAAAGCTGCCTACTTGTATCGGCAGCCTTCCTCGTTCACAGAACATTGATCATAATGCAATATTAACAACATTTGGTATTTTGTCTCGAGTGACACTAACCTTTATGACAGTACCTGTACTAAATGTGCGTACTTACATATCGACAGTCCAATCTTTATACTCAAAAAGAGAAATTAATAAGAATTAAGGAGGACAAATCTTTGAGAACTCTTGTTATCGTAGCACACCCAAGCATAGAAACATCCGTCATAAATAAACGATGGGTAGAAGAACTCAAAAAATATCCAGAAAAGTATACTGTTCACGAATTATATGTGGTATTCCCTGATGGAAACATAGACGTGGAAAAAGAGCAAAAATTGGTTGAAGCTCATGGCAATCTTGTTTTACAGTTTCCTATATATTGGTTTAATTGTCCCCCTCTCCTTAAAAAATGGCTTGACGATGTTTTAACTTATGGATGGGCATATGGTTCAAATGGAGGCGATCATTTAAAGAATCGCAAAGTTGCTTTAGCAGTATCTGCGGGTATTAAAAAAGAAGATTATAGTGAAGAGGGAAGATACGGCTATACACTTGAACATTTATTATCACCTTTTGAATCTACTTTCCTATACTGCAATGCAAATTATCGTTCGTTCTTTGCGTATTATGGTACGGAAAATGAGCCTGGTGAAAATGTGCCTGGTGCAGAAAAAGAACCTTCTGCAGACCAAATGGACAAAAGCTCAATAAATTATTTAAATTTTGTTGACTACCTTTAAAGCTAGCTTTATTAAAACTGTTATAAAAAAAGAAGTATTTCCTTGTTCAGGAGATGCTTCTTTTGAAATAAAAAAATAGCTATGTCTACCTGTTTTTTTCTCCCCACTCGCACATCATATTTAACAATGGAATGAGAGAAAGACCACGTTCAGATAACGAATATTCAACTTTTGGAGGTACTTGTGGAAATTCCTTACGTATGATGAGACCATCTGCTTCCAACTCTTTTAACATGATACTTAACGTCTTAAAGGATATGGTACCTATAAATCGCTTCAACTCATTAAACCGCACAACCTTATTTTCAGACAACTGATACATAATAGTCATCTTATATTTACCGCCTATTAAGGACAACGTGTACCCAAAGCCAGTGTCTTTTATTATCACGCCAGTCGGAACACAGGTTTCACTCACAAGTAACACTCTCCTTTTGATAAGTATATGATATAGATGTTCATCTTACACCTGGTTGATTCCACTCTAGCGCATCGTATGCAGATCCGTAAAAACAAATCGAAAATGATACTATATCTGAACTTATTTTCTCAACAAAAAGTAAAGCCCTCCGTGGTCGTGTTGTATGGACAGTTAAGTTAAGTGTTATTTTTTTGAATCAATACACTGTAAGGATCATCCTCATTATATGGATAGCCCTCGTAGTATTGATTCAGATATTCCGGAGGGTTGTGAACTTCTATTTTAATGGTAACATTCTGAAGCTTAGAGGACTATCGCTATCCGATAGCGTAATCGACACTCGGCACCCATCCTTAATTTTCATATATTCAGAGGAATTCCTTTTAGTTATTTTGCATAATTTACGCCTCCGAATCCATTAGACCGATGAATTCTCGGATCGACTGTCGTCTATATTAACGAAGGCATAAATGAACCCAAACTAATTTGACGAAGAGGTGTTTTGAAAATGGCATTAACATCCGCATTCACGAGCTTCAACCTGCCTGTAAGAAATGTGGAACAATCGAAAGCGTTCTTCACCGGACTCGGATTCGAGCTCAACCAGCAATTCCCCGATAACGAGAATTCGGTAGCCATCGTGATCGGCGACAACCTGCAGGTCATGCTGATCAATCAAGCATTCTTTAATACGCTCACGGAGAAGGAATCCGTCGATACGAGCAAGTATGCGCAGATGACGATCGCATTGGCCTTCGAGAGCCGGGAAAAGGTCGATGCGATCGTGAATACCGCGGTCTCTTTGGGCGGGACATTGCACGCTGAACCTGAAAATCATGGGGCCATGTATCATTGGGGCTTCGTGGACTTGGACGGTCATCTGTGGGCCATAAACTACATGAACCTGGATGTGGCACAAGGTTAAGGCAAACGGAGAGCACGCTCCTTACTAGGGTTTAAAAAGAAAGACGCCGGGCATCTTCCCCGGCGTCTCCTTCGCGATTCGTAGAGTTGTGTTAACATACTGTCATTGTTTACGTAATTAGAATCACTCATAGCTGCTTTTGAAGCTTTGATTTTAGAAAGGCAATATTCAAACCTTCAACATACGTAGCCTTCAGGGGTGTAACTATCGTTTCCCGTTAGTTTTACCTCTCGATGTAATTCTTATATATTTCTCTAGCCGCTAAATCAATTTCACATAGTTTTTCATTCTTAGTTGGACTCATAAATAATCTTAATAAGTCTGGTCCGATTTCCTTTTTAACTTCATTCGGTAAATTTGGTATAAGAAAATATATACACGAATACTGCCAACCATCATCACCGCTATTTAATACCATTCTTATTTGTGGAATAATGTCTTCTGGTCTTGATAATGCAAGGATTGTGCATAGTTCCTGTGCAATCGGCCAGTTACAATCTTGAGTCCATTCGAACAGTTTTTCTATTATCGGTTGAAGAGAAAAATTACCGGAAGCAATCATTCTTAACTTATTTATTGCCTCCATGTCAAATTTGTCTTTGGGAACTAACTCTTCTATGGGGAACAGATAAACCCTCCTCTATCGTACTTCTGTTATTGCCACTGGAGCAATCGCATGATCCGTTCAACTAAAGTTCCTCGTTAGCTCAACTGACTGCATCAATTTATGAGAGGAAGTAGCCACGTATTGCGAGTTTATCTGCCCGATTTGGCCGACACGGAAAAATAACTCATCTCAACGGGTGAGACGGACTTTGGTTTCGGTTCCCCCATCCTTTTCTCTAATAAGCCGTCTAGATCTACATCCGGGCAGTCCCGTCGGTATCTCCCCTCCTCCAACTTCATGTCGATAAAATCGACGATCTGCTGCAACGAGGCGATTTGGCTAACAACATTTTTCCGGTGGCTCGTTAAAAGTTCCACGAGTTCGGGATATTCCGCGGGATCAGTATCGGCAGAGACTGCCAAAAAAGGCCGCATCTCCTCTGGAGGCGCATGTTTCATCATTCGTAAAGGAAAAATACAACCTAGTAAAGCTGACAATTGTTATCAGTAAAGATAGAAATTAATGTCTTTGGCTACCGCTATTATATTTATTAGATTTTCGTTCTCCGTTAGCTCAATAGTCTTATGTTTTAATTAGAGTCGCTTCTTATAGTTGTGAGGCTTGCCGAACACCTAATGCAGTGACGTCCCGACGGGCTTAGGGGCTGAACGTGGTCACTCGCTTCTCAGAGTGACCCGGAGCGTCAATATGGTGTTAGCCGAAGGAAGTCCTGGAAGCAGCCATTGCATTTAAGGCGTTCTCAAAATAGCTATATACTTCATCTGCAATTCCCAGAAACTCTTCAACAAGTACATTACTATCCAAGTAACAAGCATACAGATAATCAACTAAAGCGGATTCAATCTCACAATAGTTTAATATGGCATTCTTCATCTTAATAATGTCATCTTGCCATAAACCTGTCTCTTCTAAAACCAAAGAATATAATGCACGAATTAATCTCTTAGAGTAACCTTTAATATATCTAGTTTTCATTGTGTTATCACTAGCATTAGAAAGTAAACTATGTATACGATCTACTTCCTCCTTGGTCTCTGTATTTAAGTCTAAAATGAACTCTGGAGAAATAATTATCGGTGGTACTTTTTCACCAACGTCATGACCATATATGCAAACACAAATTATCTTTACCCAAAAACCCCACTCATTTGGTTTACTTAATACATCATCAATCGAGCAAATTATCGTATCAATCTTAGTTACTACTGGATATTCTTCCAAAAGCCTGTCTTTAATACTTGACAATCTTTCGTAATCAATATCTTTGGGATTTACACATACAATAGTAAAGTCTGCGTCTGACTTAAAAGGTTTAGCAGTTCCTTTTGGAATCGAGCCACACATATAAATGCTATGAATCTTACCTTTAAATTCGGTAAGTATATTATCTATATACTTATCAACAAAATCCTTATATTCACTTTGTATTACAATTCTATTTATAACTTTTTCTAATATCATATAGACTCCTCCAAAACAAAGAACTTCTTTCGGCTAACGTCTTTTTTGCGAACTTCGTAAATTCTTCATGACTTAAGTTATTCGCGAAATCATTCAACTAACCTGCCAGTTAGTTTTATGACGTACAGATTTCGAATACTTTAAACTAGACCAGCAACAATAGAGAAGGCTGCCGACATCATGCATCGGCAGCCTTCCTCGTTATCAGAACATTTAATTAATAATTCAAATACACTTATAACTTCAATGTGCACATTTTCGTTGGTACATCATTGTTATAAGTAAAGATGGAATTTAAAGTCTTTAGCGGCCGCTCATTTTCGAACGCAAAAAATGTGATCTTATTGTGATTATTAAAAAAATCACAATTGTATTCAAACCTTCAACATATGTAGTCCTTCTGGGGTATAACTATCGTTACCCGTTAGTTGAATAGTGCTTTATATTCCAATTTACTCTAATTAAAACACGCATTTTGAAGTATTGCTATCCATTAATTCAATAAAAACCTTAACCACTTCTATTAGTGTTATACTAAGATTAAATTAAAAGTTAGTCCTAGGAGGACGACAATATCTTAAAAACAGATTTCATAGATGTAATGTCTATTATTTCCGATAAGCTTTATGAATCGGCCGCAAGTGTAATGGATACTGCCAGCAAAATGATGCCGGCGAACACTTTTTGTATTGCGAGTTTAGATAAGGAATCAACGAAAGTGATTAAGGCTTTCAATCGTAGTAAAGTAATTCTTACTGAGGGACTAGTCGTAGCCAATCCAGATTCATATTGTGCTCTCGTAACTGAGCATGCGCAAGGTCCGCTTATCATAGATAATAATATGACGCACATTCTTACTAAAGATATGGATGCTACACCTTTTGTTGGAGCGTGTTCTTTTTTAGGAGTTCCAATCCAATCGGAAGATGGGACAAACTATGGTTCACTCTGCGCTTTTGATCATGAATTTTATCAATACCAACAGAAAGATGTAGAATTACTCCTTTCATTATCGAATTTCTTTTCCACACTCTTGGAGTTGGAAACAAACATTCAGAATCTTAAAAAGGCTGAGATTATTGCATCAAGGCTGATGACGGAGAAATCAAACCTCTTAGCGGTACTGAGTCATGAAATTCGAACACCTATGAACGGTATATTAGGTATGGCGGACTTACTTCACTCTACAGAATTGTCACTAGAGCAAGCCAATTATATAAATATTATACAAGATAGCGGCAATAGTCTTCTTTCGTTGATGGATCAAATTTTGGACTATTCGAAAATAGAAGCAGGTGCAATGGAACTTGAGTATAAACCGTTCAGTATCAAAGAGAACGTTAATCATGTGATGCAATTGTTTGCAGCGGAAGCATCGAGGAAGGGCCTTGAAATATACGCAGAGTTCGATTCAGCGGCAGATATCCTTGTTATGGGAGATAGCAATAAAATCAGACAAATACTCTCTAATTTGGTGGGTAACGCGATTAAGTTTTCGCAACAGGGCTACATTTCTATTAACGTTCAAATGAGTTTATCCCGAGGAGATTCAATCGATTTAATCGTTAAAGTGAGGGATACAGGCATAGGCATTCCAGAGAATAAAAAGGAGCACTTATTCAAGGCCTACTCCCAAATTCACGAAAAAAATACACCAGGAAAATTCGCCGGCGCTGGTTTGGGATTATCAATTTGTAAACAACTAGTGGAACTAATGGGTGGAGACATATGGCTTGTAGAATCAAGTGACAGTGGTAGCCTTTTTGCATTTAGAATAACGTTAAGGGAGTGCTAGAGGCATAATTTGTTTTAATATACACATTATCAAATAAAAGATAGACATTACTTTCAGCTACCTTTTATTCTTGTTTTGGTCTATCGAGTGCTGTTAGCTAAGCAGCAAATGCATTATAACTCGTTATTTCTCCAAAGCACTACCAGTCGACCTTCAGGATCTTCAACTATACTGCCCGTTAGCTTAATGACGTACAGATTTCAAATACTTTAAATTAGACCAGCAACAATAGAGAAGGCTGCCGACATCATGCATCGGCAGCCTTCCTCGTTAACAGAACATTTAATTGATAATTCAGGTGCATTAATGAATAACAAATATGAGAAATAAACCCCCTAATAGTAACGCTAATCGTGTTTAGCGACTATCAAAAACAAGTATATCAAGTAATTATCGAATGTGTGTACTCCTTCAAATTCTCTTCCCCCCAATCATGCATTGCCTCTATAATTGGAGAAAATTTTGTTCCTAAATCTGTTAATGAATACTCTACTCTTGGCGGAACTACCTTGAATACTTCACGATGGATTAATTTATCCTGCTCCAGTTCCCTCAACTGTTTTGTCAACATGGCCTCAGTAATCTCCGGGAAACATCGACGGATCTCTCCAAAACGTCTAGGTTCCTCTGAAAGATACCATAGTAGTAAGAGCTTCCATTTCCCTCCTAATATTTGTTGAACTTTTGCTAAACCACAGTCAGGTGTACGGAACTTAGTATTTTTAGTCACATTTCTCCTCCTAAAAAAGCTAATTAAAATCTCTTTACTATCAAAAAACATAGTACCTATTAAAAATAACAGTACTTGCTAATATCACTTTTAAGAAATAAGGTAATAGTACCACGTTTGCTGTGGTTTTTAAATAATCTATTTCATGATGGAGGAATGGAAATTGAAGGGCTCCCAAAAGATATTACTCGCTGCGCAAAACATTTGTAGAGAAAGTCATCCCCCTTTTACAAGATAGAGACTTGTACCATAAGGATTATAAAGGAACAACTTTACGTGAGCATTTAGGACTACCTATCAATATGGACGTGAGAACAATCACTAGAAAGGATGTAGGTAGAACATGGTTCAACGTTTATCTATATTGGATATGGCTCCAGTCGATCATAAAACATCAGCCAAACAAGCTTTAATAAATTCGGTTAAACTAGCGAGTAAAGTGGATGAACTAGGTTACGAACGCTTTTGGGTCACAGAGCATCATAATCTTTCCTCCGTAGCCAGCGCTTCGCCCGAACTATTGATCGGTCAAATAGCTGCGAATACGCAGCACATACGGGTTGGTTCAGGTGGCGTCATGCTTCCCAATCATTCTCCGTTAAAAGTAGCTGAGAACTTCAAACTACTGGAGACGTTTTACCCAGATCGCATTGACTTGGGTGTGGGCCGTGCACCTGGAACTGACAGTAAAACTGCGCTTGCCTTACGTCGCTCTATAGATTCATTAAACTCAGATGATTTACAGGGATTGCTTCGCGAATTAAGAGGATATGACCATTCTTCAGCGTCGTTGTCTGATGATTCATTTGCCCAGATCATTGCGATGCCACAAGACGCACCACTTCCGCCAATCTGGATTCTAGGGTCCAGTTCATATAGTGCCCAACTTGCTGCAATTGAAGCAGCCAACTACTCTTTTGCATATCATTTCAATCCCGCAGGGGCAAAAGAAGCCATCTCATTGTATCGCAAGCTTTATCAAGCAAATCATGGCGTGTCAGCACCAGATGTTATATTAGGCATTTCAGTAATCGGCGGAGATACGGATAAAGAAGTGGAATATCAGAAAAGAATTCTAAGTTTAAAATTTTTACAAAGCTTAGGGTACTTCAAAGGTTTTGATCCACTGAATGCACATGAGTTACAGTTTTCTGAAGCTCATCATCAAGCTGCGCAATCGTTTTTATCTACGAATGTAATAGGTACGTGGAGCGAATTGAAGCCCAAATTGGACTATTTGGCAGATACCCTAGGTGTCCAAGAACTCATCGTGTCAACTGCCCAAGAAGGCCTTGATACGCGATTAAAATTGTATGAGAAACTTGCTGAGTCTTATAATCTACAACCAAATTAAAAATATACCCATGAAAGGTGACATCAATATGAATAATCAAAAATTGATTTTAGTTACGGGCGCTACTGGATTACAAGGCGGTGCTGTTGCAAATGAAGCATTAAAACAGGGATTTAAAGTTCGTATTTTAGTTAGAGATATAAATTCTTCTAAAGCCCAGGCGCTTATTCAAAAAGGGGCAGAAGCTGTAGTAGGTAACTTCGATGACCCATCCTCTTTGGAAAATGCGATGAAAAATGTCGATGCTGTTTTCTCTGTGCCGATTTCTGGAATAGATACCAATGAAACGGATCGAGAGAGAAAACAAGCTTTTGCATTAATTCAAAGTGCAAAAAAAAGTGGCGTAGAACAATTTGTGCATACTTCCGTTGCAGCCACAAGCAGATATAATGACTTCCCAGATTGGGGAACAGGTTATTGGTTTGAAAAATATTGGACAGATAAGTGGGATATAGAGGAAGCTGTTCGGTCAGCAGGCTTTCCTACATGGACTATCGTGAAACCAGCATGTATTATGGAAAATTTCACTGCTGAAAAATCTGCGTTTATGTATCCTGATTTACAACAAGGGGAAATAAAAACGGTTACGTTTACGGATACACCTATAGATCACATTGCAATTGAAGATCTTGCTTCTTTTGTTTGTGCAGCCTTTGCAGATCCTGAAAAATTCAATAAACATAATATTGAGTTAGCTGCCGAATCGATTTCATATAAAGAAATTGCCGAGATCATCTCGGAGGTAACAGGAAAAGAGCTTAAAATTACAACACTTAGTATTGAAGAAGCATTAGAGCAAGAAATTCATCCATTAGCTGTACGAGGTGAACAATGGAACAACGTAGTTGGTTATAATGTAGATATTGATTTATTAGAGAATTACAATATCAAATTAACTTCGTTTAAAGAATTTGCAGAAAAATATAAAGATAAGTTTAAAATAAATTAACCGCCAGTTAGATGAAAAAGCAGTCGCTCTCAATGAGCGGCTGCTTTCATAATTGTAATGAGATTACTTTAAAGTAGAGCTCAGCAACAATAGAGAAGGCTGCCGACATCATGCATCGGCAGCTTTCCTCGTTAACAGAACATTTAATTAATAATTTAAATACATTTATAAACCTATAATCACTTATAACTTCAATGTGCGCATTATCGTTGGTACATCACCGTTAGCTTAAAGCTTATTTGTACACTCCTGATCTTTTAGTTTAGATCTTGTTATCTAAGGAATATTATTTGATGCACCATATGGATTGTTCATTTCTTGCTGTTTTAAATGCTCTTCCACTGGGACAAGCGTATTTTAATTTGTAAATGTCTCCATAGCCTCATGGGGAATCCTCTTCTTTATATGCGCTCATTGATTTTGATCAACAATTTCTTTAAGATTTGCTTCTCCTCGTTAGTAAGAGCTTGAACGATTTCATCCTCCACCTTTTGGAATGAGTCATTAAAGCCTTCAATCAACTCAATCGCTTTTGGCAATACATATATATTTTTTTGCCGTTCATTATTGGCAGGGATTTTGCGCTCAATGAATCCTTTTTGCTCTAGACCTTGAAGCATGCTTGTAATACTGGCCCCACGCACATGAAACCGATCTGCAAGGTCCTTTTGAATAATATGATTATCTTGGTTCTCGTAAATATAGTCGATTACTTTTCCTTGTTGAGCGTTTAACCCTAGTTCCTTTATACTCTCGTCCGCTCTTTTCTTTAATTTAAGACCGATAATCTGAAACAAATCCAAATAAGGCGTATCCTTTCGGGATTGCATGATCGCCCCTCCTAATTGTTAGAAAGCTAATTATAAGCAACTAAACTATACAGTGATCCTATCCGCATGTCAAATAACTTAGTTTATTGACAGTTAGAACTCTAACAGTTATACTTCGAATTGTTATAAACAAACACCTTGGAGGAATTTCAAATGGAGAAGATAACTCAAAATACTGCGTTAGAACAAGTTACGGCGATTACAAATGTACGTATTTTTGATGGAGAACAAATTATAGCGTCAAGACATGTTGTCATCAAAGGGGAGTCCATTATTGCAGTGGGTGGAGACCTTCCGACCGATGCAACGATTATCGATGGGGAAAATGCGACTTTAATGCCCGGTCTGATTGATGCACATGTCCACACCTCAATCGGCGGATTACGAGATGCCTTAAAATTCGGCGTTACGACAGAACTCGAAATGAACGGCGATTTTACGAAACGAGGACGCGAGATCCAGTTAAAAAATGTGGATGACGTTGCAGACGTCCGTTCTGCCGGCACAGCAATCACCGCTCCGGGCGGACACCCAGATGAATTGCTGCCGGATGGGGATGAAATACCTGAATTCGTATTAAGGGAGCTAGAAAAGTTATCGGAGGAAGACCGGGAAGCGATGTTGGCCGCATACGCTCACGATCACGATGAAATACCGCAAGTGACGACGGTGGAAGAAGCGATTAAACATGTGCATACTCAAGTGGAGAATGGTGCCGACTATATTAAAATCATGATTGAAGAAGGGACGGTCATGGGTGCACCCGGCCTGCCTGTTCTAAGCGACGAGATTCTAAAAACAGCCGTGACAGAAGCCCACAAGTTCGATAAGCTGGTCATCGCCCACGTCTTGACGGCTCTTTCATCGCAAGCAGCCATCGATTTTGGAGTCGACGGTTTGGGCCACTTGTTTATCGACAGACCCGAGTACACGTCCGAGTTGGTGAAATCCATAGCGGATTCAGGCGCTTTTGTTACACCGTGCTTGGTGTTGAACTCATCGATTGTTGGGAAACCGGCATCGGAATTGGCGAATGATCCGCGTGTTCATTCCAAATTAAGTCCGGATTGGATCGATATTTTGAACTCAAGCTTCAATACGTTCCCGCAAGGCAATATGGAGAACAGCTTTAAGAATGTGATGGATCTTCACCGTGCCGGAGTTGATATTCTGGTAGGGACAGATGTTGCGCCGGTTCCCGTTCCGAACCTTGGCGGCCTTGCTCACGGAGCAAGCGTCCACCACGAAATGCAGCTGCTGGTGAAGGCCGGGTTCACTCCGATTGAAGCTCTTCAGTCGGCTACTACCAAACCCGCCCGTTGCTTTGGTCTTCACGATCGCGGCCGTATTACCGAAGGTGCGCGCGCTGACCTTATTCTCGTAAACGGTGATCCGACAACCAATATCTCGGATACCTTGTCGATCACATCCGTGTGGTTCAAAGGTTCGCAGCAACTAGGTTAATCGGTTCGATCTCCCTGTACAATGTCGTCAATTCGAATGATGAGCGAACCGGAGATGATGATGCCGTTGCTGATCGTAAAATCATCAAGAAGAGGGACTAGTCCCTAGTCCCTCTTCGACTTTAATGTATTAATCCAAATCCTCTTGTCAGAAACGACAGCCAGATCAATGTTCCTTCAGATACAATCTAACCCGTTTTATTCCCATTGAATTATCAATGTAGTCATTGTTTAAATTTTAGTACATTTTGGAATTATACTGCCCGTTAGCTTAATGACGTACAGATTTCGAATACTTTAAGCTAGAGCTCAGCAACAATAGAGAAGACTGCCGATATCATCTCTCTTAACTAATGTACATAGCGAAAATTTATATTTTTGGTACTCCCTTCTTATGCAAGGAGCGTACTCCATGGAAAATTGAGCTCTGAAAAGAGAAAGAATTTACTTCATCTAACTATTTCTCTTTAAAAAACGTTCTTAGTGGCAACATACCTTTTATAAAAAATATAGCCATACAGTAAAAACTGTATGGCTAATCTGTCCACTTATCAAAATCTTTATAACTACTTTTGCTCTTTTTCAATTCCGATTACTTCCAGTGCATTTCAAAACTTCCTGCTTTTAAGTTCATCCACAACGTCTACTCAATAATAAATCTTCTCATCCCGCTTCTCCTTCAAGATCTCCACCGCTTCGCGGAAGCGCAGCGCATGCACGATCTCTCGTTCCCGAAGGAATTTCAAACTGTCCTGTAGATCCACATCATCGGTCACATCAATCAGCCACTGGTAGGTCGCTCTCGCCTTCTCCTCCGCTGCTATATCCTCGTACAGATCAGCTATCGGGTCTCCCTTGGCTGCTATGTATGCAGCCGTCCAGGGAACGCCTGCTGCATTGTTGTAGAACATTGCGCTGTCATGCGCGACATAATTAGCGCCCAGCCCCGCCTCTTCCAGCTGTCTAGGCGTCGCATCCTTGGTCAGCTTATAGATCATCGTCGCAATCATCTCGAGATGGGCGAATTCCTCTGTCCCTATGTCTGTTAATAAGCCTACAACTTTATCCGGAATCGTATATCTCTGATTCAGATAACGGAGCGCTGCCGACAGTTCTCCATCCGCTCCGCCATATTGCTCAATTAGATAACCTGCCATTTTGGGATCGCATTTGCTTACCCGAACAGGATATTGCAGCTTTTTCTCATAGATCCACATGCTAAGCCCCCTCTTTAGTTTTCTTTATACCTGCCATGGCCATGGGCTTTCCGCCCATTTCCACGGATATTGTGAGAAGCTGTGACCGAACTGCATCAGTGGACCGTACAGTTGCTCATATTGAAGGGCAACTTGCTGGCGCTGCAAGGCCAGTTGATTGAATTGCTGAAGAGCATGCGTATCCGTTGGATGCGTATCCAGATAGAGTGTCAGCTCAACGAGCGCGAATTGAATAGCCTGAAGCTCTTCCAGCTTCTTATAATATTGTTCATCGAGTTTAATGCTCACCGTTGCTCACCTTCCTCACTGGCTGAACTTGGATTCATAAGAGCTGAATAACGCTGGCCATAATGTACCGAGCCTCAATGCATCCTGCAGGGCAAATTGCGGCAATCCCGGCGGCTGAAAAACAATGAATTGATTCGGCGGAAGAACATAGCTCTTATACCTGATGGGAGGGCAAGGATCATGGGGACTATGAAACTGCGAGTAGACACGCGTCTGATTAAGCGGATTATTGAGAATATCACTCACGCGAGTATTCCTCCTTTGGCATAAGCTTGATGATTAATCTATATGCCCACATACCGCATTTCATATCTTGTACAACACAAACAAACCCGGCAGCGGAATATCCGCTGCCGGGTCGATTCGTTCTTTTACAATTTAATATTGATCTTGAACAGCCCTGCCTTACGAGCAGCCATGTAGATGATGACAACTAGCGGACCAAGGAATACCCCGATAACCCCCACTAGCTTGAAGCCTACATATAAGCTGACTAGAGCAGACAAGGCGCCAATCCCCACAGAATCACCCAATATCTTCGGCTCCACAATTCTACGGAATACCGTAATGAACAGGAACAGAATAACTAAGCCGATCCCTGTGAATAGATCACCCGTAACCGCCAGATACGTTGCCCAAGGCACCAAGACAGATCCTGTACCAAGAATAGGCATAATATCGACGATAACGATAAGCAGCGCAATGGCAAGCGGATATTTGATGTCCAATATGAGCAAGCCTACCAACGAGATCGCATAGGTTAGTGCACTAAGAATCAATTGCGAGCGAAGAAAGCCGAAAATTGATTTTTTGAGATTGTTCAGCATCTCATTGACTTTGGAACGGGACTTCTCTTCGAATAAGCTAAGGACGGTCGTCTTCATCGTATTCAAGCTGTAGCCGAACATGTAGACAGCAACCAGGAATACGATGAAGAAGATGAACATGCCCGGAATGCCCGACACGAACGAGATAACGGTAGTGGACAGTGAGCTAACCATACTGGTTAGTGCCTTGCTCAGCTCTGTAAGCCAGGTCTCGATCTGCTGCACAGCGTCTGGCGAGAATTTCTGATACTGCGTCTGCGCATTTTCCATTAAGGTAGTGACGTAATCGCTTGCCTCAGTGAAATAATGGGGAACCCGCTGAGCAAAAGCGATCAGCTCGGCAATGATTTTAACCCCCAGCAGCACCATCAAGCCGATTAGAACAAGGGTAAATAATGTGCTCGAAATCGTTGAGGCAATCAGTCGGTTCATACGAAACTTGCGTACGAAAAGCTGTGTTAACGGCTCCATGAATATCGCGACAACAAGAGCAAGCAGAAACGGCGCTCCCACTGTAAAAAACAGATATAAGAGAAGCAACCCTACCGCAATCATAACCAGCGTTTTGATTGACAAAAACTTGTCACCCTCTCCAGCAGCTATCCAAATTCAATTCTTACTAACTAGCATACTCCCATCTGCGGGAGTCATGTCTAATCCAGCCTATTAATATCCTACACTAATTAAAGCAGAGCGAAACGCTTGTGGAAATCCACTTCTTTGTAGTACATGTCTTTCACAAGCAGATTCGGACCGCAGCAAGATGCCGCAGGACAATGGCAATTCACGCTGCGTGCCAGCGAATGGTCGAGCCAACGGGAGAAGATATCATCCAGCTTCTCTGAGCCGATATCGCCGAATGCTGGAACGTCCGAGAAGTCGGTAACGAACACCTCTCCTGTAAACAAATTGACATTCAGGCGATTGCGTCCATCCGGATCGTTGCGCACCGTTACATTAGGCTCTGTCGCCAGACGAGTCAACAGGGCGCGTTCCTCTGCGTTGTCGCTGCAATGATAGAACGGAAGCGTACCGAACAGCATCCAGACGGAGGTGTCCCTGCTATCTAGCAGTCGCTCTATGGAACGACGCATCTCTTCTCTCGTAATAACAGGCAGATCTTTGGCAAAAGAGCTCGGATACATCGGATGCACTTCATGTCTCTGACAGCCCATATCCATAATCAGCCGATGAATTTCGTCCATCTTCTCATGCGTGCGATAATTGATCATAGATTCCGCCGATACAAGCACACCCGCATCGCTTAATCGACGAGCATTGTCAATCATCCGATCATACAGCTTCACAGCCGCCGCTCGTGATACGGAGTGGCCTGCTTTGGCGAAGCCGATCTGGTGGAAATCATCGGCGTTCGTATAATTGAAGGAAATGTGCATCACATCCAGATAAGGGGCTAATACCTCATATCTGCTGTATGGCAATGTCACGTTGGAGTTGATCTGCGATCGAACGCCGCGGCTTCTAGCATACTGAAGAAGGGGGAGCATGTATTCCTTAACGGTCCGATCCGAGAACGAAGGCTCCCCTCCTGTTATACTGATTGTCTCCAAATGCTTTACCTCATCCAGACGCTGGAGCATAAGCTCGATCGGCAGCTTATCTGGTTCGGCCATAACTAACGTATCGCCAACGGCACAATGCTCGCAGCGCATATTGCATAGATTGGATACCGTCATTTCAACGCTCGTTAAAGTATGCTCCTTATACTGCTGCAAGGAGCGAATAGGATCCCAAGGATCATTCGTTGGGGACAATGGAGAAAGCGGTCTTGCATTAAATTCT
This sequence comes from Paenibacillus sp. J22P59, assembly GCF_059383895.1. NCBI lineage: Bacteria > Bacillati > Bacillota > Bacilli > Caryophanales > Paenibacillaceae > Paenibacillus > Paenibacillus sp. J22P59. The sequence goes on from NZ_JBXENX010000002.1 coordinate 137,969, forward strand.
ATCGTATTCATTGTATCAGCACCTGACTTACCTTACACGGTTGGATTAATTGAATCTCTTTACATTGTAATGTTCGAATCGCTCCGAAGCAATGAAAATAGGGATAAAACCTAAAAAGAAGCCTTACGGCTTCTCAAGTAACCCTTATTCTGTTAAATTCCCGATACGAGCGGCACATCCGGCTGCTCGTCATTGACGCTAACAATCATCGTAGTCAGCTGCTTCGACAGATCCACTTCATAAGGGACAATCAATTCTTCACCGGCTTCATTATGTAAAATTCGAATGATCGGTCGATGCGGATAGGATTGGTTGAAATCGACGACAACACCGGACTCTCCGGTATGCAATTTGACCGTAATGCCAATCGGATAGATGGCTACCTTATCCCGGAACAGCTCCACCATAGGCTGCTCATACAAAGTGCCTGTACCAGCATAGAGCACTTCGATTGCTTGATGAGGCAGCATCGGCGCACGATATACTCGATTAGTCGTCATCGCATCATAAGAATCCACTAAGCCTATCCACTTCGCATAAGGGTGTATATCATTCCCCTTCAAGCCGCGTGGATAACCGCTTCCGTCAATTCTCTCATGATGCTGGAAGGCGCAATGCGCCACGATAAGCGGCAGATTAGGCTCATCCTTCAGGAGCTCGAATCCGATCTTCGTATGATTTTTCATACTCTCGTATTCCTCATCCGTTAATCTGCCCGGCTTCCGCAATACGTCCACTGGTACTTGTGTTTTACCGATATCATGCAGAAGCGCCCCCATTCCAAGCACCATAAGCTCTTCTCGAGAATAGCCGTAGGCCGTGCCCAGCAAGGTCGTGTAGACGCAGACGTTCAAAGAATGCTGGAATAAATAATCATCCACAGCACCCATATTCATTAACATAATCATCGCATCCTGATGGTTGGCTAGGTCATCAATAATCATCGTCATCATTTGTTTAAAGGGCTGTGCGATATAAGGGAATGGCACTCCCTTTTGCCGTTTGGGACGATCCATCATTTCACGGAAGTTGGTCCTGATTTCCTTCAGGGCAACACGAATCGTATCCTCACTTATAATTTCAGGCACAACAATATCTTCCGTCTTCGGATCACTAATATATATATATTGAATCCCGCATTGTTCAAGGCGAGCAATGAGTCGGCTTGTCAATTCGACATTTTCCCCCAGAAGGACTACCCCTTCACCAGAGAAAATCTTTTTAGCCAGTTTCATTCCCGGTATGCATTTTGAAATAGGCACCAACCGCATTTTCTCGATCCTTCCCCTTACTTCTGTTCTTTTAGTTATACATCGGAAAAACCGAGTAGTAATGTTAATGTTAATGTAAGGGAAAATCAATGATTTCGCAACCATTTAATTCTAATTATTCGACACGTTTCTCCAGCGGCTGACGTGGCTAGCAGCAATTGCTGCCCGATCGCCAAGCTCAGAGGCTAATAGATCCCGAATAAATTCGGGTAAATAATAAACGGTCTCTGAAGACTGTCCTAGAGATAGGTAACCAATATGGAAGGTGAACATATCAATTGACCCTACCGTGTAGACCCTCTCATCCTTTAAAGGCTCGCCATTCACGTTAACCGATACAAGCTGCTCATAAGGAGGCTTGGTCGGATCATAATCTACAACGATGCCATCGATCGCCAAAGTGCCCAGCACTTCACCGCGAAAGCCATAGCCCTTGATCGGCTTGCTCGTAAATTCAAGCAGCAGCGCCTGCTCTAGCGCTATCCGAATATCTTTGCCGACCATCCTCATCCGGCAAGGATTAATCGGTGATGGACAAAGAGCATGAAGCTGCCCTTCTGTAACGTCCCCGGGAGCCAGACCACCAAGCAGCTGCCCCGTATTGACGATGCCGATCTCAGCATCAGCATGGGTGCGGAGCCCAGCGGCCAGCAGGTTGGCGAGCGGTGACTCCTGCTCAGGCGAGGCAGGCATAGGCCCGTCAAGCTGAGCGACGACCCGATTTAATCGTCGCTTGCCCGACTCCCGGTAGCTGCTAATAATCGCGGCGGCTTCCGGATGCTCTTCAAAGGCAGCTGTGGGCACGCATTCTGCATGGAAGACGGGACGATCGGTTACGGGATCCATGCCAATCTCAACACGTCCAATATACTCTCCGAATTTACCGGCGGCACAAACGGTCGTATTGCCAATAATAAGCGGCTCCTCCAACAAATGATGCGTGTGGGCACCCAGTATTAGATCTACGCCCTCGACCTCCGCTGCCATCTGCTTATCCACATTGATTCCCAGATGGGAGAGAACAACAACCACATCGACATCATTGCGCAGCTCTGCCACTTGCTCTCTGACTGCTTCCAGGGGATCAGACAATTCCCACCCGAGCAGCTCGTAAAAATTCGTGTATCTAGCTGTAACACCGATAAGAGCGATATTCATTCCATTTTTTTCAACGATAGCATGTGACATAAGCCAGTCGGGCTGCTCTTCCGATTCCGATTCCAGCCCTCTTATATTAGCTCCGAGAATGGCAAATTTCGCTTTCGCATAGACCTTCGTTAACGTATCCTTGGAATAGGTTAGGCCCTCATTATTGCCAAGCGTGACCGCTTCATAGCCCGCAGCATTGAGCAGCTCTACATTCACCATTCCGTCGCTGCCTTCGGTTTCTAGACGAATGCGATCCATATGATCGCCACAATCGACAACCAGCAGCCGATCATCCCCATTGTACCTTCTTTCATCAGAAATAAAGGAAGCCATTCTCGCGGCATTTTCCAATCGGCTATGGATATCATTGCTATGGAGTAGAACGACTCGAGTCATTGCACTGTTCTTATAGGAATTCATGCCTGCCTCCTTGCTGGTTATCACCCTAGTATTTACTATTTGAATTTACGAATTTCCTCAGCAGAAAATAAATTTTTGAAGCCGTAAGAAGCTTCTGTCTCCAGAGCGTCATGGACAAACGTAAGCTTCACGATGCTTTTCACGTTCAAGCACTTACTGCTCCCATTCGGAACGTAGAGTCGTATAGGCCCGCCCTTGCTAAGCGGTTCCCCATCTATTGTGAAGAGAACTACTGCCCCCGATAGCTGACTCCACGGTATGAATGCTTGAAACCCATCTGCAGCTTCTACCCGAAGGCCGCTAGGTACGCTGTCAATGCCATGCAGAAGCCGCCAGGCCGCATACCAGCCATTCCAATCAAAGGCTTCCCCTAGAACACCCGGCACATGCTCGGACAGTGCAAAGGACGCCCCAGCCTGCTTGGCCATCTTTTGAGGAGTAATCACTTCTGATCCATATTCTCCGTAATAGATCTGTATGAGTCCGCTCATCCTCTATTACCCTCCAATTTGGGACATCCGCCGTTCCGTTGGCACATGGGAAAGAGCTCCATTAGCCAACTTTTCCGCCATCTCATGGTTTTCCGGCTTCAAGTCCATCGCTCTATGAAATAATGTCACCATCGCTTCACGATTCCCGAGCGCTGCCTTTACATTCAGCTCATCTACCCAATAGAGGCATGGCTTCAAGGAGCCATCGGCTGTTAATCGGAGCCGATTGCAGCTCTTGCAGAAATGATCGCTGACAGGATGTATAAGGCCAAAGGAACCCTGCCCACCCTCCATCTGCCAATCATCGGAGGGCCCGTTGCCTCTTATATCCGTTTTCTGTGCAATCCGATAGCCTTGTTCCTTGGCAACCTCCATTACACGCGATAGCGGAAGATAGTGCTTGCGCCAATTATCATCAGCATGGCCGATTGGCATATATTCAATGAATCGAACATGCATCGGATGCTTATACGCAAGGTCAAGGAAGGCAGCAATCTCATCCTCATTCACGTCCTTCAGCAGCACGCAATTCAGCTTGATTGGAGTCAAGCCTGCAGCAGCGGCTACTTCAATACCCTCTATAACTTTTTTCAAGTCGCCTCTTCGGGCAATAAACTTGAAACGGGCTGGGTCAAGTGTATCGAGACTAATATTAACGCGGTTCAAGCCGGCTTGCTGCAGAATAGCCGCTTGCTTGCCCAGCAATATTCCATTGGTCGTTAACGCTATATCTTCAATGCCATCAATCACTGACAGCCTTCGTATCAGCTCATCCAAGCCCTTGCGAACCAGAGGCTCTCCTCCAGTGATGCGGAGCTTCGATATGCCCATGCTTGCAGCGGCCTCTACAACCTCAACAATATGATCAAAGGTGAGCAAGTTATTCGCATCATCAAATTCCATGCCTTCCTCCGGCATGCAATACAAGCAGCGTAAATTACATCTATCCGTGACAGAAATACGCAAATAATCATGTATTCGACCAAAGCGATCGACTAGCTGCGGCATTCTCTCACTCCCTTTCTATCTGTCAATAGCATAACATTTTTCACTTGATTATGGTATGCTATAAGCGTGTTTATCCTTTGTCTAGGAAGGTAATAAGGAATGGAATTCAGTTGGACAATCAAGCTTTTTGCAGGGCTGTCAGAACGATTTGGAACGCCTGCCATTACGTTACATTATTCGCAAGAGCAAATGGCTGTCAGCCAGCTCAAGCTGCTCCTTGCACAGCTATACCCGGAGCATGGAGAGCTTATCCGTATTTCTTTCGTTGCACGTAACCATGGGTATGTCCCTGATGAGACTATCCTCCAAATAGCAGACGAGCTTGCTTTGCTTCCCCCCGTATCGGGCGGAGAAGCTCCGGGCAGCCGCCGCTCTTCTGAATACAACCCCTATATTATAACGACGGAACCTTTAACCTCGGAAGAAGTTCTTGCCAAGGTCAATGTTGCCGAGCATGGCGCAGCAATTGCCTTTGTTGGCACCACTAGGGAATGGACGAACGGTCAGCGGACCGTTCGATTGGAATACGAGGCCTATCCACCAATGGCTATCAAGATGATGGAGCAGATTGGCGATGAGCTCGCTGAGCGATGGCCCGGTACACTCACAGCCATTTCGCATCGAATCGGCGTGGTCCCTATTGCAGAGACGAGTGTCATTATTGCCGTTTCCTCCCCGCATCGAGACAGCTGTTATGAAGCAAGCCGATATGCCATCGAGCGCTTGAAGCAAATTGTACCAATTTGGAAAAAAGAAATCTGGGAGGATGGCTCTGAGTGGAAAGGTCACCAGCAGGGGCCATGGAATCCCATCCTGCCGATGGAGTGAGTTCTGATGACAGAGAATAACAATAACCATCGCCTCACTCCTGCTGATGCCCAGCGTTATGCAAGGCAGCTCCGCTTTGCTCCGTTTGGCGGTGAAGCTGGACAGCTGTCCTTGCAACGAAGCCGGGTGGCTGTCGTAGGGGTCGGCGCCCTCGGCTCCGTCCTCGCTCAGCATTTAGTCCGCTCAGGTGTAGGCTATATTCGCCTCATTGATCGGGATATTGTGGAATGGAGCAATTTGCAGCGCCAAATGCTCTATACCGAGCAAGATGTTCATCAGCTGCTTCCCAAAGCGGAGGCCGCAGCCGCTCACTTGCGCCATGCCAACAGCTCCGTTAAGATTGAGCCGGTCATTGCCGATCTCACGGCAGCCCATGCCGAGCAGCTTCTCTCAGATGTTGATCTTATCCTTGATGGTACCGATAATTTCACTGTCCGTTATCTGATGAATGATATTAGCATCAAGCATCAGATTCCTTGGATATACGGCGGGGCAGTAGGATCTTCAGGAATGACAATGACCATTATTCCGGGAACAACGCCTTGTTATCGCTGCATGTTCCCCTCGCCTCCCCCTGGAGGTGCTGTAGACACTTGCGAGACGACCGGTGTGCTATCTCCAATTATTGATATGATTGCATCCATGCAGGCTGGTGAAGCACTCAAGCTGTTGTCCGGCAATCGGGAGGCGCTTCACGGCACCTTGTTCCAAGCGGATTTCTGGCGGAACTCTTATATGCCAATAGACATATCGCAAGCCAAACGTGCAAGCTGCCCAACCTGCGGCGAGCACCAATTTGAATATGCCGATATGAATAGTAACGAAGCTGCAGCTGCTACCCTATGCGGCCGCCAGACCATTCAAATTACACCGATGCACTCACAACGGCTCGTACTCACCCAGCTCGCCGAGCGCCTGCGCCATGCAGGTGACATTGAGCTCAATCCGTTCCTGCTTCGTTTGCGGCTTGCCGATGCTCTTACCTTCATCCTATTTCCTGATGGAAGAGCACTCATACAAGGTACCGATAATATCGTAAAAGCAAGGTCGATATATGCTGAATTATTAGGCAATTAGTCTTGATTTCAATTATATCTTATTGCCAATCTATTCATGTATTGTTACTATACTACTTATATACCATCCCTATTATAAGAGGTGCAGCAAATGCGGGTTCACGTTACAGATCTGAAAGCAGGAGATCTATTACTCGAAAATATATTCAACGGATATGGCCTCCATGTGTTGTCTAAAGGGACCTTATTGCAAAGTAAGGAAATATCGCGATTATTTCAACACCAGATCGATTATGTGGAAATCGAACCTCGCGCCTCTGAGCAAATCCCCGATCGTACACTAGAATCCATCGTCAATCCGAAATGGCTGCCTTCTGTTAAGCCTGATTATGAACAAGCCGTCAAGGGCTTCCAAGCCTTATTCCAAAAAGCAAATAGTGACGGAATCATAAATGAAGATGAAGTAACAGCCGCGTTCCAGCCTTTATTAAAAAACTTTCAATTAGAGCGAGATGTCGTATCTATGCTGCTTCTCCTCAATACGAAAGATGACTATACCTATCAGCATTCCGTACAAGTGGGCATGTTGTCCTACTATTTAGCTTCATGGTTAGGCTATACAGATGATGAGGCACTTCAGATCGGCAGAGCCGGCTTTCTCCATGATATCGGCAAAAGCAAAATTCCCGACAGCATCTTGAACAAGCCCGCCAAGCTGACTGAACAGGAATTTGAAGAAGTGAAGAAGCATACGATCTACGGACATGACATTATTACCAGATCCTTCCCTGATGAGCATTCGCTTGTAGCGATTAGCGCCCTGCAGCATCATGAGCGAGTCGATGGCAGCGGCTACCCACATGGTATTTCTGGTGACGAGATTCATCCTGTAGCCAAGATTATTGCTGTCGTAGATATTTATAGTGCAATGATTTCCAAAAGAGTCTATCAGCAAAAACGCGATTTGTTCTTCGTGTTGAGAGAGCTGCATAAGCTGAGCTTCAAAGAAATTGATGCCCATACGACCCAGACATTCATCAAGCATATGATTCCTAACTTTATAGGCAAGAATGCTCTGCTGGAATCCGGTGAATATGGCGTGATCGTTATGACTCATCCTACCGAGTTCTTCCGACCGCTTATCCAAATCGAAGAACGCTTCGTTGATCTATCTATAGAACGCGAGTATGAAATCAAGGAGATTCTCATCTAGCTTCACACTTGCCAACACAAAAGAGCCTCGCAGCTACATACCTGTAGCTGCGAGGCTCTTTTTCTAGGCTATTTAAGCTTGATTACGATCAAGCTAACCGCTTAATTCAGAAGTAATGCTTAGCCGATAGAACCTTCCATCTCGAACTTGATAAGACGGTTCATCTCTACTGCATACTCCATTGGAAGCTCTTTCGTGAACGGCTCGATGAAGCCCATAACGATCATTTGCGTTGCTTCCGCATCCGTTAGGCCACGGCTCATCAAGTAGAACAATTGATCCTCGGATACCTTGGATACTGTTGCTTCATGCTCAAGCGTGATGTTATCGTTCATGATCTCGTTATAAGGAATCGTATCGGACGTTGATTCATTATCGAGAATTAGCGTATCACACTTAATGTTCGCTTTTGCTCCTTCGGAGTTGCGTCCGAACGATGCCAGACCGCGATACGTTACTTTACCGCCATGCTTACTGATCGACTTCGATACAATCGTTGACGTCGTATCAGGTGCTAGGTGAAGCATTTTCGCGCCTGCATCCTGATGCTGGCCTTTGCCTGCTACAGCTATGGACAGAACCATGCCTTTAGCACCGCGGCCTTTCAGAACAACGGCTGGATATTTCATCGTCAGCTTGGAGCCGATGTTGCCATCCACCCATTCCATTGTCGCGTTTTCTTCAGCAACTGCACGTTTTGTAACCAGATTATAAATATTCGGAGCCCAGTTCTGAATCGTTGTATAGCGGCAGCGAGCGTTCTTTCTAACCAGAATCTCAACTACTGCGCTATGCAGGGAGTTCGTGCTATATACAGGAGCTGTACAGCCCTCTACATAATGAACGAAGCTATCCTCATCAGCAATAATGAGCGTACGCTCGAACTGACCCATATTCTCGGAGTTGATACGGAAGTATGCCTGCAGAGGCACTTCGCATTTCACGCCTTTTGGTACATAGATGAAGCTTCCGCCCGACCATACCGCACTATTCAAAGCTGCGAATTTATTATCCGTACGTGGAATAATCGTGCTGAAATATTCTTTAACAAGGTCTGGATATTCACGAAGCGCTGTATCCATATCCGTGAAGATAACACCTTGCTTCTCCAGATCTTCCTGCATGCTGTGGTAGACAACCTCAGACTCATACTGTGCCGATACGCCCGCAAGGAACTTCTGCTCTGCTTCAGGAATACCCAGCTTATCGAAGGTTTCTTTAATTTCTTGTGGAACCTCTTCCCAAGTCTTGCCTTGTTTCTCGGACGGCTTCACATAATATTGAATATCATTGAAGTCAAGATCGTCCATATTGCCGCCCCATTGCGGCATCGGCATTTTGTTGAATTGCTCCAGCGACTTCAGACGGAATTCAAGCATCCATTCCGGCTCGCCCTTCATCGAAGAAATCGTACGAACGATTTCTTCCGTCAGACCTTTACCAGACTGGAAAACCGATTTATGCTCATCACGGAAACCATACTTATACTCTTCCATTTCAGGCATTTGTTTAGCCATTCTTATTCACGCTCCTCTTTCATAATGATGCTAAGATTGCTGCTGCTCGATCCCTTTACGCAGGGCATTCCATGCAAGTGTGGCACATTTGATCCGTGCAGGAAATTTATTGACACCAGATAGTGCTTCGATATCTTCGTTTTCCTCGAATTCGACCGACTCGCCTTTCATTAGCCCTGAGAATCTTTCGGCAAGCTCGATTGCTTCTTCGAAGGTTCTGCCTTTAACAGCTTCCGTCATCATAGATGCGGAGCTCAAGCTTATAGAACAGCCTTCCCCACTAAACTTAGCGTCACTCACCTTGCCGTCTACCATTTGAAGCTGCAACGATATGCGATCACCACAGGTCGGGTTATTCAAGTTAATGGTAACGGATTCGGCATCCATGGTTCCGCGGTTGCGTGGATTTTTATAATGATCCATGATAACTCTGCGGTATAAATCATCCAATTGCATGACCGAAGAACTCCTTTGTTGTGAGCAGGCCGTCCGCTAAGCGGTCCACGTCCTCCTCGGTATTATATAAATAAAAGCTTGCTCTTACTGTTGCCGATACATTCAACCAACGCATAAGCGGTTGGCAGCAATGATGTCCCGCGCGTACAGCAATCCCTTTCGCATCAAGAACGGTTGATACATCATGCGGATGAATATCACCTAAGTTAAAAGTAACCAATCCGACACGATTCGCTCTCGGGCCATATATCGTAACATCCTCAATCTGAGAAAGCTTGTCGTAAGCATAAGCAGCCAGCAGCTTCTCATGCTTGTCGATCTCGTCCATCCCAATTTGCTCTAAAAAGTCGATAGCAGCTCCAAGGCCGACTGCACCCGCAATAATTGGAGTGCCTCCTTCAAAACGGTACGGGATGTCTTTCCAGGTCGACTCGTACAAGTCCACGAAATCAATCATCTCGCCGCCGAATTCAATCGGCTCCATCTTGGAGAGCAGCGCCTTCTTGCCATATAGAGCACCGATTCCGGTAGGTCCACACATCTTGTGACCAGAGAAAGCATAGAAATCACAATCTAAATCTTGAACGTCTACCTTTTTGTGCGGCGTGCTTTGTGCTCCATCAACAACCATTACTGCACCATTGCGATGCGCAATCGCAGCAATTTCTTTGATCGGATTAACGACGCCGAGCACATTAGATACATACGTAATTGCAACGACCTTCGTATTCGGTGTAATCGTATTCTCCACATCAACAAGCGATAAGGTGCCATCCGGCTGGAGCGGTATATACTTCAAGGTTGCTCCAGTAGCTTTGGCCACTTGCTGCCAAGGAATAAGATTGGCATGATGCTCCATCGGCGTAATAACAATCTCGTCGCCTTCGCTGCACACTGAGCGTGCATAACTCGAAGCAACCAAATTAAGTGCAGTGGTCGTACCGCGCGTGAAAATAATTTCTTCTGCCGATGGTGCATTCAGAAACTTCGCAACCTTCTCCCGCGCTCCTTCATAAGCGTCCGTCGCCCGTGATCCGAGCGTATGAACGCCGCGGTGCACGTTCGAATGATCCAGCTCATAATAACGACTAACCGCATCAATGACGGAACGCGGCTTCTGGGAAGATGCCGCGCTGTCTAGATAAACGAGCGGATGCCCGTTTATCTCTTGATGCAGTATCGGGAATTGCTCCCGTACCGCTTCTATATTCATCCTTCCAGCTTCCTTTCGAGCAGACGTTGAAGCTGCTCGCGTACCGCATCAATAGGAATCTCCGATACGACAGGAGCAAGGAATCCGTAAATGATCAATCTTTCTGCATCTTTCTTGCTGATTCCGCGGGACATCAGGTAGTAGACCTGCTCAATGTTAACTTGTCCTACGCTCGCCGCATGACCTGCTTTAACATCGTCCTCGTCGATAAGAAGAATCGGGTTGGCATCCCCGCGCGCTTTCGGGCTAAGCATAAGAACCTTCTCTGTCTGCACGCCGTTCGCTTTGGTTGCGCCTTTCTCAATCTTCGTAATACCGTTGATGATCGCTGTTGCGTTGTCTTTCATAACTGCGCGAGTCACCATGTTGCTCTCAGAGCTGCGTCCGAAGTGAACCGCTTGCGTCGTCAAGCTTAGCTTCTGATCATTCTTGCCGATGCTGATGACCTTGGCATCGGAATTAGAGCCATTGCCCTTGAGCAATGAAGCTGTATCCGACAGCGTGTAGCCATCATTCAAATCACCGACTACCCATTCCATCTGTCCGTCATTCTCAATGATAGCACGGCGAAGCGACAGATCTACGCCATTGTCCGACAGATGATGAATGGAGCCAAAACGTACGTGAGCGCCCGATTTGACGAACACTTCAACGATAGAATGATGAACAAACGGCGCCGTAATGGAGCCCGGCTCAGAAACTACATAGTCTACATAAGTAACCGAGCTGTTGCTCTCTGCTACGATGAGAATATGCGGAGCGAATGAAGCCTCTGCCTTGTTGTTGAACAGAATCGCCTGCAAAGGCAGTTCTACTTCTACGTTCTTAGGAACGTAGATGAATACGCCGCCATTCCATAATGCTGCATGAAGGGCTGTAAGCTTGCTCTCGCCTTTGGCTACTGCTTGGAACAAATACTGCTGTACCAGCTCGCCATGCTCTCTGCATGCTGTTTCTAAATCAGTGAAAATAACGCCTTTGGCAGCTAATTCAGCAGACAACTGCTTGAAAATAGCGTTGGAATTTTGCTGTACAAGCAAATTCTCTGTACCTTCTGCTACTAATTCACGAACCACCTGCGGCAGTTCAGCGACTGTTCCTGCTGGAGCAGCCTGTTCATAATTTCCGACAGCTGTCAGGTTCCACCGGTCAAGACGTGTCTTTTCCGGCTTCGGCCATTCCAGCGTACCTGCAAGCTCAGCGGCTTCGCCGCGCAGCTCAACGAGCCATTGCGGCTCTCCCTTGCTGCTAGCAAGAGCTTCGGCAGACTGACGGTCAGTCGGAGTCGATAGTTGTGTACTCATCCGTTAATCCCCCTTCTCCTCTGCTTACGCTTGGCCTACTGTTTCGTCAACGATACCGAGTTCATCTTTAACCCAGTCATAACCTTCATTTTCCAGACGCTCTGCAAGCTCCGGTCCACCTGATTTCACGATGCGTCCTTGCATCATAACGTGAACAAAGTCTGGCGTAATATAGTTAAGCAAACGCTGATAGTGTGTAATAATTAGGAAGCCGCGGTCTTCCGAACGCATTGCGTTAACGCCGTTCGATACAATTTTGAGTGCATCGATATCAAGACCGGAGTCGATCTCATCGAGTACAACAATTTTCGGATCAAGCAGTGTCATTTGCAGAATTTCGTTACGTTTCTTCTCGCCGCCGGAGAAGCCTTCGTTCAAGTAGCGGTGAGCGAACTCAGGGTTCATCTCTAGTTCTTTCATCTTGCCTTCCATTTGGCGGATGAACTTGATGAGGGAAATTTCGCTGCCTTCTTCACGGCGTGCATTAATAGCGCTGCGCAAGAAGTCAGAGTTTGTTACGCCTGGAATTTCACTAGGATATTGCATAGCAAGGAACAGACCTGCACGCGCTCTCTCATCTACAGCCATCTCAAGCAAATCTTCACCGTTAAGGAAAGCAGTACCAGCAGTTACCTCATACTTCGGGTGACCCATTAGAGCGGAAGCCAATGTACTTTTACCAGTACCGTTAGGTCCCATGATTGCATGGATTTCTCCGCCTTTAATTTCAAGGTTGATACCCTTCAAAATTTCTTTTCCTTCGATCTCGGCTTTTAAGCCGTCGATGACAAATTGTGTTGCCATAATATGCTGATCCCTCCAAGGTTAGTATAGTCGGTTATTCAACTCACCCAATAATAGAAGTAAATTCGGGTGGAGTGATTCTCATTGATTCTCAATAATCATTTTATTATAAGTTTCATTATAAAGCAATGCGATAAGAGTCGGAACTTCATATTTCTACCCTTAAAATAGACATTCTTTACGAAATCTTCAACTTAATTTGAGCGACCTGTTCTTCAAATTGCTGGTCCGACAGGACCGGCTTCATCCCTGCCCGAGGCACTCCTCCATCTATGTTCACCCAAGATTTACATCCCGTATAGGCCGGGTGCATCGGGATATGTACAGGCTCATCCAGCAAATATACTTTCAACAGCAGAAGATGGAGCGGCTTCGTACGTTTCCACTTCAGCCTCTCCTCTGCGAACGTATCTGTCCAAATGTGAAACTCACGCAGCCGATCCAATGTGTCCTGATCGGTGATCTCTATATCCTCTACTGCTTCGGCATAAGCCTCCAGCTTCATCGTCTCGCTCGCCGGGGACCACTCTGCCATCGTACCCTGGATCTGGCCTTGGTACGCGGACTTTAATAGATGCTCCTTCTGATGCTCGTAAGCAGGCATGAGATAAAATCCCGGACTAATCAATTGAAAGTCTCTCGTTTCCTCAATAATCCCGCCTTTACGGATGACCATGATAAGTTTGCCCTCTTGCAATGCCTTTACCGTAACGGCCCATTCCTTCAATGCTACGGGATGAAGCTGTATTTCGCTGTTCATAATCAATGCCTCCAAACCATACTTGTCCTTTACTGCGTAACATTATATCATTTGAAGGTATTCCAAGGCCAAATAATATCCGTTATACTAAGCGGAGAAGAATACTAGGCATTTGCTTATCCAACCATTCAAATAACAGCGGAGGTGGACAATCATGTCTGCTTATCATCCATTAACCGAACAGGAAGCCATCGAAATTGCCCGTACAATGGAAGGCTTTTTCTCGGAAGGGGCAGCGCTTGAATCCCGCGAGATCGGGGACGGCAATCTTAATTTGGTATTCCATATTACAGACCCTGCCAGCGGCAAAAGCTTAATTATGAAGCAAGCCTTGCCTTATGCCAAGGTAGTAGGCGAATCCTGGCCTTTATCGCTCGATCGTGCTCGTATCGAGAGCGAAGCGCTCATTCTGCAAAGCAGGCTTGCTCCTGGCCTTGTTCCGAACGTGTTCAAGTATGACTCCGAGCTGGCACTCACCATTATGGAAGATCTGAGCGACCATATCATTATGCGCCAAGGCCTCATAAGCGGTATTCGCTATCCGCAATTCGCCGAAGACATCTCAACCTTTATGGCCAACACCTTATTCTACACATCAGATCTTGGCATGAACCAGCAAGAGAAAAAGGAACAAGTCAAAACATTCATTAATCCCGACTTGTGCAAAATAACAGAGGATCTTATTTTTGATGATCCATACACCGTGTCATCCAATAATAACTATGAGCCTGAGCTCGAGGATGCTGCCGAAGTATTGCGCAAGGACTCTGCCCTTCATTTGGAAGTCGCAATTCTTCGCAGCAAATTTCTGACTAGCTCACAAGCCTTGCTGCATGGCGACCTCCATACTGGCAGTGTATTCGTCACTCCGCAATCCACGAAGGTTATAGATCCGGAATTCGCCTACTATGGCCCGATCGGCTTTGATGTCGGAGCGGTTATCGCCAACCTGCTGCTAAATTTTGCAGGTCAGGGACATTGGATTGCAGGTGAGGCAGAGCGTGCTGATTTCCGCAACTACTTAATTCAGACGATCCGTGAGGTTTGGAATAAATTCGACTTGAAATTCCGTGCTTTATGGGACAAGGATGGAGTAGACAGGCTTGCTTCCTCCGCACAAGGCTATCAGGATTATTACATGAACCGCTTGCTCCAGGATGCGATCGGTTTCGCAGGGTGCAAAATAGTACGCAGGATCGTCGGTCTTTCCCATGTAGCTGATATTGATCGTATTCCTGATGATGCCAATCGTGAGCGAGCACAAAGGCTCGCATTAGATATCGGGACATCCCTTATTCACTTGAACCGACAAGCCTTTTCTATTGAACAGGCGCTCGACATTGTTCTTAGTGCCGAAGCCAAGCTATAATTAAATGAGAGAGGAGTTAACACAATGACTACAACTTACACAGGCTTGCAATCCGTCATCTGGAAAGAAGACAAGCTCGATTTGCTTGACCAAAGACTGCTCCCGGAGGAAATTGTCTATTTGCCTCTCACAACTTCTGAGGATGTGTGGGAAGCTATCCGCCATTTGAAGGTAAGAGGAGCTCCCGCAATCGGTATCGCAGCAGCGTACGGCGTCGTTCTAGGCAGCCGCGATCAAATCCAAATAGAAGCTTGGCTCTCTGAGGTAAATAAGCAAGCTGACTATTTGGCTACGTCAAGACCTACAGCAGTTAATCTATTCTGGGCGCTTGATCGGATGAGGGCACGGGCGGAATCACTCGTGCTAAGCGGAATTTCGCTGGAAGCGCTCAAGCAGGCGCTGCTGGACGAAGCGATCGCGATTCAGAGCGAGGATGAAGAAACAAATAAAATGATTGGTGAGCATGCTCTATCTTTATTCAAAGATGATATGGGCGTCCTTACTCACTGCAACGCAGGCGGCCTTGCTACAGCCAAATACGGAACAGCTCTTGCTCCCTTTTACCTGGCGCTTGAGCGCGGGATCACACTTCGCGTATTTGCTGATGAGACACGTCCTGTTCTGCAAGGCGCCCGTCTAACCGCATTCGAGCTTCAGCAAGCAGGCGTAGATGTCACCCTTATTTGCGATAACATGGCTGGCATGGTCATGTCCAAGGGCTGGATTGATGCGGTTATTGTTGGTACCGACCGTGTTGCCGCTAATGGCGATGTTGCGAATAAAATTGGCACTTACAGTGTAGCGGTTCTTGCAAAGGCACATAATATTCCCTTCTACGTTGCTTGCCCGTTATCTACCATTGATCTTAACACGCCGACTGGGGCTGAGATTCCAATTGAAGAACGTAATGCAGAGGAAATAACAGAGGGCTTCGGCAAGCGTACTGCTCCGCAAGGGGTAAAAGTATTCAATCCCGCCTTCGATATTACGCCGAATGAATATGTAACTGCGATCATTACAGAAAAAGGAATTATTAGAGCTCCCTACGCAGAAAATTTACGCAAGCTGTTCGAATAGAAGAGCTTTCAGAATAGGAAGGGCCTCTAAGCATCCCACTGCGGTGCACAATATAGAGGCTCTTCCTATTGCTATTCATAGACTAGGGCCATGGCTAGAGCATTAATTCAAGCGCATCTATTCCTTTCATTCCAACTAAGATGCCAAGCGTCTCCGCAGTAGTCGTAACCGATTCCAATGGTGCTTCCAGCAGTTCCTCCAAAGTCCGAACACCAACGGCTCTGCCTGCTATTATTTCTCTATCTTTTAGACGATCATTCAATAAGCCGACATCAAGAGCTCCGCACATGATATAGCCTTTATCTGTAGAAACGGATAACAACGTCGTTTTGGGCAGCTTCACTTCGATACCAAGAGCAGTTGCTCCGTTACCTAAAGTAATCGGAATCATTCGCATCATTCTCGTTCCACCCCCTTCGTCTATCAGATCGGACGGTTCATGCCGCATCCACATTATATGCACGAAGGAAGGCATTCGTTTTGGACATTTGCTTAATTTAAGACTATATGGAAAACCCAAATCATGATATATTTAGTTCAAATCCCATCTAGTCCGGAGGACCTATGAAGCAAGAATCACAAAACAACAAATCTTTTCTATTCCAGGTCGAGCTAATGGTTGAGGGAACAAGCAACCGAGCTGCTCTGGAGCAGGTTATCAAAGCCCTTAATCAAGCTTCGTTCCAAGATTACCGAATAACAAGCGGTGTTCAGCTCGGACAATTAATTGAGCAAAAATTAGCTGAATCAACAGAGCAGCATCCCATTCCCATTACGCAAGCTTTACCTGACCCTTCTCCAAAACAAGCTGCAACCAAAGAAGACAATTCTTCGAGCGGATTAGCCTCCATTCGAACTTATATGAAAAGCAATAAGCTTATTCGATTAATTGTTAATAAGGGGCTGGGCATCACGCTCAGCATTCCATGCCGCATCATTAATATAGACGAGGGCACTAGTATTGTAACCGTTTACCATGTGGACGAGAAGCAAGTCTACTCGTTCCGTCTCAATGAAATCGAAGATTTCCAAGAATAAAAAGACAGCCAAAGGGACCTACATCCCTTTGGCTGTCTTTTATATATAGGCTGCCCCTAGCATCCTCTTAATATTATCGCTTGTTACAGGTGGACTCCAGAAGTAGCCCTGCATCTCGTCACAGCGATGCTTTCTCAAAAACTCCATCTGTGCCTCCGTCTCAACACCTTCGGCAATCACTTGAATATTCAAATTATGGGCCATCGCAATAATAGCTGCGACAATCTCTGCATCTCCCGGGTCCTGTTGAATATCCCTCACGAATGACTGATCGATCTTAAGTCGGTCAATCGGGAAATTCTTCAAATAATGAAAAGAGCTGTATCCCGTTCCGAAGTCGTCCACGCTAATGCCTACACCCATTTCGGTTAGAGCTAGCAGACAACGTGATACATGGGCTACATCCATCGTCATAGACTCGGTAATTTCCAGATCAAGAAATTCCGGCTTCAATCCCGTCTTCTCCAGCACCAATGCCACTTTCTGAGCTAAGTCCTGCTGTACGAACTGTCTGATCGACATATTAACGGACACCGGCATTGGCGGCAGGCCAGCCTCTTGCCATGCTTTATTCTGACGGCATGCCTCTTCCAGCACCCAGTCACCAATTTGAACAATCATTCCGCTTTCTTCTGCCAAAGGAATGAATTCACCTGGAGGAATCATTCCCTTCTCCGGATGCTTCCAGCGAACCAATGCTTCTACGCCGACCATAGTACCCGACATCATATCGTATTGGGGCTGGTAGTGCAGAATAAACTCCTTGCGTTGAATAGCATGATACATTTCATGCTGCAGCGTTAACCTTTCAAGGGAAGAATTATTCCATTCATCGGAGTAATGCATACAATCATTTTTGCCGCTCTCTTTTACTTTGACTAGTGCAATATCTGCTTTCTTCAGCAGCATATAGCCGTCGTCTCCTTCTTCACTGCTGGTCACTGCTCCGATACTGCCTGTAATATGAAGGGGAAAGCCTTTGATCTCAAAGGGGTCCTCAATCTGGCTCAGCACAGCACGTGACTGCTCTACGAGATGCTCCTCCGACTCTACTTCGCTGAATAGCAAGGCAAACTCATCGCCTTCCATTCTCGCAGCATAGCCCTTCTCGGACATCGCTCTTGTTAATCGCTCAGCTACTTGCATTAACAACATGTCGCCAAATTCCCGGCCAAACGACGCATTAACCAATTTAAACCGATCCAGATCCAAATAGCATAGTCCAATAAGACGATTGTTCTCTTGTGCCAGATTCAAGCTTTCATTGAGTTTAATGTGAAATAGGGTTCGATTCGGAAGGCCTGTCATATCATCATAGTAGGCCATATATCGAATTCTTTCGATATTGCGCTTACGATCGCTTAGATCATGACAAATAACAACCGTTCCGATTACTTCATCATCCTTCATCATCGGTGCGCATAATACTTGCAATTCCAATGGAAATCCTGAACGATGCGTGATGCTGACATTCGATTGCCTAGCCTCGCCTTTAAGCGCTTGCTCAAGCATTTCAGTCAACAGTTGGCGGTTGCCTGGTTCAATTAATGGGGTAAGAGAGTTGCCTAATAATTCCGAACGATGATAGCCTAATGTTTTGCTGGAAGCCTCATTCATCTCCATCACAACGCCTTGGCGATCAAGTACGGCTAATGGGACGGCTTCTGTGCGAAGCAGCGTTTCAACGATGGGCGTATGGTAGATGTGAAAATTAATGGATTGCTGACGTTTGGCAATCAGCCAAACAGCAACAGCCAATAAACAAAATGCTGCCCCAACCGTTATCCATCGCCATACCGGATCAGCAATCCAGATTATAGACGCTGCAGCCATAATTATCGAGGCTATTAGTACGACTAACCCTATCCTTCGCGGCCTATTGAGAAGCTGCGTAGCCGTGTATCGTGGTTGTCCTAAAGACGCACCATCCATTCGTTTCGTCACGCAACAACTTCCTTCCTATGCTCTGTCAGTGAATGTTAGTTTTATTATAATCGAAATGTAGAGTGCGGTATAGAAATATTTACTAATGAAACGTAAATAAGAACCCTTCCTTAACAATTAATACTATAAATATATTTATATGGATCAGCTCATAAAAATCAAAAAAAGCCTTCTTCAGGCTGCCCTTAGCTGTCTCCAAGATAAATCAGAAGAATCGTCTTGGCGCAGCTCAGTGCTGAAGAAGGCTTTCATGTATAATTGATGGGCTATAACGTTCTTGTTTATGATACTTTGCGGGATCGGATAGCGGCTAGCGTGACACATATCCAACCACTTATGAAACCTACTCCGCCAATTGGCGTAATAGCTCCTAGTATAGGGGTGTCGGTAATAGCCAGCACATACAAACTGCCGCTAAAAATAATAATTCCCGCA
Source organism: Paenibacillus sp. J22P59 (assembly GCF_059383895.1). Classification (NCBI taxonomy): domain Bacteria; kingdom Bacillati; phylum Bacillota; class Bacilli; order Caryophanales; family Paenibacillaceae; genus Paenibacillus; species Paenibacillus sp. J22P59. The sequence continues at coordinate 157,282 of NZ_JBXENX010000002.1, forward strand.
ATCAATAGCCGTGCACCAACTCGAAGCAGCTTGCTGTCGCCGATCCGATCAGCCAATAGCGCAACAAGCATTAGACCTAGCGCGTGATACATGTGATAGCGAACCCCTGTTTCAAAAATAGTGAGCATGTCTGCACTCAATATTTCCTTAAGTCCATGGGCTCCAAAGGCCCCTAAAGCTACTGCAAGTGCTGCGGCAATTGCACCGGTCGCGAAATATTTTTGTAGCATGTTATATTCAACCCTCTCAAGTTTGTGTATAATTTTACCGATAACGCCACCAGTTGTATACGTAAAGGAGTCGATACGCTTGGAAGAAGAAAAAAAAGATTCAATCTTGCAGAAAGTCGAGCAAAAGGAACAATCACCTAGACAAACCTATAATCCTTATGCTACTCAAGCCGCACCATCTGCTAATATCCCGGCACAACCATACGGAGGACCTGCCAAGCATTCCGGTCTTGGAATTGCCTCGTTTATTCTAGCAATTGCAGCAATTATTACTTTTATTATAGGATTCGTCCTTACAGTAGGCGTTGCTTCGGAATTCATAAACGATCCACAGTTCCTACTCAATGATCCGTCATCCTTGAATACGGAATCCAGCGCCTTCGTGTCGGTCTTAATTGTAGGCTTTTGTATGATTGGCGGCTTCGGGCTAGCTGTTATTGGTGTCATCCTCGGCATCATCGGCGTTTGTATGAAAAACCGCCGCAAGGTGTTCGGAATTATTGGATTGGTATTGAACGGCCTAATTACATTCGGCTCATTCGGTCTGTTTGTTATCAGCTTAATAGCTCAAGCATAATAAAAAGTCGCTTTCAGCGATCCTTTTGGCTGCATGACCTTCATTTTCACTGGTCATGCAGCCTTTTTATGACCTCTATTTTAACACAATAGACGTGCGGCTGTAGCCTTCCTTCGTCTTGTGCACTTCTAGAATGGCGGGGAAGGCTTGCTTGAGCTCTTGCACATGAGAAATGACACCAATCATGCGGCCAGAGCTTTGAAGATCAATCAATGCTTCAATAGCCTTGTTCAGAGCATCCTCATCAAGAGAGCCGAAGCCTTCATCAATAAACATCATCTCGATGGAGACTCCGCCTTGATGGGCTTGAATAATATCCGTCATGCCAAGGGCGAGGCAAAGTGAAGCGTTAAACTTCTCCCCTCCCGACATCGTCTTTACATCCCGATTCTGACCTGTATAGGCGTCATACACATCAAGTCCAAGACCGCTCTGCTTCCCACGCGTCTCCAGCCGATCACTTCGCTGCAAGAGGAACTGCCCTCCTGACAACTGGCGAAGCCGAATATTAGCGGCATGAAGAATCTGCTCCAGAAACTCAATGAGAATATAACGCTCGAACGAGATTTTTAGCGCATTGTCCCCCTTGAGCATTTGATACACATCCAGCACTTGTTCGATTTCCTGCTCGAGTTCCTTCACTCTGCTCGCAGCGGCATGCAAGGACCCCTTCAACCGCTCCGCGTCTTCCGCTGATCTCGCAGCCTTCTGCAGCGCGTGGAAGGCTTCCTCCAGCTTTTGCTTGCCTGCTTCGAGCTCAGCATGCGCCTTGGAGAGATCCTCCTGCTGCTTGCCTGATAATTCGAGCTTGAGCTCTGCAATTCGACGCTCAGCAGCGAGCCATGCTGTCCTGTAGCTCTCAATCTGCTCCTTAAGCAACTGACGGTCGCGATCGGGCAATACCGCAGAACGATACTGTTCAATGGACTCGAATTGCCCCTTTGTCAGCTCTTCGGTCATACGCTTCAACGCCTGATCCGCGTTGAACTGTGCTTCTGCATATTGCTGCTGCGTCTGCTCGGCATATGCCTTCTCTTCCGCAAGCTTGGTTCGAGCCGTTTGCTGCTCATTCTGTACCGTTTTCCAAGCTGCGGCCAATGTATGGGCCGCCTGCTCCTGCTCGCGCAAACGCTGTTGCATTCTTGCCGGCAAGCGAAGGGATTCTGGTATTCGCTCAAGCTCCTTATCCAGCAGCATTTGCTTAGCTCCCCGCTCCACGGCGATACGCTGCTGCTCCGCCTGCAAACGATCCTTCAATTGTTGAAGCTGCTCAAGCTTGGCATCCTGCGCTTCGGCCTGCTGCTTCAGCTCTTGCATAAGCTTCACCTGCTGCTGCAAGAAGTCCAGCTCCTCCTTCAGCAGCTTCCAGCGCTGCCTTAAGGACGTCTGCTGCTGAGCAAGATCAGCTGCCTCCGAGCCCCACTCAGCAAGCTCGGCTGCACTGCCTTGCCAGCTCGAATGGGCTGCGGCAGACTGCAGCTTAACCTCGTTCAGCTCCTGCTCGAATCGGCTTAGCTGCTCCTTTGCCCTCTGAAGCTGCTCACGTGAAGGCACAGCACTTGTTGCCATAGCTTTATCGGGATGCTCCGCGCTGCCGCATACAGGGCAAGGCTTGCCATCATGCAGATGAACGGCAAGCAAGCTGGCCTGGCCTTCAATCCAGCTATTTTCCAGCTCCTCCAGCTCCTGCCGAAGCCTGACAAGCGCTTGCTCACGCTCTGCCTCAAGCTTCGTATACTGGCCCAGCTCTTTCTCCAGCTCTATCAGCTTCGTAATATGTCTGCCCTGCTGCTCAATCTGTCGAAGCTGCTCCTGCTTCTCTTGCGATTGCAGCGTTACGCCTTCCATCGCCTTAAGCTTAGCGCTGCCCGCTTGCTTCTTCTCTTTCTCAGAAGCCATTTGCTGCTCGGCTTGCTGCAGCTTAATAGCGCCCTGCTGCTCCGCCGCAGCTAATTGCTCCACCGCCAGGCGCTGCGCCTCCAGCGTCATAACCACTGGAGCAAGCTCTGTTAGCCGGTGCAGCTCACGCTCTGCCTCCTGCCGCTCAGGCTCCCGCAGCTCTTCGCGGCGGTAACGCTCCTCAGCCGCAGCCAGTGCAGCCGCGGCTGCCTCGGCACTTCGCAGCTTCGTGTCGCGCTGCTGGCGCTTCGCAGCCAAGTCACGCTCTGCGCGCTCAGCCTGCTCGGCGTACGGAGCCAGCTGTGCCGCCTGCTCCGCGAGTCGATGCTGCCGCTCACGGCGCTCATGCTCCTGCTGCTGAGCCTCCAGCTGCTCGCGCTTAGCTTGCTCGCTTGCCAGCTCAGCGAAGCGCGCATTAAGCGCCATCGCTGAGCGCAGCTTTGCCTCATGCGCCTCTACTTGCTGCTGAAGCGCTGTCTTGCCTGCCTCGCCTTGCTCAACGAGACCGCGGTAATAAGCGATCTCCTGCTCAAGCGCAGTCCCAAGCTGCCCTGCATTATATGCCTCTTGAGCGAGTGTTCCCGCCAGCATGCTGTCCTCACGCAGCGGCAAAGACTCCGCCGCCTGCTTCATCACAAGCTCTACTCGAAGCCTCGCTTCCTTCCAGGTATCATTAAGCTCCCGATTCCGCTGCTGGAAGCGCAGCTCGAGCCGCTGGTACAGCTCGGTACGAAAAATTCGCCGCAATATCTCCTCTTTGTTGTCTGTATCGGAGGTAAGCAGCTTGCGGAACTCTCCTTGCGGGAGCATCACAATCTGATTAAACTGCTCTCTCGTAAGGCCGATCAAGGTCTCCAGCTTCGCATTTACGTCTCCTACAGTGAAACGGTCAACAGCCGGCACAGCTGTGCCTGTTGTCGTATCATACAGCTCTGCTTTACCGCCCGTCTCGCTCTTATTCGTTCCTTTGCGATGGGGCAGCTGCCGGAATAGGCGGTAGGTTTTGCGGTCAATAGCGAAGTCGAATTCAACAGCCGTGTGCCTCTCATCATCGGCAAAATGGCTTCGCAGCATTCGCGCCTCAGAGCGATCCTCACCGCTGGCTACACCGTACAAAGCGAAGCAAATCGCATCAAATATCGTCGTTTTGCCTGCTCCTGTGCTGCCCGAAATGACGAACAGCCGATGATTTCCCAGCTTCGAAAAATCAATGGTCTCGGCATCGCGATAGGGTCCAAAGGCAATCATCGTAATTTTTAACGGCCTCATGAGCGTCCTCCTTCCTCTCTCAGCAGCTGCCCATAGGTATCCGTAAATAACTGCTTCTTGGAGTCACTAAGCGGCATTCCCTTCACTTCCTGATAGAAAGAAGCAAATAAGGATACCGGATCAGCATCACGCCGCCGCTCCGCTCCTGCTTGATTCTCTTCTTCAAGAGCTGATCCCGTGGGCACTATCCTTCGCTCTACATGCATTGCATTCGGATAGACCGCCCGCACCTTCTCCATCGGATACAGGACAGGGTTCTCATTCAGCAGAGTAACAAAAACATAATCATCGCACACAGAGTGCTGCTCAATCTCTTCCATCGTGCCGATAACTCTGCGAATATCCCGCAACGGCTTGAGCTCTCGTTTCTCAATCGCAACGTTCCCAGCCCTATCCAGTTCAACTACATAATAGCCTTTTTTATGATTTTCTTCGGATATTGAATATTTAAGCGGTGATCCCGCATACCTGATTTTATCGTGGCCGGTAAAATGCGCCTGATGCAAATGCCCAAGTGCAGTGTAATGAAAGGCTTCGAAATACGCTGCCCGAACATGCTCTGCACCGCCAATCGCAAGCGGGCGCTCCGAATCGCTCGTATTCGGCTCAGCCTCACCTGCGGCGGTCACGAAAGCATGTCCAACCAACACATGCCGCGCCTTGGGGTCAAGCTGCTGCCGTATGCGAGCCGTAATAGCCTGCATCGCATCATCATGCGTCCGAATATTCTCATCATCAAAGAGATAACGGACTTGTGCAGGGTCCGCATATGGAACGAGATGGATATGCACTTCCCCATCGTCATCTTGCAGAACGACTGGCTTATGCTCCGCTCTGAGGCGCCCGGCAATATGCAAGCCTCTGCTCTCCATCATCGCTGTACCGAAGTCAATTCGATCAGGGCTGTCATGATTGCCCGAAATAGCAATAACAGGTGTATCCAGCTCAATAACCAATTGCTCCAGCACCTCATCGAGCAATTCAACCGCCTCGCTTGGCGGCACAGCACGGTCATAAAGATCACCAGCGATAATAACCGCATCAGGCCGCTCCACAGCTACTGCATCTATTAGTTGCTTCAGCACATAACGCTGATCTTCCGTCATATAAACGCCTTGGACAAGCTTGCCCAAATGCCAATCGGCGGTATGAAACAATTTCATCTCATTCCCATTCCTTTCCCTGATACACAGCCTCTAACTGTACAATTTCGCTTAAGACGCCGACATTCCCTTCTCCCAAATGTGACTGAACCTATACGTTTCTTGAAGGCTCGCCTTCCGATACAAAAGGATTATTCCTGTAAGCGCCTTGAATAGCCACCTTCATTAGCTTATTAGACATATAGCTTGGCGTATACGGCATGTCCTCCCTCAGCCACCAGACGATAACACCTAGGAACGCTGAGGATACATACGTAATCAGCATCTCTCTTGGTATAGTCAGCTGCTCGTCGCGCGGCTCCATAATTTGAATCCCCTTTGCGATGAAGGCCTTGAGAATCTCATTGAATCTAGCTGTAAAATAGGGCATGCCCGTCCTCACCATCATCATTTGATAGTAGGATGCATTCCGTGCGATTTGCTCAAACAGGCTTACAAAGGTACCATGCGGTGAATCGCCGAAATAATCAAACGCTTTGCCATAGTCAGCATGGGCCAGCAATTGGCTGCTCAGTTCATCCAATATTTCGTCTGAGCTTAGCTGCAATAGATGCTCCTTGTCGCGGTAATGCAAATAGAAGGTTGCCCGGTTTAGCGTCGAGCGCGACGCAATGTCCTGGACCGTAATTTTCTCATAATCTTTCTCCCTCATGAGATCAATTAAAGCCTCCCGGAGCATTTGCTGAGTCCGCACAACCCGCGGGTCTACTTTCAACGTTTTTTTCAACACCGTGTACGCCTCCTGTATATATTCATCTACTAAATAGACAAACGATGAAAAAGCGATAATTAGACTACACTTAGCGGATTTCTGATGGTTGCTCCACCCCAGCACGTCTGAGTATGATGTTATAGACACGTGTCTATTAAGTCTCTATTATAATCGACAGGAGGATAATATCCTATGGCAAGATTAACTGGAAAAGTAGCTATTATTACAGGAGCCGCTATGGGGCAAGGTGCTGCAGAGGCGAAGCTGTTCGCTCAAGAGGGCGCTATGGTCGTCGCAACTGACCTGCAGCTGGCGCAGCTGGAACAAGTCGTAGAGGAAATTAAGGCAAGCGGTGGGCAAGCAATTGCCTTATCACATAACGTTGCATCAGAAGAGGATTGGGAGAGGGTCGTTGCTGCGGCAGTCTCTGCCTTCGGCCGGGTAGATATTCTTGTTAATAATGCGGGCATCAGCACCGATCTGACGCTGGAGACCTTCTCTCGGGACAATTGGAACAAGGTACTCGATATCAATTTAACAGGCTGTATTCTTGGAATGAAAGCCGCTGTTCCAGAAATGAAAAAAGTCGGCGGCGGCTCCGTCATTCATATCTCTTCGATTGCTGGGCTTGTTGCCTTGAACTACACGAATGGCTATACGGCTGCCAAGGGCGCGCTTAGGGCGTTAGCCAAAGCTTCTGCAATCGAGCTGGCGCCTGATCGCATTCGCGTCAACTCGGTTCACCCGGGCATCATCGTCACGCCGATGATTCAGGAGGCGCTCGATTATGGCGCCCAGGCGATGTTTGAAGCAGGCACTCCGCTGCCCCGTCTCGGTGAACCTAACGATATCGCATACGGCGTATTGTACCTGGCATCCGATGAATCCTCATTCGTTACCGGTACAGAGCTTGTCATTGACGGCGGCTGGACCGCTCGTTAATTTCTCTTGTTCCTTCACGAAGGAAGCTATATAGAACATTTAACCAGCTAATAGTATGCCAGGTTGAGCTGTTGAAGAGGTATTGCGCTTGGTATACTAAAAAACGTAGCAAATAAAGCTTCTATCGATTATAGAGTGTAGGGCCGGTCCTTTTTTTCAAAATAGCGTATACGTGATCGAATAACTTGTTATCGCAAGCGATCACGGCTACTTTATGGGGCTTTCCTTCACTCTTTTTTCTGTCTTAATACGCCTTGAACCAAGAATTCAGTTCTCATCGCAGTCCGCAAGTACCGCTCTATAGCCTCACACAGTACAGTTACCTAACAACGAAACCTATGCTAGCACATTGACGACTCTCAACTGCGAGTAAATTGACGACTCCTCAGCCGTGAGCAAACGACCATAGCCTCACTTTTCTATGAGGCAATCGTCATCTATACGGCCTGCTCCCCCTGCACGAACAGCATTCTATGAGGCCCGACTCATTGCTCATGAACCTAACCTCCTGAAATATGAGGTTTACCTCATATTTCCCCGCTTCTTGCACCAAGCGTCTCAATTATAAGAGTTTCTCCTCACACTTTTGTGATTCTGCCTCACACACCCAGAGCAGGGTTGGAAATGTTAACAACGAAACCAGATTCACTAAATTGCGTCCGCTGTTTCTTCATGTCTCTCCTAAACAAACGCTCACGACCAAGCAACAATAATCCCGCTCATAAAAATGCAACAGGCTTGTCCGACCAACCTCCCTGCGGCAAATTTTTGGGCTGCTCCATAGATTGCTAGAATCGGGCCGCTTTTGCCTCACATATCCGGCAATCACTTGAATATATTGATTAACAACAACCAATTCAGGCAAGGAGGTGCTACCCTATGGGCTCGGAGGAGAATAAATTATTTGTGGTTTCTCAGGAGGACTGGTCGCTGCATCGCAAAGGTTATCAGGATCAAGCCCGACATCAGCAAAAAGTGCGGGAGGCTATCAAGCAAAATTTGCCCGATTTAGTGTCTGAAGAGAGCATCGTCATGTCCGATGGTAAGCAGGTCATTAAAGTACCGATACGGAGCCTTGATGAATTCCGATTTGTATATAATTACAATAAGAATAAACATGTCGGGCAAGGGGATGGCGACAGTCAGGTAGGCGATGTACTCGGTGTAGACCCGCAAGCAGCCAAAGGGCCGGGCAAAGGCGAGGGGGCTGGAGATCAGCCAGGAGAAGATGTCATTGAGGCTGAGATTAGTCTGGCAGAGCTGGAGACCATGCTGTTCGAGGAGCTCGAGCTGCCTTTCCTTCGGAAGAAAGACAAGGAGCAGCTGGAGACGAAGGAAATTCGCTTCAACGATATCCGCAAAAAAGGCATCATGTCGAACATCGACAAAAAGCGTACGATCATAGAAAATTTGCGACGGAACGCTACTACAGGTCAGCCAGGCATCCATGGCATCTCACCTGATGACCTGCGATTCAAAACCTGGGAGGAAATTGTTAAACCTACTTCCAGTGCCGTCATTATCGCGATGATGGATACCTCAGGATCGATGGGCTCCTTTGAGAAATACGTTGCCCGCTCCTTCTTCTTCTGGATGACCCGCTTCCTGCGCCATCAATATGAGAAGGTTGAGATTGTCTTCATTGCACATCATACAGAGGCAAAGGAAGTAACGGAAGAGGAGTTCTTCACCCGCGGTGAAAGCGGCGGGACCATTTGCTCCTCCGCCTATATCAAAGCACTCGAGATTATTGATAGCCGCTTCTCTCCTAATGCCTACAATATCTATCCCTTCCATTTCTCCGATGGCGACAACCTTACCTCAGACAATGAGCGCTGCGTCAAGCTGATTGGCGAGCTGCTTAAGCGCTCCAACCTGTTCGGCTATGGCGAGGTGAATCAATACAATCGCTCCAGCACCTTAATGTCCGCCTACAAGCATATCAATATGGACCATTTCATGTACTACGTCATTCGCGAGAAGGGCGAAGTCTATAATGCCCTGAAATCCTTCTTCCACAAAAGAGAAGGGGTTCCCGGTTAAACGTAAGAGACCTCTACATTCGTAAATAAATCTGCACAAAAAGTTCCGATCCTTAGTGGCGCTGCAATTCGCGTCCAGTCAGGATAGGAACTTTTTCTTTTGTATAAGTGTTCGGTATTACTGACTGCTCACTCCCTCTGCCCAGGCTTTAACATAGGCCTCCTGTCACAGCGGCTCCAGCTTCTCGTAGACCTGCTCGGCCGTTTCGCCACTCTCTACTGAGCTGATAATGATTGGCCCCATAATAGAGGAAGCGGATGTCTGGAAGCTGATCGGGACGGCTCTCTCCCCTTTTGACTCCTTCAAGCCCACTCGTTGCTCCCTTAGCGAGCTTAGTTCAATACCTTTGAAGCCATCCATCATCTCGGACAGCCTTGTAGACAGTGAAGAAAGCCCTCTGTTTTTTCCAAAGTAAAGATCAGCCTTTTGACTTACAAGCTCCCTGATTAAGTGCAAAGCAAGCTGCTTATTATTCGACTCGCCTGCAATACTATAAATGCTGTTAAACTCCAAGCCATAATTTTCTTTACGCTACGGATGGATAGGGTATCCGACATAGCCCCATCGAATAGCATTAACATCTTGAAGTTCGCTTCCCGTATACAGCCATCCGGCAAGCATAGCTGACTTGCCTTCAAAGAACAGTGCTGCTCCATCTAGAGTATCCTTCACAACAGCAGACGGTGACCGAGAAGCATCCAGCATCATTTGAATAGCATTCGTCCAACCAGCCTTGTCCAAGGACAACTGATTGTTCTCACTGCTCCATGGCAATAATCCATTCGTATAAGCAATCTGATCCAGCAACATTACCGGTTCCGATCTATAAGCATCGAGCCCAACGATATTTTTCATAGAGAATTGTCCAGCAAGCTGCAGCAACTGCTACGAAGTTATTATCTCTGCAGGGTATTCAATTTCTTGAGCATCAAACAAATCTTTGTTATAAAAGATTCCTCTTACATCAACAAATCGGTCTATTCCAAGCAATTGTTCTGAATCATCAGACAGAGCTTGCAGCATTTCCGGATAATAATCTTCACGAACAAGCTCTCCGTCTTGGAAAATAGCAGATAGATCAGCTAATAAGCCTTCTTTAGAAAGGGTATCAAACATCACTTTCCCTCCTACAATAATATCCGGCTTTTCTCTCTTGACGAGTTCGATGATTTCAGTATCCGATTGAAATGCAAACGTTACCTACTCGCTCTCAGCCGCCCAATTACGTGCATATGATTCTGTTAGCTGACGCTCTAATTCCCCATAGACCTGCTCAGCTGACATTTGGCTCTTCACGGCCTCTTCTATCTCCGTATTTATAATCTTTTCTCCTTCAGCTATGAAGCTCACAGGTAATTTTGCATTCGTTCTCGTACTCGAATCTATCTTCAATTCCAGTAATGCACTCAAATCCAGCCCTTGGTAGTCCCCTTTTTGATCCAGCCTTGTGGATACACCCTCCAACCCTGTACTTTTTGCAAAAAAGCTATCGGCTTCTCTGCTCATAAGCTCACGAATAATTCGGATAGCAACCTCTTTATTCTCTGAATTTTCGGAGATGCTGTACACGTTCTTGAAGCTCATACCGCTCGTATTTTGTTTTGTTGCCGAATCTACTGGATCAACGATGAATCCTAGAGGAAAATTCATATATTCTTTTATTTCATTCATGCGTGATAAGCTCGTCTTCAGCATCGCCGATTTGCCCTCATAGAATAAGAGATCAGTCATATCCGTATAGGACAGAGCATTCGGAGAGCGATAAGCATCGAGCACGGTTTGGATTGCCTTCGTCCAAGCCGGCTTATCCATAAGCAATTGCTGATCCACAATGGACAATGGCTGTACGCCGTTAGATGAGATCTGGCTTAATAATAAGTTGGCAGGTAAATAAGCGCTCTCTAATCCAACAATGCTATCCTGTGTGCCGTTCTTGTTGAAGCTGGCTGCAAGCTCAAGCAGCTCCTCCCAGGTCATCCTATCTGCCGGATATGCAATCTGCTCAGCATCAAACAGATTTTTATTATAAAATATCCCTTCTACTGAGATCGTTCTATCGATCCCCATCAATTGACCTGATTCATCCGACAGGACGCGCAGCATTTCAGAATAGTAATCCTCCTGAGCAAGGTTCCCTTCCTGAAAAATAGCGGGTATCGGGGATAACATTCCCTCTGCCAGCAAATGGTCGAAATATTTTTGATCGCCAATGATAATATCCGGCTTATTCCATTTAATTATGTCGTGAATGAAATCCATCGTGTCGTTCTTTTTCATTTCCAAAATATTGAATGTTACGAGTGGATATTTCTCTTTCAGATAACCCCCTCCCAAATCATACATGAAGGAGTCCTGTTCTTGATTGTTGTTACTATTCATACCCAATTGCATTACTGTTATTTCGGCTGATGATATTTCGTTTTTCTTTTTGGAGGATATTTCTATTGACGTACATCCTGATACGAGCACCAAGGCAGTCATCGTTGTGAGGACCTGAACGCCTCGCTTCGTTCTTGTTCTCATTAATTGCACTCCCTTTACCTTATTAGATTAGAAAATATCCGTACGCTAGTTCACATTCTCCTCAGCTGTTCGATGCCGACTTGCCCTCCAAGAATAAAACAAGTTGCAGCCTTCTACTCCAATAGGCTAGCTCTTACTGCCATCTTTAACGATCCAGCTGCGATTGTAAGCCTCCGTTAACTTTGGCAACAGCTCTTCATAAAGCTGCTCTGCTGTCTTGTCAGTCGTCGCAGCCTCTTCAAGCATGGTGTAGACTATATTCGTCCCTTCCTCTTGAAAGCTCTCAGGCATCTTCACTGCAGATGCCATATCAGTCCCTTCCTCTGGGAGACTCTCGGGCATCTTCTCATTGGGAATCCTATTCGAATCCTCTATTTTCAAGTCCAATAAAGCACTCAAATCAAGGCCTTGATAATTGCTCATTCGATCTGTTCTTGTTGATAACCCATCCGCGTCTATTCTTGATGCAAAATAACTGTCAGCTTCTTCACTCATAAGGTCCCTAATCACTCGGATTGCAGCATTTTTATTAGGCGCATCTTTGGAGATCGAATACGTATTCCAGAAGCTGAGGGCGCGGGTGCTCTGTCGTGTTTCTGAATCGACTGGATCACTAACGAAGCCTAGAGGGAAATTAGCATACCCTTCAATTACATCTATATAAGAAAGGTTGCTCATGAACATGGCCGATTTGCCCTCATAGAACAAAGTTGGCGCCATATACATCAATGACGGCTTCGCCGTTTGTTTTATCGCATTCGGGATTTTATAAATATCCAATAAAGCTTGAATAGCATTTACCCATGCGGACTTGTCCATTGATAATTGATTATCGACAACTGACCATGGCTCAGAGCCGCTTATCGTACGAATCTGATCAAATAGAAGGCGGACAGGAGCACCATAAGTCTCTAGTCCAACGTTCTGTCCCTCTCTGCCGAATCTAGCTGTAAGTGCAAGTAATTCCTCCCCCGTAATCGTATCCTCCGGATATGGAATTTGTGCAGCGTCAAATAAATTTTTATTATAGAATATGCCTTTTACATCAACTGCTCGATCTATCCCAAGCAGTTGTCCTGATTCATCAGAAAGAACACGTAGCATTTCTGGGAAAAAGTCCTCTTGTTTAACGTTCCCATCCTGAAAAATAGCCGATATCGGATATAATAATCCCTCTGCACGAAGCTTATTGAAATGATAATCCGGGCCGACGATAATATCTGGCTTGTGCTGTTTGACTAGCTCGGCTACTGCTTCCGATGTCATGTCCTTCTCCAGGGTAGGGATAATAATATTGAAGGTGAGCTGCGGATACTTCTCAGTCAAATAATCCCCTCCTTGATAGCTCAAAAAGGCATACTTATTGGAATAATTTTTTATATTTACACCTAGTACAGTCAACTCAATCTTTCCAATCTCCGTCTCTTTTTTCTTCGTTAGGCCGATTGACGTACAACCAGCCATTAAAATAAGTGTAAGCATAACTGCGATTGCTCGCAGAACCCGATTTCGTCCCTGTCCGTTTCTCATCTGCTCATTGCCCCCTATTAACTTGTTATCATTTATTACAATTGGATCGTTCTAGTTCTCCTCAGAACTTCGACCAACCAAACGCCCTCATAAGTTTCTATTATTTGAACGCTTGTTACTCCTACATCCATAGTACTTATTTAGTTCGTGTTACTTTTTCTACTTTGCTCTAGCCCCCTATAAAATTATGTTAATATCACTCTTATTTTAGTGTATTTATACATATATATCCACTAGATAGATAATCTGATAGATTGAACTGCGATTCTGTCCTCCTGTTTGATATGAGCCTCAAGAGGAGTATACTTAGGTTATAACAACCGTCTGAGGAGGCCTGTACACATTGAATTACGAAGCTTATTTTCATGACAAGCGTGAGCAGCATCTGGAGGAGCTACAGCAATTCCTGTCCATCCCAAGCATCTCTGCTTTATCCGCGCACAAAAAAGATATGAATGATGCAGCCGCATGGCTCGCTAATAAATTGCAAGAAGCAGGGCTTGAGAACGTGGAGATTCATCCAACTGATGGACATCCGATTGTGTATGCGGAACATATCCATGCCCCTGGCAAGCCTACTGTTCTCGTTTATGGACACTACGATGTTCAGCCCGTTGATCCGCTGCATCTATGGGAGACGCCTCCCTTTGAGCCTGCTATCCGTGACGGCAAGCTCTATGCCCGCGGTGCGACCGATGATAAAGGCCAGCTCTATATCCATGTCAAAGCCATAGAAGCATTATTAAAGCAAGAACAGGCATTGCCTGTTAATGTGAAGCTATGTATTGAAGGGGAAGAGGAAATATCAAGCCCTCATCTGCCAGCCTTCATGCAAGCCAATGAAGAGAAGCTGGCAGCTGATGTTGTTCTGATCTCCGATACATCGCTGCTTGAGCCAGGCAAACCGGCCATCTCTACAGGTCTTCGCGGGCTCTGCTCGCTTGAGCTCGCTCTCACAACCGCTAATACAGACCTTCATTCCGGCAGCTTCGGCGGAGGCGTTCCCAATGCCCTCCATGCTCTTGTTACCTTGCTGAACACCCTTCATGACGATAAGGGCCGGGTATCAGTAGATGGATTCTATGAAGGCGTGCCGGTGCTGTCCGATGCTATGCGTGAGGAATTTGCCAAGCAGCAATTCAATGAAGAGCATCTAAAGCGCAGTCTAGAGCTCGATGCGCTATACGGGGAAGAGGGTTATTCTTTCGTTGAGCGAATTGGGGCAAGACCTACCTTAGAGCTGAATGGCGTATATGGCGGCTTTCAAGGAGAAGGCACCAAGACTGTCATACCTAAAGAAGCGCATGCCAAAATTACCTGCCGCCTTGTTGGCGATCAGGACCCTGAACAAATATTGCAAAAAATTATTGATCATCTGCATGCCAATGTACCTGTCGGCGCCAAGCTACAAGTTACACCAGGCGAGAAAGCCAGAGCATTCAATATGGACCCTGATCATCCTATGCTTCAAAAGGCAGCGGATGCTTACGAGCATGTGTACGGCACTCGCGCATTATTCACAAAAGACGGCGGATCGATTCCGATCGTAGAGACGTTCTCGCGAATATTATCCGCCCCAGTAGTTATGATGGGATTCGGCCTGCCCGATGAGAATCTGCATGCACCGAATGAACACTTTAATCTGGAGAACTTCGATAAAGGCTTATTGACCGTCGTTGATTTTTTAAAGCGGCTGTAAAGCTATTCAAGATGAACTGGACCAAAAGCAGGTATGCTCACTTGAAGCGACGAATCGCTTTATAAAAATTCGGTTAATAATGAAATGGCGATGCTAGGGGTTGTCCCTGCACCGCCATTTCTGCTTTTGGCCTACTTACGCAAAGCAAGCATAATGTTCTTTCCAGCCGCAGCCGATAATGAATGAATTCCCGCTCCGATCTGCACATTGCAGCCTGGGTTAAGTGCACCATGACGCTTGAGGTTTTTTCTATTCCCATAAAAAGCTGCAGTCAGCTTCCGGCAGCTGTTCTAATTTCCGCCCTAAAAAAGAAAGAGCCGACCAAAAGGTGGGCTCCTAAACAAGTGAAGGAATGTCATGTACAATTTAATGAATGCATTTGCTCTATTCCACTACTTAAAAGGGTAAAAAAAAGCAGTAGTGAAGCTATGTTCATTAGTGGAGAAGGGCGGTTTCCGACTACTGAATATAGCTGACCTTATCCCCGTTCTTCCCATGATTCCTCCTGATTTTCACGAAAAACGGTTCATAGAATAGAGTAAACTCCTCATATATAACGTCAGTAGCGTAAGGGATGGATCTAATAAAGGTTAAGTTTTAAGAGTTTTAAGTCCCTCTACCTATAAAAGCACCTGTAAAAGAAAGAGCTCCCAAATCATCTTCATAACTTTTGAGGGACATCCTCATAAGGATTGTCCAACCACGCAGCTCAGATTATCATTAAATCGATTTCTCACCAGTTCGGTGAACGATATCCGCAACTATACGCAGCGCAGCGGGATCAATTGCCTCTAATAAAGAACGATTATAACGCACTGCCGAGCCAATATGCACCTCGGATACGCCTGTCTGTTCAATAAAGGACTCCAACCCTTCAGCGGACAACCCATGACCTGCAAGAATACGGATTGTGGTGCCTCTTGTCTCCTCTACAAGCTGACGAATCGGGCCGATGGCCTGCGGTGCTGGCTGTGCTCCGCCCGAAGTAAGTATCCGATTAATAAGCGGGTACTGTTGAAGAACAGCAAGCGCAGCTAGCTGCTCGTCCAATTCATCGAAGGCTCGGTGGAACGTCACGCTCATCCCTTCTGCCAAGGGAAGCAGCCGTTCCAATGCTCGTTCATCAACGCCTCCTTCTGTAGTTAAAGCACCAATGACGATACCCGCTGCTCCTACAGAAGCTATCGCCTTAATCTCCTCTGCCATCGTATCCAGATCACAGCCCTTGTAGACAAACGTACGGCTATGAGGTCTAACCATCACATGTACGGGAATACTAACAGAGTTCGTCACTTGCTTGATCATGCCAATTCCCGGTGTTAACCCGCCTTCAGTCACCGCAGTGATCAGCTCGAGTCGATCTGCACCATTCTCTTCTGCGATTCGAGCATCCTGCACGCAGGTTGCAATTACTTCAAGTTTCATTCGCTCCCATCCTTCCGATCTTATGATACAATAAGAGCATTTCAATGTGAATCCAACCATTCCATTGCCCCATTCACTAAGCTAAGCTGTGTCCAGCAAGCTTCCACAGGAGGAACTGTTTTGTCAGCACATTCAGAAGAAATCCAACGTCTCAGCACCCTTTTACCGCAATGGGTACAGGATAGCAGAGCATGCTCTGCTCAAGGAAAGGTCGCTTCTTACATCCCTGAACTATCCAAGTCTCCCAAAGATGCGCTAGGCATTCATATTATTGATGGCAATGGAACTGCATTCTCTGCTGGAGATTGTGGCCTTTCCTTTACGATGCAAAGCATATCCAAGGTATTCACCTTAATTCTGGCACTGATGGATAACGGGGAAAGGGCCGTGTTCGATAAAGTTGGCATGGAACCTACAGGCGACAATTTCAACTCGATGCTAAAGCTAGAGCTGGTGCAGCCAGGCATTCCTTTTAATCCGCTCATTAATGCAGGTGCTATCGCCATATCCTCCTTAATTCATGGAAGCAGTCCGGAGGAAAAATCAGCACGAGTGCTTGAATTTTTCCGTGGGCTGGCGAATAATCCAGCGTTGAATTATGACCTTGATGTATATCGCTCTGAGACAGCTACTGCAAATCTGAATCGTTCAATCGCTTATTTTCTCAAGGAAAATGGGGTATTACAAGGCAATGTAGAAGATGTGCTGGACGTTTATTTCCATCACTGCTCTATCAATGTCACTTGCACAGACCTATCGAGGATGGCTCTCGTATTGGCCTGCGATGGTACCGATCCGATTACCGGAATTACATTGATTCCCCGCCGTTATGTACAGGTCGCCAAAACCTTCATGGTCACTTGCGGGATGTACAATGCATCCGGCGAATTCGCTATTCAAGTTGGCCTACCAGCCAAAAGCGGCGTTGCGGGCGGCATTCTGACCATGGTACCTGGACGCTACGGCATTGGGGTCATAGGTCCAGCTTTGAATCCAAAAGGAAACAGCATCGCTGGTGTGCATCTTCTGGAGACGCTGTCCCGCGAGCTTGATTGGAGCTTATTCTAAATAAAATTTGAATTAAACCCAGATTTTAAGAATAAATATAGTAAATACGTGTTTTTACACGTATACTACTACTATACATTTCACCATTGCAGGAGGATATTTCTTTGAACGAGAACAATTTTGGAACGAATTACAATTATCCACCACCCCCTATGCCACCCACTCAGCATCGAACCAACGGAATGTCAATTGCCGCTTTAGTGCTTGGCATTTTGGCAGTGGTTTTCCCTTACCTTGGGTTTCTGATTGGTATTGCAGCCATCATTTTCAGTGCAATTAGTTTGAAGCGCATTGCAAAGACGGGTGAACAAGGGAAAGGGATGGCGATAGCTGGTCTCATATGCGGCATAGTCGGAACACTTCTCTGGTTAGTTATCGATGTCTTTATCGTGATCTTATTTGTTATCGGATTCTCAGAAGCATCCGAATATAATTCCTTCTACAGCTCCTTATTGACTGGCTTCTTTATTTAATAAGCCATATTGAACCATTAGAATGACAGAACACCCCTTGCCCGCAGCTATAGCAGCTGGTGCAGGGGGTGTTTCTTCGTTGCTTACCATTAGGAGCCCTCGCGCATAAATTCTTCAAGATCCTTGTCTGCCTTCGACTGGTTGCAAAGATTGCATGCACAGACGCAGTTATCAGGCGTCGTATGCCCTCCTTTGGCTCTAGGCAGCAAATGATCAATCGTATCTCCAGGCTTCCCGCAGAAATAACAGGTATGATTATCTCTGGTCAATATAAATTTACGAAAGTCTCTATTGCTGAATAGCCGGCGAATCGTATGGCGATTCACAATGACAGCCGCCCGTTCTTTTACAAGAGTGACGGCCAGTTCCAATTCAATCTCTTGGTACCACCTGCGGCCCTTGTCTGTTTTGCCGCGCATCCAGATTGTCCCTTGACGAGTAGCCTTAAGAAACGAAACATCCGTAGGAGAATGATTGGACAGCTTCGGCTTAGGCAGCGGCTTAGGCCTGACTGCCCTTGAAGATTTGGCCCGCTGGCGCCTTTTGTCTGCGCTCGTTGCAGCCTCTTGTTCCGATAGCGGTGCTATTGTCGGAATGATCACTGCCGCAGGGGCGGATACCTTGATCTTCAGCTTACGGCATGCCCGGCATGCGCCGCGTCTTGACTGAGGCCCTGAACGACGACCCGTTCTTCGCAAAAAGTCAGACATGGGCTTCTGCTCCGTACAATGGGCACATTGCTTGTATGGTAATTGTTCGTTATCAGCCATCAGATGCATCGGGCGCTTGTCATTCGTCCTGGCGCCCCCGCTTTGCTCACCTCAAGTTTTTCTACTATTGTAGCATTAATCATACAGCGAAGCAGTACTATAGCTTCATTCGATAAATCGGCTTGTTCTCAAGTCCCCGAATGAATGGTGTCCAAGGCTCTGTCTCAGGTGTTGTCTGCAGCGCATCCTCGACCATTTGCAGCTTGGCGTCCATCGCATCAATATGATGAAGAGCTACCGCTTCTGCAGTCTGCGGCTGTACCGGGCTTCCCCACTCCCCTAAGTTATGATGCGACAGCACCATATGCTGCAGACCAAGCAGCTTCTCCGATTGCAGGTCAATCTTGCTATAAATAGCCGCTTCGGTGATCCAAGTGGAAGCAAGCGATATATGTCCCATCAGCTTGCCTTGCAGGCTGTAGTCCGAGACAATGCCAAGCTGTGCGATCATTTCCTCCGGCTTCGCGATATCATGCAATATAATGCCCGCCTTAATAAAGTCGGCATTCAGGAAAGGTCGCTGCTTGCAAATAAATTCGCCAATCTCAAGCATTCTTACAATATGATAAGCCAATCCTGCAAAATAAGCATGATGATGTGTCTTAGCAGCCGGATAATGAGAGAGCTTATCTTCTACCTTAGCAATGCAATAAGAAACGATCGTCTTAATTTCTTGATCCTCAATGCTATCTTTTGCTTGATTAATGGTGTGAATAAGGTCAATAGGCGGGACAGGTGCCGAGCGAATGAAATCGGTTAGAGAAACCCCGTCCTCTTCCGTCGCTAAGCGCATCCGTGAAATTTTGATCTGCAGCTTGTCGCGGTACGTGTGAGCAAGGCCCTGCACCTTAACTAGCCCCATCGGAAAAAAAGTCTCCTTGTCGGTAGGCGATACATCCCAGAGCTTAGCGGATAGATGGCCGCTGGAATCACCTAGAACGATATCGAAGTAATCCTTCGGGTTTGCCCCGTTCGTCTGCTTAATCTCAAGCTCCTTCAGCAAATAGAAGCCGGTAAAGTCATCTTGATTGATTAACTGATTAATGAGTGTCATCTTCGTTCCTCTTTCTGAACCAGAATAGTACCATTATACAATGGATGCCGCCTAGATAGTTCCGTTTCGAGCAAAAAAGCTTGCAGGGACTTTAACCCCTGCAAGCTTTTTTGAGAATTAGAGGCGACTTGCCGTGCTGGCGCGCAGCCTCAGATTAGCATACAGCAGGCTGAAGCCAAGGATGCCTGTTACAGCCATTGCCCCACCTAGCAGATACATCGATTGAGCGCCCATTTGCTGGAATACCCAGCCTCCTATGAAGCCGGCCGCAATGCCAGACAGGCCACCCCACGTCAGCGCATACAGCGCTTGGCCTGATGATCGCAGCTCGTCAGGCACTAGAAGAGCTGTTAATTGTGTCCCTATATAGTAATAGCCTCCAAAGGTCAGACAATGAAGCGTCTGGATCAGAATAATATGCTCCGCACTGGATGCTCCTGCCATCAGGAACCATCTAAGAGCGAACAACCCGCTGATAACGACCAGACAAAGCACCATCGTGCGAACATCTCTCTTCAAATAACGGTCAAGCAGCAAAAACACTGGAACCTCAAATATGGAAGATAGGAACGTTGCCCAACCGATCATTCCTGTGCTTCCTCCAAGCTCGTTAATATATAAGGCAACGAACGTAGAGTTCATTGAATTCGGAATAGAAATGACAAGACCGATGCAAAGAAACAATAGAAACGCACGATTGCTGAACATCAAGCGATAGCTCATTTTTTCCGACTTATCTGCCTTGCTTGCTGTTCCTCCGCGGGGAAGGGTGAACGCAAAGGCAATCGCTGTCAGCATCATGATACTATACACAAGAGACAATCGTTCAATGCCAATCTGCCCGATAATCGGTCCAGCGAGTACAGCAAGAACGGCCCAGCCGAGCGAGCCCCACAGCCGGAATTCACCGAACTTGCGGCTCGTTCCTTCAATACTGTTCAAGATAAGGCTGTTGCTCTGCGAGAAAAGCGGCATTTGAAAAAAGAACAAAAACAGCATACAGGTATAAATGACCGTGTACGAATGAACCAGAAATACAAATTGCATCGCAATAATATTGCCTAACAGCATGATAATCAGAATAAGTCGAATATTGCGAAGCCTGTCGCTTAAGTATCCCCATAGAGGATTAGCGATTATGGATATAATGGGTCCCCCTGCCATAATTGCGCCAATCTCCAGCGTGGTCATGCCTATGGCCTGCAAGTACAACGAAAAATAAGTCATGTATACCGCAATAGCCCCGTAAGCAAAAAAATTGAAAGCCTTTATAAAATGGAAAGAACGATTAGCTATACGGCTGCTCCCTGGCTGGATATTCATCTTCTCATCTAGTCTCTCCTTCTTCTGCTCATGTGGCCTTGCCAAATATGCGGCGCGCCTTGCGCATGATTGTCCTATTCATTATACTACCCTCATAGTAGAACGAGGTGCTTTTTTGTCTTGGAATAGGTACGATGTGCTAAAAAGATAGAAAAAGGGCATAATAAGTCGTATGTTAGCGCAATCAATCTATTTTCAAGATAAGAATGATACATAATCGTTATTTAAGTTATAAGGGTTGTTTATACTATAATAGAACTATATGAACGTTCTCATTCCGTCCATGAAATTCTAAAATCCAAAGGCGGAGGTATCTGTCGATGTCATCTGGCAATGTACACACGCAAGACCCTTGGGCTTCTTACTATGGCCCTAACCTTGGTTACGTCCAGGAACAATATGAACTTTACAAGCAAAACCCTGAATCTGTTGTAGCGGAATATCGCGAGTTGTTTGACCGCTGGGGCGAACCGCCTCAGTACGCTGGACAAGAGACAGCGGCTGTCCGACTTCCTGTCGGCATTGCCCAAATCGATGCCAAGGTGCTGCAAAATCTTGTAGCGGCCGGCAAACTCGTTTGGAATATACGGGCGTTCGCCCATTTGGCTGCCAATATCGATCCCCTCGATATCGGGCCAAAAGCAAGCACCAAGATGCTTGAGATTGAAACGTATGGCCTTACCCAAGCGGATCTATCCGCTCTGCCTGCTGAATTAGTATGGCATCAGGCTCCTGCCGATGTTACCAACGGCTGGGAAGCGATTGAGAAGCTTCGCAAAGCTTATACTGGCACAATTGCATTTGAGTTCAGCCACGTTCATGAAGAGCAAGAACGCGCTTGGCTCAAGAAACGTGTTGAGAAGGAGCTTCCGACTGCAACCTTCACGAAAGAAGAGCGCATGAAGCTGCTGACCAAATTGTATGAAGCAGAGCAATTCGAGGATTTCCTGCAGCGTACTTTTGTCGGCCAGAAGCGCTTCTCGGTTGAAGGCAATGATGTATTAGTTGCGCTTGTTGACGAAATGGTCCATGAGCTTTCTAACGATGGCGTTAGCCATATCCTTATGGGGATGGCGCATCGCGGTCGCTTGAATATTTTGGCTCATGTTCTTGGCAAGCCTTACAGCAAAATTTTCTCTGAGTTCCATAACTCACCGAATAAAAAGCTCATTCCATCCGAAGGCTCTGTCGGCATTAACTATGGCTGGACTGGCGACGTGAAATATCACTTGGGCGCGAACCGTTCCTTCAAGACTGGTGAAACGGTTGAGACCCGCATTACGCTTGCGAACAACCCGAGCCACTTGGAGTTCGTTAACCCTGTTGTTGAAGGCTTCACTCGTGCTGCTCAAGAAGATCGCAGCAAGCCTGGCTACCCTGAGCAGAATCTTGATCTGGCGGCTACAATCATTATGCACGGCGACGCTGCGTTCCCTGGTGAGGGCATCGTAGCTGAGACCCTGAATATCGCTCAGCTCAAAGGCTATACTCATGGCGGAACTTTGCATATTATCGTGAACAACCGTATCGGCTTCACTACGGAAAGCCATGATTCACGCTCCACGCACTATGCGAGCGACGTGGCAAAGGGCTATGAAATTCCGATCGTTCACGTGAACGCAGATGATCCGGAAGCGGTTATTGCCGCTGCACGCATGGCGAGCGAATACCGTACATTGTTCAAAAAAGATTTCTTGATCGATCTGATTGGCTACCGTAAATATGGCCATAACGAAACGGATGATCCAGAAACAACCCAACCACTTATTTACAAAAAAGTGAAAGCTCACCCTACGGTAAGCAAGATCTATTCTGATAGACTGGTTGCAGCGGGCATCATTACAGAAGCTGAGTCCGAAGCACTGAAGCAAGAAGTGATTGACCGCCTGAAGGCTGCTTATGAAGAAGTGAAGCAACGCGACGGTCAAGAACCTGTACATCAAACGCAAGGCTTGCCTGGCGAACGTGAATTCGGATCCGCTGTTACTGCTGTATCCACGGAGACGCTTCGTGAGATCAACAATGAGCTGCTTCGCTGGCCGGATCAGTTCACCGTTTATCCGAAGCTTCAACGCATATTGGAGCGCCGTGCTACTGCGCTTAATGACGGTGAGAAGCTGGATTGGGGACATGCTGAGACGCTGGCTTTCGCTACCATTCTTGCCGACGGCAAGCCGATTCGCCTTAGCGGTCAGGACGTAGAGCGTGCTACCTTCGCCCATCGTAACCTTGTACTGCATGATGCTGTAACAGGCGCAACGTTCAGCCCGCTGCATCAGCTGCCTCAAGCCAAAGCATCGTTTGCTATTCATAACAGCCCATTGTCTGAAGCTGCTGTTCTTGGCTTCGAATATGGCTATAACGTTCATGCTCCTGAGACGCTCGTTATTTGGGAAGCACAATACGGAGACTTTACGAACGTTGCTCAAGTGTTAATCGATCAGTTCATTTCTGCAGGCCGTTCGAAGTGGCAACAGAAATCAAGCTTGATCATGATGCTTCCGCATGGTTATGAAGGTCAAGGACCTGAGCACTCCAGTGCTCGTCTGGAACGTTTCCTTCAATTGTCCGGCGAAGAGAACTGGACCGTAGCGAACTTATCCAGTGCTGCGCAATATTATCACATTCTGCGCCGCCAAGCTTCCATTACAGAAAGCGAAGCAGCTAGACCATTAATTATTATGGCACCGAAGAGTCTGATCCGTAATCCGCGTGTCGCATCGACCGTTAGTGAACTAAGCGAAGGCTCCTTCAAGCTTGTAGTTGAGCAGCAAGGCCTTGGCTCACGTCCGGACCGCGTAGAACGACTCATTCTTTGCACAGGCAAAATAGCCATTGACTTGGAAGAAGCGATCGAGAAGGATGCAAGCAAGGAATGGGATTGGATTCATATCGCTCGTGTTGAGCAACTGTATCCGCTCCCTGAGAAAGAAATTGCAGCCATTATGGAGCGCATGCCGAACCTGAAAGAAATCATCTGGGTTCAAGAAGAACCACAGAACATGGGTGCATGGAGCTACATGGAGCCTCGTATCCGCAAAATTGCTCCTGAGAATGCTAGCGTAAGCTACATCGGTCGTCCTGAGCGTTCCAGTACAGCAAGCGGCTTCCAACAAGTTCACAGCTTCGAACAACAGCATATTATTTTGCAAACATTGAAACATAGTCCGTCATTGACAGTTAACACAGGGAGGTAGCCTAAGTGCAACAAATTATAGTACCAGCAATGGGAGAATCGATCACAGAAGGCACGATTTCCAAATGGGTTGTTAAAATAGGGGATGCTGTTAAACAAGGCGATGTACTCCTCGAACTCGAAACTGATAAAGTTAACATCGAGATTAGCGCTGAGCAAGATGGCGTTCTTCAAGAAATTACTCGCAATGAGGGCGACAACGTCCAAATCGGCGAAGTTATTGGAAGCATCGGTGCAGGCAGCGGAGCTGCAGCACCGGCTGCTCCAACTCCTGCCCCTGCTGCGGCTGAGCCTGCTAAAGCAGAAGTTGCTCCAGCAGCTCCGGCTCAACCGGCTGCAGTAGAAGCAGCAGACAGCAAAGGCGGACAAGTACAAGCTTCTCCTGCTGCAAGAAAGCTTGCTAGAGAAAAAGGCATTGACTTGTCGCAAGTGCAATCATCGCTTAGCCGTGTAAGCTCTGATGATGTTCGCTCGTACGGACAGCAGCCAGCTGCTCCTTCCGCACCAGCAGCAGCGCCTGCACAACCAGCTAAGCCTGCATTCGCATCGGATAAGCCATACGAGCGCAAAAAGATGTCCCGCCGTCGTGCGACAATCGCTAACCGCCTCGTTGAAGCTCAAAGAACAGCTGCGATGCTTACGACGTTCAATGAAGTTGACATGACAGCGATTATGGATGTCCGTAAACGCCGTAAGCAATCCTTCTTGGACAAGCATGAGGTTGGTCTAGGCTTCATGTCCTTCTTCACCAAAGCCGTTGTTGGCGCTTTGAAGGAGTTCCCTCTTCTTAATGCAGAGATTGATGGCGAAGACATTATTGCTAAGCAATACTATGATATCGGTATTGCGGTATCTGCCAAAGAAGGCCTGGTTGTTCCAGTCGTACGCGACGCTGATCGCCTGAGCTTCGCAGAGATTGAGAAACAAATCGTATCCCTTGCTGGTAAAGCTCGTACCAATTCACTTGGTCTTGCGGACCTTCAAGGCGGCACATTCACAATTACGAACGGCGGTACATTTGGTTCACTGCTGTCGACGCCAATTTTGAATGCACCGCAAGTCGGTATTCTCGGCATGCACAAAATCCAGCTTCGTCCTGTTGCGATTGATGCAGAGCGGTCTGAGAACCGTCCTATGATGTACATTGCACTCTCTTACGATCACCGTATCGTTGATGGCTCAGAAGCTGTTCGCTTCCTTGTCAAAGTTAAAGAGATGCTGGAAGATCCAGAAACACTATTGCTCGAAGGTTAATATACGCCTCATAACCATAAATAGAAGCCATTCAGCCCCTTTACTAGGGAGTTGAATGGCTTCTTTTGTATGCGAACAACGATGAGAATATTCTCATCAATTTTTCAGAATTGGTAGCAACACCGCTATGTGTCTAGTTATTTGGTCTCAGAGGTAACCTTTTACATAGAAATCCTGTGTTATGGTTGATATATTACATAATCTCATATCGAGAGGACGACATCATGAATAACAGAATCGGTAAAATTACAGTATCGCTTGTACTTGGCCTCTCCATCGCTTTTAGCGCAGCGCCAATATTGCCTGCTCAGCCTGCCTATGCAGCGACAGCCTCTACCCAATCGAAAATAGTGTCCACAGCTAAAAAATATATGGGCGTTCCTTATCAATTTGGGGCTTCAACGAGTACAACCCGCTATTTCGACTGTTCCTCCTTTACGAAGCGTGTCTTCAAGCAAATAAACGTCACACTGCCTCGTGAATCCAAAGATCAGTCCAAGATCGGAAAATTCGTATCAAAGAGCAGCTTGCAGACTGGCGATCTTGTCTTCTTCTACTCTCCTATTCATCATGTAGGCATCTATATCGGCAATAATCAATTCATTCATACTTATGGAGCACCTGGCGTTACCATCTCGAAGCTTAATACGGGCTGGTGGGCTAAACATTACACGACTGCACGCAGAGTGAAGTAACACGTTCCACTAACTAAATCACACAACTAATAAGCTGGCTAACTTGCAGATAAATCATTATCTCATTAGCCGGCTTATCTATGATTAATTACCATATTAATATCCCTTACTTTTCTAACAATAAGTGATTATTATCAATTGAATAATCATTATTTTTCTTTAATTCCTTCTTTTCTATATTGAGTCTAGTTCATATATAGACTAAACTTAATTCAATAGGAAAAATTATTATTCATTTACCTATATCGCAGGAGCTGAGTATATAACATGAATAACCCGATTCACTCGCTAAAGGAAGCAGCTGAACATGTTATTCACATGCTGCATCGTTTATTGCACATTCAAACCATTATTATAGTCAAATTTGAAGGCGATGCTCTTCCTCTAATTATCGCTTCCAGCAAGCAAGAGGATGCAAAGCACCCTCTCTCTGACGCAGCACTGTTAAAAGAAATAGATCATTACTCCCCAGTCATCATCCCCCTATCTACCAAGACGATTCCGAACTATGGGGCGCTTTATCTCATTAATAATCAGCAGCCGATTGAGCTCGGGGAAGATGCCTTAGCTATGATCCATTCCTTCACTGCTCTGCTTAGCTATGCAGCTGAGCTTGAGAACACAACGATTACAGATAGTTTAACTGGCCTATACAGTCGCAGATATTTGGATAATCTATTCTTGGATTATGCAGAAATCCCAATAGGCATCATGTTCATCGATCTGGACAACTTCAAGGACGTGAATGATAATTACGGCCATGATGTTGGCGACAAGCTCCTTATTGAGATTGCCCGGCGTCTGCAGCGCCATATCCGTAAGACCGATCGAATCATTCGTTACGGGGGCGATGAATTCCTCATTTGCTTCTTGCATCTGGAAGTTGATGACAGTGTCCGCGCGGTAGAAGCGAAGATTCAGCAATCCTTTCTTGAACCGTTTTTGATTGAAGCTCATTCCATCACGATATCCGCAAGCATCGGAATCAGTGCGAATCCAGGCCGTTATACTAGCTTGAAGGATCTAATAGCTGATGCGGATCATGCGATGTATAACAGAAAACAGATTGTGAAAGATTCTACGCACAACCTGCGGTAACGCATACCCCAGTTATGCCAGACATACTTATGGTATGAACGGTATTATGAAGCACGGGGGGAAAACGTATGAATCAAGAGGATACCCGAGCGTTAGAGCGGGCTATCGATGAAATAACTGAGATTGCTGTTGGGTTTGGCCTGGACTTTTACCCCATGCGTTACGAGATATGTCCAGCAGACATCATTTATACTTTTGGAGCCTACGGCATGCCAACCAGATACAGCCATTGGAGCTTCGGGAAAAATTTTAATCGTATGAAGATGCAATATGATTTTGGCCTTAGTAAAATTTATGAGCTTGTCATCAACTCCAACCCCTGCTATGCATTCCTACTCGAAGGCAATTCCCTCATCCAGAATAAACTCATCGTTGCTCATGTGCTTGCCCATTGTGATTTTTTTAAGAACAACGCACGGTTCGGTGCCTCCAACCGCAACATGGTAGAGAGCATGTCCGCCACTGCCGATCGCATTCATCAATATGAGATGGATCACGGAATCGAAGCCGTCGAGAAATTCATTGACGCCATACTCGCCATTCAAGAGCATGTCGATCCTACCATCATTAAGCCTTACCAATTGGATAAATCGCGTTACATTAAATTGCTCAATCAGCAAAAGGGTGATTCTTCCAAAGCTATTCCTGCAAAGTCGGATTATGGTGATTTGTGGTTACTGGATACAGAGGAGAATGAAGCCGCTCAGAAGGCTTTAGAGGCTTCAGCAGCAGCTGCCAAGCATTTTCCTCCTGAGCCTGAGAAGGATCTTATCTGGTTCATTGAAGAGTACTCGCCTAATCTCGAAGAGTGGCAGCGTGATATCCTCTCCATGCTGCGGGACGAGATGCTGTATTTCTGGCCCCAAATCGAGACAAAGATTATGAACGAAGGCTGGGCTTCATACTGGCATCAACGTATTCTTCGTGAATTGTCGCTTACGAGCGACGAGACGATTGAGTTCGCCAAGCTCAATTCTTCGGTCGTCATTCCGTCGCGGAATAGTCTCAACCCCTACTATCTCGGATTGAAAATATTCGAGGATATTGAGCGCCGCTGGGATAATCCTACTAAGGAAGAAATCAGGCGCTTCAATCGCGAGCCTGGTCAAGGGCGGCAGAAGATTTTTGAAGTACGTGAATTCGATTCCGATATCTCCTTCCTCCGCAATTATTTAACCAAAGAACTGGTCGATGATCTCGACCTTTATATTTTTGAGAAGAAAGGTCCCGAATGGAAAATTACTGATAAATCCTGGGAGCATATTCGTGATCAGCTCGTCTATTCCAAAGTGAATGGCGGTTTCCCTAGCATCTCTGTACTCGATGGTGACTTCAACCGGATTGGTGAGCTATACCTCAAGCATAACTATGAAGGAACTGAGCTTGACCTCAAATACGTGGAGCGTACGCTCCCTTATGTTGTACAGCTATGGGGCAAACCCGTACATTTAGAAACGATTGTCGAAGACAAAAAAATCGTATTCAGCTGTGATGGCAAGAAGACGAGCAGGAAATTTGTGTGAGGAACTAACGAGAAAAATGATGCCATGGTTTAAAGGAAGAACAAGCAGCGCGTAACGATGCTAATCGGCACGCGCTGCTTCAATTTCATTAGTGATCATCAAGACTTCTTTATTCCGTAATTCCCGTATTCATGATCTGCACGGAAACGCTCGTTTCAAATGGAACCTTCGGATACTCCTTCGCCCAGTTTATCTGCTCCCATACCTTAGGATAGAATGACATGAGCCTGCGGGCAACACCAAGTCCATCATGACGAGCCTGCTGTATTTTCTTGATGGTCATTCGCGAATCCTCCGTAAGCCGCTTAGATAGCAATTGCTCCAAATCATGCATGACATTCATATCGTACAAATGGTTTCTCGGGTCCTCTACAACCGTAACCTTCAGCTTCAAATGAAGCTTAACTGTAATCTGCCCATCATCCGCAACGACGACCTTGAACTTTCGTTTTAGTTTTTTGACATTGATGGTTACGTAATCATAGCTTTTTGCTTTATTATTCGTAGACTTTAGAGTCAGTCTTACATTTTTACTTTTGGACCCGTCCAGCAGCAAATACAATCTTGTCTCTTCTATGTTTAATATGGCTGTCATCTTAATTCCGCTGAATAAAGCGATGCCCTTCACAGCCGGCATTCCACCATGATCTACTAAATAAGGAAGTGCAAAGTCAGAGCCACGATCCAGCGGATGCATTGTTTGTATATTCACCTGAGGAATGGCCGCTGCTTCCTCTAAGCTCTTCAGCAGATTATCAATATGCAGTCCGATCGTCTTTGCACCAATCTGCTTATGCTCCACCATTTTCTTCGCTGTCCCTTGCGTGATCACAACTCTGGCGTTCAATGGACTTTGCGGATCACGATAGTAGATATCAAGATAAGGCATAACGTCGTGGTTTCTTACCAATTCCTCCCCGATTAGAAGCACCCGCATCTTCGTAGCCGAATAGCCCCCGGACACTTCCTCGTTATGCAACTCGCGCGCGTGTCCCGTACTTCTCGCAAGTACAGAATGCACTTCACTCTTGTCTTTGCTTCCTGCTTCGGTCACCGTAATATCACGTATAGACACCGTTGACCTGAGCATTCCATTTGGGCCTTGATCCATACCGCCTATGCTCACGTTTCTCTCGTTCTTCAGTAATTGCTGATCCCAGCAGCCCGATAATAAAAGAACAGCCACTCCAATTGCCCAAGCAAGCTTCATTCTCATCCCTTTGCTTGTTCCCTCCCTTTAATCTTTAACAAATACGAAATGCAGAGCAAAAAAATCGGAAATATAACAAGTGTTATGCCAAGCAATACCATTACAATAGTTTGAAATTTTTTAATCATATCCGGACTATAGGGATAAAGAGAAATACCCAAAATAAGTAATGCCACGAACGGAGCAGTCCCCGCATGCGACTTCTTCCCGAACAAAACAGATACTGCTTTAGCGGACATGAATAGATAGGCCATTATTGTCGAAATAACCACGATGGTCCAGATGGTTAGGAAGTATAAATCAGCACGCTCAAATACAGTGAAGGACAATGCCTTAACCATATACAGAACAGGCTGCGGGATCACTTTAAGCTCCTCGGGGCTGAACACGATTAGACAGGTAAAAACCATAAATGCATAAACAAAAGTAGAGAATGTATTAGCGAAGAGAGAAGCCTTCAGCGTTTTCCCGCTTGTTCCTTGTACGTAGGGATAACAGAACAATATAATTTCGAAGCCATATAACGAATTCATAGAGAGCAGCATTCCTTTTGCGATATTAGCAATACCAGCCTGATTAAACGGCAAAATATATAAAATATCAGCATCCCGGTATGCGTACATAGCAATTAAGAGCAAAATGAAGATCAACACGAAGGTCATCACGAAAAACCGAGCAATTAATCGAATATTTTCTTTGATCATAT
Organism: Paenibacillus sp. J22P59; assembly: GCF_059383895.1. Lineage (NCBI taxonomy): Bacteria > Bacillati > Bacillota > Bacilli > Caryophanales > Paenibacillaceae > Paenibacillus > Paenibacillus sp. J22P59. The sequence continues at coordinate 187,664 of NZ_JBXENX010000002.1, forward strand.
ATAACGATGTGGCAAGCATTAGAAAGAGAATAACCCCAACAGGAGTATTAGGAAATATCCAATCCCTGACCACATCAGCGAATTGCACCAAGATTAGGCAGCATTCGAGAATAAACATGATGATGTACACCACATGCACAATTTTCCCTATAACCTTCCCAAGCAGCATCGGCAAATATTCGAAGAGATTCATGGTTGGAAATCTCCTGCTGAGCGCCCACATAACTACAATAATCAACATGGAGGCTGCTCCAGCTAATAGAACAGAGAGCCATGCATCATTGCCAGCGATCGCCTCCACCTTAGAAGGCAAGAAAAGAACACTAACTCCGATTTGTGTCTGAATGATCAGGAACATTAACTGGGCTGGTGTGATTTGCTCCTTGTCTGCGTTCATCGCTTCTTTCCTCCTTCGAGCTGCTCTCCTGAACCAGTTTCTGAGGGCGCGGATCTAGCGGCCGCTCATTCAGCTTCCAGAAAGGAGACCGCACGATCGCATCCTTCCAATCCCTCACTCGCATTGGCATAATCGGTGCAAAGTACGGCGTACCAAATGATTCGAGCTTGCATAGATGAATCAAGATGATTGTAACGCTAAACACAATCCCCATAAATCCTAATAATGCGGCAGAGATCATGACCGGAAAGCGAAGCAGACGAACCGCAAAACTCATTTCGTGAGAGGGGACGACGAACGAAGCTATTGCCGTTAGAGCAACAACGATAATCATCGGATAAGATACGAGCCCGACCCGGACAACCGCATCTCCGATAACCAAGCCTCCTACAATCCCAATGGACTGTCCGATCGGAGCAGGCAGACGCATCCCAGCTTCCCTAAGAAGCTCTAGCGTGAGCTCCATGAATAGAGCTTCCAGAATAGGCGGGTACGGAATTTTCTCAACACTTCCCTTGATCTGATAGAACAGCTCCATCGGAATAACTTCATGATGGAAAGATACGACTCCGATATAATAAGCGGGAAGAGTTATGGCAATAAAGAAACTGAACAAACGCAATAGTCTTAGAAAAGAGCCCGCAAGTGTGCGGCTGTTGTAATCATCCGGCGATTGATAAAATGCAAAGAAGGTTACAGGCATAATCAAAGCTGCTGGCGTACCTTCCACAAGAAGTGCAACACGTCCTTCCAGCAAATTCCCCGCTACTCTATCGGGACGCTCTGTCTGCATAATTTGCGGGAAAGGAGAAAAAGATTGATTCTCTATATGCTCGAGCAGCAAATAGCCATTCATTAAATTATCAGCATTGACCCTCTTTATTCTTCGTTCAATCTCCTCGATTAGCTCCGGGTTGGCTAGATTATTCAGATATACGATAGATGCATCTGTCTTCGTTATGTTGCCAAGCGTGTACTGTCGCACAACTAGGTTTCTGTTATTAATCTGCTTGCGGACAAGCTGGAGATTGACATCCATACTTTCGATAAAACCATCATGCGCTCCTTGAATCGCCTTCTCATTCGCCGGCTCGTTCACTGCTCTGTTATTAATGAAGGCGACATAAATCGTATGGCATTCTTGCCGTCCTTCCAAGAACAAAACAACGTATCCTCGAATCATTAAATCAATTGCTCGCTCGAGATTCGTGTGCTTCTCTACTATTGCGGCCATCAGATCACGCTCCAGATTCACTTCTTGTGCCTGGAGTAAGGGCCGCAAAATAATATTTTGTATTTTGTCCGGATCACATACGGAATTCAAGTAAAGGAGGCAGCCTTGCTCGGAGAAATAAGTAATCGGCCTTCTAACCAGATCTGCGGTATGAAAAAGGGCTTGATCGACGTAACTAAAATTATCGTCTATACGAGCAGCTACATTCTTCTCTAACTGTTCTATTTGATTAGCCTGAGCTCTGCCCTTGCTTATATGCCGATTATTATCAAACATCTGACTGAAAAACCCCATAACTGTACCCCATTCCTCTATCTCTGATCTTCATGGGTATCGTTTCCAATAAAAGGTGATTCTATCCTAACAATGTTTACTGAATTAATGGTTAATTATCCTATAAAAAGCACATAGTAAATGCATCCTGCCACACTTAAATGAGGTGATTGCATACATGAGATTTCTAGAGCGAGGCTCACAGAAAAAGAGAGCAAAAGATGTTATTCCCCCCGTATCCGAAACAAATGAGCAAACAGCAAAGCCTTCATTAGCCCATACCTTGGATGAATTCCATGACTGTGTAGACATCGTCCACAAATCTTATCCAGATAATTGTATTGATATTGTGTTTTTTGGTCATCAGGTTAACAATGACAGGCTTTATCAGGAGGTAGAGGAGCCTCTGCTAAAGGCAGGCGCCGACAAAATGCGTTCGCTTTTAAATCAATCGCAATATTTCCTTGTTACTGATATGAAGGAATTAATTATTGGAATTTTAGCTGGTCGCGCAGCTATTTTTTTTGAAGACGATGTTCATCTGATCGATGTTTTCGGTCCACAATCTCGTACTGTATCTCAATCCGAGACAGAATCCGTTATAACAGGGCCCCATGATGCTTTTACGGAACAGGCCGGTGTTAATCTATCCTTAATTCGTCAACGCATTAAAAGCTCACATTTAAAAGTAATCAAGCTGTCAGTCGGAGAAGTGACAAAGACGGATGTCTATCTTCTATATATTAAAGATATCGTTAATATGGCCTATGTGGACGAAGCTATTAAGAGAATTACCAACATGGAGATCGATGCTGTATTTGATACCAATATGCTGCTTCAATACATGGATGATTTCCCTTACTCAATCTTTCCCCAATTTCTTACTTCAGAACGTCCGGAGGGCATTGCTTCCAAATTAGTTTCTGGTCGTGTTGTCGGCATCGTGGATGGCAGTCCCTCAGCCTTTAGCGCTCCAACTTCTTTTTTCGAATATTTCTCTTCCTCGGATGATTACTATCAGCGCTGGATGCTTGGAAGCGCCAGCAGACTGCTGCGATTTACTGCACTCGCTATTACGTTATCATTCACTGCGCTATATGTATCGATCACTACTTATCATTATGAGATGATACCAGAGAATCTGCTTCTCACCCTCTCTGAATCAAGAAGCAAAGTCCCCTTTCCCCCTCTGTATGAGGCGCTGTTTATGGAAACGACTATAGAGCTTCTAAGAGAGGCCGGTGCCCGGCTGCCTTCCAAAATCGGTCAAACCATCGGTATCGTTGGTGGTATTGTTATCGGACAAGCCGCTGTCCAAGCAGGCCTAACCAGCAACATTCTAATCATTGCTGTTGCTTCCTCGGCAATCGCATCTTTTGTTACACCAACCTATGTCATGAGTGCATCCGTTCGTCTTCTTCGATTCGGTCTGATTATTCTGGCAGGAGTAGGAGGCAACTTTGGATTGACTGCTGGAATAGCGCTAATTGTCATCCATTTGAGCGGGCTGACCAGTCTAGGCTCCTCGTATCTTACACCGGTTGCCCCTTTCAAACCGAATGATTGGATGGATACCTTTATTGTTGCGCCCTTCAAATTTTTATCGGAGAGGCCTAATCAGGTTAAGTCACCTAATAAAGTGAAAAATAAAATGAAAGAATGAGGATGAGCTGACATGAAGGAATATTTATCACAATTTCACGTAACTCTTCTCCTCTACATGACACAAACCGGTACGGTTATCATTACCCTCCCCCGACTCTTAGCCGTACATTTCGGAACGAATGGATGGCTTGGTTTGTTCGCTATAGGTGGAATCGTTTCTCTTAACCTGTTACTAATCTCTGCTGTATATCGTTTAGGTAATGGACAATCGATCTTCGTCATTATGGAGAACTCGATTCCCAAATTCATTTTGTATCCCTTTTATATCGTATTAGCCTCACTGTGGGCGATTATAGGTTGTCTCGTTGCCAAACAATATGTTCTCATCTTCCAGATGATTGCTTTTCCGACGACAAATCCTATGCTATTCAAGCTGGTGCTTGATGTCATTGCCTTCCTCTTAATAATCAAGAACATCTACAATATTGCAAAAGCCGCAACTGTATTTTTTCTGCTTATTTTTTGGATGATGATATTAATATTTTATTTTTTTGGAGATTTTCAATGGTCTAGGCTCACCCCTTTCATTTTCCAAGAAAGTAATCTAACCATAAGCAGCTTCTCCTCCATTTACACTGCTTTTCTCGGATATGAAGTATGTCTACTGCTCTTTCCCTATACCAACAAAAAAACCAAGTTAATAAAAGCTGCTCAGATTAGTAATTTGATGACTACAATTAGTTATTTGTTCATCAGCTTGATTATATTTGGGTTCTATGGTTACAAACAATTAAAGACGCTTCAATTTCCTCTGCTCAATTTATTGGCCTATATTCAATTTCCATTTGTTCAAGGCACTCAGAATCTGCTGTTTGGCTTTTTAATGTTTTCTATCCTCGTTACGATCGTGATGTATTGGTGGGGAGCTAAGGAAATCAGTCAAAGAGTATTCCGGATTCACGACAAGCTGCTGATCTTCCTTATTTTGTTAGTCGTCTATTGCGTCTCTTATATTCCTACTACAATTCGCGATGTGGAGAACTGGCTGACCTATCTGGGATATACAGAGATAGGAATTGCATTCACCCTTCCCATCGGCTTGATCCTGCTCCTATTTGTACAAAGAATGAGAGGTAAGACAGCATGAATAAAAGTTGTGTCATCACCGGCATGCTCATCCTGCTTGCTCTTCTGACGGGATGCGGCGATCAGCGTATTTTGGAGAGAACGGGATTCATTCAGACTATAAGCTATGACTTCGCGTCAAATCGGAAAATCAAAGTTGCGATTAGTGTTCCGGTATCCAATCCTGATATCAAAAATTCGAGACAGGTTATGGAAACAGTAGCGAAAAGCAGCAAAGAGGCAAGAATAAATCTGTCCAGGCAAACTGACTTATATTTAGTTAACGGACAATTGCGGACAACGCTGTTTGGATTACCATTAGCAAAAAATGGTCTCTGGAGCTATCTGGATAGCCTAATACGAGACCCTAATATTTCGGAGAAAGTAAAATTTATTATCGTAAATGGAGACGCCGGCAGCTTAATACATAAGAACTATAAAGCATTTCCTCTAACAGGCAAATATATCGACCGTCTGACCAAGAAGGAAGCTAGAAGCAATAAAATACCGGCAACTACTATTTATTCTTTTGTCAGGGATTATAGAGATGATGGCATTGATCCAATTGCTCCAATGATTAGAGATAATGGGGATACGATTACGATCGATGGGATTGGTATTTTTCATGACGATAAATATGTAGGCAGAATAGACTCGAAGGATTCTATTATTTTGTCCTTTCTGCGAGGAAGCTTCAAACATGGGGAGATCAGTCTTGATCTATCGCAATCCGGCTCAACTGTTATGTTGAGCTCTTTGAATAGTACGAGGAAAGTGAAAATTTCACAGGAAGAGAATGAATCCATCCATATTGCAATTCATGTAGAGGTAATGGCATCCGTATTAGAATATATTGGTGAATTAAAGCTTAGCGAGGATTCCGACAGACATAAGCTTGAAGCTGAATTAGGAGCCATTACCAATCAACAAGCCGAACAGATCATAACCTATATCCAGCAGAAAAAAGCCGATAGCCTTGGTATCGGCACATCTGTCCGAAACAGCATGTCCTACCAAGCATGGAAGGAGCTGAATTGGAGCGAGAAATATCCAACTATTAAGATAGAATGCAATATTCATTTCAAAATAAAGGATTATGGGTTCCGCGAATAACTAGCTCCCTGTTAGTCTACGATGTTCCAGCCATAAGGATATACCGTAACAACTTCCAAATCAGGGCTCACAATAACACGGTATTTCTTATTCTCAACTTGACCATCTAGCGAAATATTTCCTTTTCTTTTAATAACGACTTTATATTTATTGTCTTGCGACTGGTTGATAATAACTTCTGCAATATGGATAATATCCTTCATCGTAGTGGTTTCATCGAATAAGGAATGATACTCAGAGCGTTTATGTCCATCCCAGTACTTGGGGTGATGCTCAGACAATATCGCTTTCATTCCTCTATTCTTTGAACCGTATTTAAACGCCACTTCATAATTGGTACCAATCACCCGAATGTCTTGTAACACCGGGTTAGAGGTTGTCGACCAAGCAATCTCATCAAATTCTTTCTTGATTGCACTTGCCGTGTGGCTTTCCGTAGCTTGGTTATGCCTTTCGGCAGCAGCGTAGAGAATTACAATAGATAAAAAAATAATAAAGACTATCATTTTTTTCTTATGCAAAATAGCGCCCCCTTGAACTGCAATAGTCTCTAGCTACTATTCATTATAACGTAAAAACAAGGTTTGCCAGTTATTAACTGACAAACCTCATAATTCTAATGTATTCCATATTTAATTATATTTCATTCTTACTAACAAATGATCCTCTAAAAAGGCGGCTGCTCACCTCCGTTTTTATAGGCAGTTAAGGACCATCGTTCTATATAAAATGAAAAAAATTGGAAATTGGTTATTCCATCCTTTTCCCATGTTTCGGTGAAGGTGACGATGTACTTTTCTTCATCCGTTTCTTTTACACTTGTTTCTCTTGTAACTCGATAACCTTTAATCTCTCCTTCCCACTTGCCGATCTGATCGGGGAAACGATCTATATTTGTTCCGCTTCCCCCTGTAGCAGATGCAACTGCGTCTTCCTTTGTAAAGGGCGGCATAGGGGGAGACATCAGCTCCAGAACGCCCCAAGACAATGCATAGACAACAACTGGAATGATAAGGATACTCTTATTATGGAACAATCGATGTGCGAGCCCTCTGTCAATAGCCGCATATAGCATAGCAGCCAGCATGCCGCAAAGTGCCATCTCTATATTAAATCCAGGAATATATTGAAATAATAGACCGAGTGGCAGCCCAAAAACACCATGTAAAAGCACATATAACCAAGAAGGCATCGCCACCCATTTCTGCTTCACCCACTCTATGCCAATGGATACCGCATTTCCATAGATTAGTATAATCACTCCAACATACATCATGTAGATGAACGCCCAGCTCATAAGTTGATATCCAGCGCTATAATTGGACTCTCGGTCAGCATCGAATACATATAAAGAAGCCATTGCAAGAGAAATAAATAAGGTAGCGACAATAGTCGTGATTGCTTTTCGAATTAGAATGCCTGCTAGATTATAATTCGCCACGGTGTCCTTTCCTCCTATACTGTCTTTTATTAATTATAGCCAACTAACTGGACTCACCACAGTTCTAATTTTCATAGGACCCTCATGGGAAATAATCTTGCCGTATTAATAACAAACAGACCTCCTGCCCGTTCGGCATGGAGGTCTGTTTGTTATTGTGCTATAACGAATTAGATCAAATCGGCTTGCTGCAGCAAGCGCTCAATAAGGGTCGCTGTCTCTGCTCTCGTTACATTATGCAGAGGATTCAGCTTATTCTCATTGCCAGCAGCAATCCCGTAGCGTACGTTCAATGCTGCCGCCTGCTTGGCCCAGCCGCTGAACTGATCCGCATCAGCGAATGGAGCGAGCATAGCTTCTTGTTGCTCCTTTGTTATGGATGTATCCATTGCTGAGATTACCATTGCCTTAGCGATAATTGCCATCGCCTCTTGTCTTGTTATAGTCTGAGCTGGTCGGAACGTTCCATCCGAATAGCCTTGCACCAAACCATAAGAAGAACCTATCGACACTGCTTCATAGAACCAAGCGGTTTGCTTCACATCCTTGAAAGCTGGCATTTGTTCTGCCTTCTGCAAGCCTAACGCTCTGATCACGATCGCTGTAAATTCAGCTCTCGAAATAGCATTGTCGGGTAAATAATGCTGATCATCAGCACCTTGAAGGACTAGGCGTGACGCCATATTTTCTATGCTGCCTTGTGCCCAGTGCCCCGTAATATCGCTGAACGAACGTTCATTATAAATAACCGCATATACGCTATTCGTCAAGCTATTGATAATCGCATAATACTTTCCGTCCATTTGCTTAACCTTCGTTGGTACATGAATCATACGGCCATCAGGCTTCATAACGACGCCTGTTGTGATCTTGGAAGGATCAACGCCTGCCGGGATAGCAATGCTTCTCTCGACATACGAATTGAACTGATCAACGCTGATTTCCTGACCGCCATAGACTGCCGTAATGTGAAAATTAACTGCCGGCGCAATAAGCTTCATTCCCCCGGAAGCATCCGGTACGAAGGAGATTTCGCTGTCTGGTACATTCGTAATGGTCACACGTACTTTAATATCCGCTAACTCCACAGTTGATCCAAGCTGTCTAGAAATCGCATCTACATTGATTTCAGAAGCAGGCAACGTGTAAGTCGTATTTTCTGTTTTCAACTCTAGCATGGCATTCTTAGCTTCCATATTCTTAACGATCTGTGCATTCAATTCTGCGATAACCTTATCGGACTTATTCAGAACGGGGATCGTTAACACATAGCCCTCGCTAAACGAAGCCAGCTTTGCAATCAGCTTCTTCTCGTCAAGTGCGACAGTTGTTGCCTTCTTATTATCCACCGTTGCAATATGGGCTGTAGCTAGCGTATCCTCAGCCTGCCCATTAAGTGTAATCGTCACATTCTCATCCTTGTTGCCAGGAAGCACTGGTGTACCTCCGCTGTTGCCTCCTGTGTTGCCGTTGTTGCCTCCGTTGCCGTTATTTCCACCGTTGCCTGTCTCTCCTCCAGGTGCAGGAGCAGCGATCTGACTGTCCGTAATCGCGACATCGGACCAGCTGATAATACGGCCTGAACTATCGACGGACACAACATAAATATGCTGACCGCTCGTTACTGCAATATCGCGGTTATTGGATAATTCCGTCGTATAGCCCAAAGCTGAAGCATCTGCACCGATCAACGGCTGAGAATAAGCTCCTGCCGTGCCAATAACATACTTCAATGTCGATTCATCATTCACACCTGTTACTTGCGTCGTTCCTGGCGTACTGCCCTTTCCAAAGGTCAGGCCTTCAACTACCGGCGCAGAACGCGCGATATTCTCATCGGCTACTTCTATATCGGACCATTTCACGATATGTCCTGCGCTATCCACAATTACAGCATAAATATGCTGGCCGCTCGTTACTGCGATATCGCGGTTATAGATCAGCTCCGTTGTGTAGCCCAACTCAGCCGCATCTGCTCCCACTAACGGTTGCGTATAGTCTCCCGCTGCCCCGACTGCATACATAATTCCCGGAACATCAGGCATTCTTATTGGTTTCGTTGTGCCAACCTCACTGCCTGGTGCCCAGTTCAGCCCTGTAAGCGCAGGTGCAAGCTCTGGCGCAGCAGGAAGAGTAGTAAATTTTACCTTTGTCGGCATTGCCTGCAAATTCAGTTGATTATCCTCTGCTGCAATATAGAGATCATACGCCGTACCTGGCGCCAGACCTGTCAGCTCAATAGGAGCCTCCATATTAGCCAGAAGAGTAATATTGCCCTTCACATCTGCAGTGTCGCCAGCTTGGTTGGTTCCCGCCTTTACTTGGTCAGAGCTTGGCATAGCGCTTCCTGCTGGAACGACTACATAATAAGCTGTACCTGGCTCATTAATCTTCACTAATACGCTTGCACTATTCTGCTTTACATCATCCGCTTTAGGATAACCAAATACATGCTCAGGTGCAGTATCCATAGGCGGGAGTTGTCCTAGATCATTGTTGCCCCAGCCTATAACCGTTCCGTCCGTTTTCATCACCAACGCATGCGCGCCTCCAGCATAGATCGAAGCTACGTTTGTTAGGCCTTGAGGAACTTGTAGAGGCTGTCCTCCCCCCCACACTACGATAGTCCCATCATCCTTCAGCGCCATAGAATAGGAGCTTCCAGCCGCAATAGCTTTGACATTCGTCAGGCCAGCAGGAACATTAGTCTCACCGTTATTGTTGAATCCCCAGCCTACAACCGTTCCGTCTGATTTCAGCGCTAGCGTATGGTTCAAGCCGGCAGCTATTGCTGTTACATCTGTAAGATTAGCTGGAACCGTGCTTTGCCCATAGTTATTGAGTCCCCAGGCCGTAACCGTTCCATTCCCTTGAAGGGCTACAGCATGGGCATTTCCTGCCGCTATTGCGATAACATCCGTTAAGCTTGCAGGAACCGAGCCGTAACCGGTATACCCCCATTGGCGAACAGTCCCGTCTATTTGTAGAGCCAGCGAGATTCCTCCGCCCGCTGCTATTGCGCCAACTACGCCTAAATCTGCTGGAACAGTAGCTTTTCCACTAACATTGTACCCCCAAGCTGTAACTTTGCCTTGATCATCAAGTGCCATCGCGTGATTCTCGCCAGCTGAGATAGCAATAACATCTGATAAGCCACTTGGAATTGTCGCTTGTCCAAAATTATTATGGCCAATGCCTGTAACCGTGCCATCATTTTGCAGCAACAAGGTGAAATATCTACCTGCTGCTACAGCCTGAACGCTCGATGAAGACTTGGCTTGTACAATACCAGCAAGATTGATTTGTCCGATCACTAGAAGAATAATAATCACAGGGTAAAGCTTGGCATGAATTTTTTTCCACTGAAGCATTCTCATAAGTTATCTCCCTTTTCTGAGCTCTAGATGTTTTTCTATCCGAATAATAACAATTACGCTCTGAACATTTTCCCAACAAAATAAAAAAAACCGCGAAATTTGTCGTTTCGCGGCATAAAATAATCACGTATGAACCTTGATCCGGCTACTCTATTACCTGCCCAAGCTTATACTTCTTCTGCTCATGCAGCCTGTCCGCCGCGCCAATATTGCCAGTTTCCCTATAATAGATCAGTAGTCGGCTATAATACTTCTCCACGTAGGGCTCCAGCTCGATCAATCTTCGCAAGAGCAGCTCTTGCATGATGCCAACCGTATCTTCGGACAACTGATCAAGCTGACGGACATAATGCGAATGAAGCTCATATCTTCTGCTTTCTGCCCAGTTATAATGCTCCGTCTCCAAGTATCCGCCCCGATATAACGAGAGCAGCTCCTCTATATCATCGACGTATTCTCCAGAACGCAAGTATGTATCGAGTCTGGTTTTATCGCAAACGATATTGTGCGTCTGCATCCAATAACGCTCGTCCCCGAAGGCGACCATCTCTGGATAACCTTCTGCCTTCAGCTTATTCCGCAAGTTGTATAGTGTCGTATGAAATAATGACTGGGCACGCTCAGGAGAAAGCTCCGGCCACAAGTCATCCAGAATGCGATACCGATAGACTGGTTCTCCTCCATGATGCCATAAATAAGCAAACAGCTCCTTCGTTTTCTTCGTACGCCAAGTGACAAGCTGCCCATCCTCCGCATATAGCTCCAGACTGCCAAGCACCTTAAGATGCAAGGTTTTAGATAGCTGCTCGCTGCCTGGCTGTTCTTCTCTGCCAGACGAATCGCTCGCCTTCTCTATACCACCAGCGTTACGCTTCGCACCTTTTGTATATAGGGCCTTATACCGCTCTAACGTCTTGACCAGCCGATCCTTAGCAACCGGCTTAAGTAAGTAGCCAATCGCATTCGTCTCGAAAGCATCGACCGCATATTGATGATAAGCGGTAACGAAAATAATCTCTGCTTCTGGACAGCTGCTTACCAGCAGTTCTGCCCCGGCTAGTCCATTCATTCCCGGCATTTGGATATCTAGAAAGATCAAATCTGGCTGCAGCTTGGCCGCTTGCTCAACCGCTTCTGAGACTAGCCCGAATTTGCCTACAATCGATATTCCTCCAACTTCTTGAAGCAGAATCTCCAAAACATCATTCGCGATCTCTTCGTCGTCAATTAATATGGCTCTCACGAACATTTCCTCCTGGTATATGAAACTTGATCTGTGTGCCTTCTCCTTGTTGGCTATGAATGCTCAGCTTCTGTCCATACAGCATTTGCAGGCGGCGGTTTACATTGCGCGTGCCGACTCCGGAGGCAAGATCATTATGAAGCAGCGATACATCCTCTTCATTCATTCCCATCCCGTCATCCTCCACTCGAATATCGACCCCGCTTCCGCTCTGGGAGATCATTATAGTTACTGTACCGCCCGAAGGCTTCGGCCCAATTCCGTGACGCACCGCGTTTTCTACAATCGGCTGCAGCGTGAGAGGAGGCAACAGGCAAGATAGTCCCTCATCAATCTGATAGCGAACCTGAAGCCGATCACCAAACCGAAGCTGTTCGATTGCCAGATAGGCTTGAACGAGCTCTAATTCCTTATCCACTGACACAAGCTCACCTTGGAATACAAATGTAAATTTCGCCCGCAGGTAAGTCGTCAAATGCTGTATCGTCTCGCGGAGCTTATCTACATCTTTATAGCTAAGCCCTACCAATGCATTGAGGCTGTTATACAGAAAATGCGGTGTAATCTGTGCCTGAAGGAAATCCATTTCTTTGCGAACAGCTTGTTCCGATGAGCTCTTCATCGCCAGCAGAGATTGCATTCTTGCCTTTAGCTCAGCGAGCTCAAATGGCTTCTGCAAAATATCATTGGCTCCATGAGCGAAGGAAGCTACGATATCTCCGGTCTGGCCCGAAGCGGTGAGCATCAATACCGGAAGCTGGGCTAATCCCTGCAAAGAGCGAATTTCTCTGCATACATCCAATCCCGAGATGCCCGGCATCATCAAATCCAGCAGCACCAAATCCGGTGCCGGGGCTTGGCGCAGCTCCGCCAATGCTTCTTCTCCGTTGGCGACCGCGGTATATCCATATTTCATTGAGGATACGGCATCAATTAATATTTTCAGATTGGAAGGCTCATCATCCACGATTAGAATATGGAATTCATCCTCCTGCACCTCTCGCAGGATACCAGATAGCCGTGTGAATTCCCCCATATCTTGATAATCGGCTGCGGCAGCTGATTCCTCCTTCACTCCTCGTGCAAGCGGCAGTGTAAACGTGAAGCATGAACCGACTCCGACCTCCGATTCCAGCTCCATCTTGCCTCCTTGCAGCTCGACCAGCTGTTTGGAAATACTCAACCCCAGGCCGATTCCTTCCCGAGGACGAATCCCCTCTTCGTTATATTGAACGAAGGGCTCAAATAAATTATCCATGGCCGCCGCCGGAATGCCTCTCCCCGTATCCGTAATGGACACGATCATCATGTCCTCGTTATGTCGAGCGGTCAGCTTGACCGTGCCTCGCTCGGTATATTTCAGGCCATTCTCCAGCAGGTTATGCAAAATTTGGCGGAGTCGATTCTCGTCTGCCTCCACCAAGGGGAGCAGCTCAGGCAGCTCATTAATCAGCTTAACCTCCCTTTTAACCGAGGAGATGGATAACGCCTCAATGACAAACCGAGCGGACATTCCCAGATCTACAGCGGTCCGATGCATCGTCAACTGACCATAGCGTATCTGGTTCATATCGAGGATATCATGCACTAAGCCAGCGAGCCGCCGGCCTACCAGATTCAAGAGCTGGATATTGTCCCTATGCTCCAATTGAAGCGGCTGTGCACGGTCTTCCAGAAGCGATTGCGACAAATTAATAATGCCATGCAGCGGGGTGCGAAGCTCATGCGAGGTTTTCGCAAGAAATTCATCCTTTTGACGGTCATAATCAATCAGCTGCTTTGTCAGACGCTCACTTTCTTGATAGGAATCCCGGAACCTAGCAGACATAAGGAAGGCTTGGGAGAACACAAGCAGCAGCGGCGTAACAATCATGTAATAGGGATTGTCGAGCGCCAGCTGATAGCGGAATTGTGCATAAATCCAAGATACGATAAGAAAGAAAACGCCTAGCATAATATAATAGGTATCTTGTATGCTCTGGCTCTTGCTGCGGAATAGAGTGACGAATACAAAAATAAATACAAGGATAGGCAGCAGCATATTCAGCCAAAGGGTAGATGGCAAATAAGAGTTGGGAAGCAACGTTATTACTACGAAATAGAAGTAAGCAATTCGTCTCAGCCATCTAAAAAAGGCATTATCCTTCTCACTCAGGTAACGATAAATATATTGAAAAAAGAACAGGAACGAAAGAAGAGGAAGCAAAAAAAGCATTTTTTGCAGCCATGGAAAGGTAAGCGACGGGAACATCGTAATAGCTAGAATCTCATTATCAAAGCTGAAAAACAGTCCTGTCGCCAAGCAAAACAAGCTGAAATGCATCAAATGCGGTTCATTCCGCCAATGCTTGATCATGCCGACATAATAGAGCCCGAATACGAGCAGCATCGTTACAAGAATAATATCTACCAGCCTGGATCTATCACGGCGTTCCAGCACATTGTTCATAAGGCCGAATTCAGGCGCTTGAACCAATCCGCCATCAAGATACTCGTAGCTGGCCACCTGAATAATGATCTCGACCATTCCCGTCTCCGCTTTAGCTGTGCCGAAGAAAGGAATGTTGCTCGGAACGAAGCTGTCCGCTGACAAGGAAGGATGACCGCTGCCCCCCACATCTGCACCATTTATATAAATCTGGCTGGAGAGGCGGATTTTTTTTCCGCGAAGGCTGTAGATGTCGGTCTTATTTACATGAATGAGCAACCGGTAGGTTCCCGCTCCGAATCCATTGCTGGAATCCAAAACATCCTTCCAGTTGCCGGGCACATGAACTATACTACGCTCTGAAGCTCGTCCCTCCCTGTCCTTTGCAAAATCCTCTGGTTTCAGCAGCTCTCCCTCGTAAAATTCCCACTCCCCTCGCAGCGGAATAATGCCTTGCTTGGCAAAATCCCACTGACTTGCATCCAGCACTCCTTGGCGTGCCTCTGGAAAGGGCACAGTGGGATGCAGCCATTCAAATATGAAAATAAAAGTAATAGCGAAAAAAATACCAATTACGCCCAGAAAAATAACCAAATTTTTATTCATCGTCTTAATCATGTGCTTATTATAGTTAGTAGAGAATAGGGATGTAAATACTTTTCAATTCACTTCAATATATAAAGCACTTCACGCAAAAAAAAAAGAGGTCTCTATTCAGCAATAACTGAAGAGTCCTCTCTCAATAAAATTAATAGCTTTGCATCTATTCTGTAATGAGTCCATACGCTGTAATTCGTCTAATTCTGCTTGATACAAACATAGATACAACATAGGCCAGCACGACAATTATGACACATAGCAAGACGACTAATGGCACTTTCACAATAAATTGCACATTGTAAATGCCAGCACTTGAGAGCAGCAGCGTAAGGACCGAGTTCGTATATAGACTGCCAATTACACCGCCGATAATAACGCCGATGATGACAATAGGAACAAAGCTCCAAGCGATCTGAGTCATAAGCTGAAGAGTCGTGAATCCTGTCGCTTTCAGAATGCCAAACTCTCTCTTGCGTCTTAGAATCATCGTTTTGATAACCAAATATAGAATCAGCGTGACGACGAGTACTGTAATAGCAAGAATAATAATCATAACAGCTAGTACCGCCGAAATATAAATGCTGCTCTGGCTGCCTAATATTTCGTCAATATCTATTGTATCCTGAATTTGATCTCCATGCTCCGCTTTGAGCTCCCTTATAAAGTCGGCATTGCTTACATCTTTCAGATAGACATTAATAGATGTAGCATTATAATCGGGCTTTAGATGCTCTATGCCTGGTATGGTTAATGAAGCGATCTGGCCCATAAAATTGATAGATTGGCTGAGCCCGGTAATCAAATAGGAATGAGTCGCCTCTCCTAGCTTCACCTCTACCGTATCCCCAATATTTTTGTGAAGCAGCTTGGATATGGCTCCTGAAATTGCAATTTCATTATCGTATTTGGGGCTTCTCCCTTTGTATACGGTATTATTTTCAAGCTTGCTGTAGTCATCCGATATATTCGTGTAAAAGCTATCTCCATCAATCGTTACGAGGAGTACATCTAATATCGTCGTCTTTTCTACACCCTTCATTTGCTCCAGCTCTGCTCGCAGCTTCTCACTGTCTACATCGGACTTGGACTGTACGTAGACACTGGACGACTCTGAACCAACCAGATGAATGAAGGCCTGCTTATCCACGGCGATATTATAATACAATACGACCGAAAAGACCGATGCAAAGGTAATGGCTGCAATAATACTGGCAATCATTATATTTTGTTTGCTATTCATAATCATGGTTTTGCAAGCCAGTACAAAATGCATCCCTCCCTTCGCTTTCTCAAGCGGGAATACATTCTTCTTGAAGCTGTGTGTCAAGATGCCTCCTCGCAGGGCAGCGACGGGAGCGAGCTTATTAATACGCCTAGACGACAGCAAGGTTACCGCCAGCACTAATACGGCAACGAGTGCTATGCTAATTAGATTAATGCTTCCGTTGAAGCCTTGCGGCCACAAAAGCCCTGCCATGGACGATATAATCCCGCCAAATACGGGCATTACAGCATAAGAGACCGTTACGCCAATGACCGCTGCCGCCAGTGCGATTAGCATGAACTGCCATACTATCGAGGCCAGAATCTGTCTGCTCGTGTAACCGACCGCTTTCAGTACGCCAATATTGACCATCCCATCGTCGATAATGTTCGTCACACGAAACTTAATAACGATGAGAGATACAATGACAATGACTGCGGCGAATGCGACTAGAATCATAGCGACAATGTTGATGCTCATCGTATTAACGCTTTTAATCATCCCAAAGTCTGTTCCCCAAAAAGGATAAGAGGACTTCCCAGCATCTTCGTTCATAAATTTCTTCGTATAATCACTGAGCAGGTCAGCCGCTCGGGAGCTGTCTGCCAAGGTCATGGACATAAGCGTACCACTTGCTGATTCACCGAGTTCATTGGACAGTTGCTGATAAGCCGCATCCGGCAAAAAGAATTTCATCATGCCCATGTTATTGGTACCGAGCATCGTTGTCTCGAAAAAGCCAGCAACACGATAAGTATATTCCTTATCCTGATAGATGATCGTCATCGGATCGCCTAGCTTGTAGCCGCCGCTTGCTTTGAAGCTGTAAGATACATAGATATCATTCTGTTGGCTCATATCCAGCTTCTCTATCAGCTTCATCGGCGATAGATTGCGAGTGGAGGCTGCATTAAGCAGCGATGTGCCAATGCTCAAATCGCTGTCGCCGTATTTGAACTTTGCCATTCCCATCAGGATGATTGATTCCGTCTCTGTTTCTCTAATGCCCGCATAGCCTTTCACGAAATCCTCATAGGGCTGCTTAAAGTTGTTACTGTGCATAATCATCGTGACATGCGCATCATGCAGCTCTTCAACCTTATCCTCGAAAAAAGTGTTCATCGTCGAAATGACCGTCATTCCCAGATTAAGCAGCAGCGCCGCTATAAAAAATAAAAGGAATAGGGAAATTGCCGCACTTTTTCCTTTTCTAATATTGGCCATGGCGAGCTTAACGATATTCATCCTACCACCCCATTTCAGCGAGGAATGCTTTTAGCTGCTCATGCCGAGCATGATTACTGTCTTTGGTATAAGGCTCAAGCCTGAGGTCACCGCAAATAACGCCATCCCGCAAATATAATACTCTGCTGCCTCGCAGCGCAGTCTTGATGTCATGGGTAACCATCACAATGCTTTGTCCATTCTGGTTAACCTCTGTCATAACATCCAGCACACTGTCGCTTGAAGCAGAGTTGAGCGCACCAGTCGGCTCATCGGCGAACACGATTTTGGGATGATTAATCAATGCGCGTACGATCCCCGCCCGCTGGGCTTCACCCCCGGATAGCTGAGAAGGGAATTTGCCCCAAGACGCCTCATGCAAGCCCACTTGAGCTAGCAATTTTTTGGCCCGCAGCACGATTTCTTGCTTCTTTTTGCTGACAAGCAAGCCGCTGGTCAATACGTTATCCAAAACACTCATATTGTCCAGCAAATAGACTTGTTGGAACACAAAGCCGCAATTATTCCTTCTAAAAATCGCAAGCTGATCATTATTCAGCTTAGCGATACTCGTCTCCTCGAAGCGGATCTCGCCCAAGGTCGGCTTATCCATGCCTGACAATGCGTAGAGCAAAGTCGATTTGCCCGAGCCGGAGCTGCCCATAATAACGGTAAAGTCCCCCGCCATCAGACTAATATCCAGATTTTTCAGCACATGCTGCTGGATGCCGCCACTTGAAAAGGTTTTGCATAGTTTGTCCGTCCGTACAATAACCTGCTGCATAACATCATCACCCTTATGGTCCATTTATTAATCCCAATAAAAATAAGACTGCAAATGCTTTTACAGTCTTATCATACAAGAGCAATTCTTAGTTAATCTTTGTCCATTCCTTAACCGTTTCTTAAATCGCTCAGGCGAGCTTAATCTTGAGCCTGACGGTGAAGCCATCCTTACGATTGTGACATTCAATATCTCCTTGCATATTCCGCATGAGGTATTGGGAGATATACAAGCCAAGCCCTGATCCGCTTTGTCCCTCTACGTTGGTGCCTCTATAAAATTTATTGAACAACAGCGGCAATTCCTCTGCGTCTATACCCGGTCCATAGTCAATAATGTCAATCTCCAGGTGAGTGCGGTTTATGCGAGAAGCAATCGTGACAGGAGTCCCGGCATATTTGTAGGAGTTGCTCACAATATTATCAAATACCTGCTGAAGTCGCGTCACATCCGTTAAGAGGATACATGGCGGAATCGGATCATAGCTAATCTGGTCATCGTAATTCACATTCGCGATCATCCCATCCAGAACACCGCTGAATTCCTCAGCAATCGTAACCTTCAGCTCCTTAAGCTCCTCCAAGGTTGCATGGAACATATCCGTTACGAGGAGGTTAATCTGCTCTGCTTTTGAATAAATCGTATTTAATTGCTTGATCACTTTCTCATCCACAGCTCTCATCAGCATCAGCTCGCTAACAGCCTTAATAGAGGAGACTGGTGTTTTGATATCATGGCTAAGGCTGGCAACAAGCTCTTTCTTGCTGCGATTCGCCACATATTCACTTTGACGCGCAGCAGCCAATTCCTCACGCATAATATCAAAGCTTTCGGTAAAAGCGCCGAACGGATTGTTTTTATCCATCGTTAACGGGATGTCCAGATTTCCCCTCGCTACATTGAGTGCGAAGCTCTGCAGCTTCTTGAAGGGCCTTAGAACCGTATGATGAATGATGAGCATATAGATCACGCACAGCACCGTTAATGTAGTAAAAAGCAGCACAATGATGAGAACCAATTGTTCCTTCATCCTCTGTATTGTTTCTTTATCCTTATTATGAATAATGAGCTTGCCTACAGTAGTGCCGTTGATTACCACATCTATAATGGCATCTCTATTTTTGAGCGCCTCGTTAATCGTTGTAGCAATGCCCTCCCTATTCTGATAAATGACATCGCCATTATTGTCCAGAACAACGAACGACTGCTTCAATGTACGGTAATCTCCTTGCTGAGCCTGCCCCCAATGGCTCTCGACTGTCTTTACCGTTTCATTGATGGCAACAAGATCCACATCATTATTCTTATTGGTCATCATCACAAGAATAGAAAATACAATACCTGCAATAAAAACAGCTATGAGAATGAAGAAAAGTCCTTTGATCCTCATGCCCTTCCATCCTCGAGGACATATCCTGTTCCCCACACCGTTTTGATATATTCCGGCTGGTTAGGGTTAGCCTCTAATTTTTCGCGCAAATGGCGGATATGGACATTTAATGTTCCATCACCGGTGAAAGAGTCGCCCCATACGTTGTGGAACAGCTCTTCTTTCGTAATTACTCTGTTTTTGTTTCTAACCAAATAGCAAATCAATTTATATTCCAATGCTTTGAGCTTTATATCAACGCCGTCTACACGGACTCGGCACAGCATACTGTCAATTTTCACCCGACCGAACTCCAGCATCTCGGTGGGATTGCTGTTCCCGTATCTTTTGAGCACGGCCTTAACCTTGGCAAGCAATATGCTAAGTGTATAGGGCTTTTGTATGTAGTCGTCTCCCCCAATATTCAGAGCAATTAGAATATCGTCATCGCTGGAGCGGGCACTAATGAACAGAATCGGAATCTGCGTCGTCTGTCGTAGTTTTTTGCACAGATCAAAGCCCGAGGTATCCCCCAGATTAATGTCCAACAGAATCAATGACGTCTCATTCTCTTGCAAAAACTGCATACATTCCTCTGCACCCGTTACATAAGCAGCTTTGACCTCGAACATATTAAAGTACTCACTCGTTGTCTCTGCCAACACCATCTCATCGTCCACAATTAAACAATCATAGTTCATCCCTGTTTCTCCATTAGCTTATAGAATAATTATAAAATAGTTATAAAAAATAGTGAAAGTGTTCGTTTATAGCGTATCCATAAGATAACATGAGAAAGCAGGCTTCGGATATGCTTAATTGAATATTATGGATAGAACGATATGAGTCTACCTCACTCTTCTATGAGCCTGAACTCACCATATCGCCTGCTTTCCCATACCTATCGAGTATTGTATGAGTCTAGACTCATAGCTCAGGAGCCTAGCTTCCTGATGTATGAGGTTAGACTCATACATCAACGCTGCCAGCACCAAAGCGTCCGCATTATAGTCGCTTTTCCTCATACATATAGCGCAATCGCCTCACACGCATAACCGTTCCCATAGGACAACTAAAGAAGAGAAATGCCTAAGTCTAAATATGAAATATGTATAACACCTTGCAAGTTACTCAACTGACGATCCCCCTGCAATCGAACGTAACCACCAGCCTCATCTTACTATCTACTTGCTCATTATCTAATTTCTCATATAGAAGAGTAATTCTACTTGCTCACATGTGTGATGAGCATCTACGTAACGAGTCATATATGAGTCTACCTCACTCTTCTATGAGCCTGTTCTCACTATACTGCCTGCTTTCCCGTGCTTAACAAGTGTTCTATGAGTCTAGACTCATAGCTCAGGAGCCTAGCCTCCTGATGTATGAGGTTAGACTCATACATCAACGTTGCCAGCACCAAAACGTTCGCATTGTAGACGCTTTTCCTCATACATTAGCGCAATCGCCTCACACGCATAACCATTCTCAGGAGAATCGGAAGCTGCGAGACAACATGCCTATAAATCTTCTACACACAAATCATTAGCCCCTACAGGAGCCAAACAATGTCGGAGGCGTAGAAAATTATTAACGATCTTGTATACCCCTTCTATATTCCTTCTATATTCCTTCTATATTCCTTCTATATTCCTTCTACAATTCTTTTCGAGCGTGCAGCTACTTCGCTGAATAGCTCATCCTCATTAATAGTAAGGAGCTGTCGGTGCTTCATAAGAATGTTGCCATTAACAATCGTGGTATCGACATCTGCTCCATTCACGCTGTAGGCAAGCAAAGATTCAATATGATGGATCGGTTGTAGATGCGGCTTATTGCAGTCAACGAGAATAAGATCTGCTTTCTTGCCTACCTCTAAAGTACCCACTTCTTCATCTATCTTGAGCAGTTTAGCACTCTCGCTTGTAGCCATGCGCAGAGCCTGAATAGCCGGGAGCCTGGTAGGGTCTCCATAATCCAGCTTTTGCAGCCAAGAAGCTGCTTTAATTTCCTCGAACATATCTACCGTCGTCGCACTTCCTGCTCCATCCGTTCCAAGGCCTACAGTAATCCCATGTCTGACCATCTCGGATATTGGTGCGATGCCGCAGCCCAGCTTGAGATTGCTAACTGGATTATGAGCGATACCGCCCCTCATCCCCCTTAATCTCCTAATATCGAGACGGTTCAAATGCACGCCATGAGCGAGCAGAACATGCGCTTGTTCGAACATCCCCAGCTCATCCAGATATTCTGTCGGAGTCTGATTATATTTCTCCCTAATTTTAACGACTTCCTCTTGGGTCTCCGCCAAATGAATATGCAGCGGCACCCCCGTTCGTTCAGCAAGCGCGATTAATTCCTTTAACGGATCCGGAGGGCAGGTATAAGGAGAATGGGGACCATACATCGTCGTTATTCTTCCGTCTGCTTTCCCTGACCAGCGTTCAATCAGATCCACAGCTTCCGTCATTCGCCTGCCCCCGTCATTTTCTAGAAAAACGAGTCCTCTCGTTAATGAAGCACGCATGCCAACTTCTTCAACAGCTTCTGCGATTTCATTCATATGAATATACATATCTGCAAAAGCCGTTGTACCCGACTTAATCATCTCGGCCATAGACAGCTTCGCTCCCCAATAAATATCCTCGGGCGTCATCCTCCCCTCGGCAGGAAGCATCTTTTTGTCCAGCCAGTCCATTAACTTAAGATCATCAGAGAATCCTCTCAGCAGACCCATCGGGGTATGCTGATGCGCGTTAATTAGCCCAGGCATTGCCATGAAATTTCGCCCTAGAATAACCTCATCCGCCTGCACGGCAATATCGGCTTCCATCGCGGCAATTGTATCCCCATCAATTAATAGATCCCCTATGAATGGTGCCCTGTCTGTCATTGTGACGATTCTAACGTTCTTAATTAATATTTTCATTAGCATAATCCCTCCTATTTGCATTCGTCCTGCATAGAAGGTTACACCTTTCCGTTGCGTGAAGGTCAATACTTAAAAACGTTGCTGAGAACCTATCATTGCGTATATAGTATTATTGACTTTATTTGTACATTTTTGATAAAAATAGGAGGCATGTGTGATGTCCAAGCTTATGAAATACGTTTATTATTTTTATGAATGCCGCAAAGCACAGTACATCCTTCTGTTTCACCAACAACATATTCCGGTAGAGCTGTTGTTCTACAAAACCTACGAAAGCACCCGAGCATTCTATAACCACCTATTTGAAAAGAAGCAAAATCGCTGGATGTATGATGGCTGCTCGCTGACCAATGAGGACGCTATGCTCCTTAATATTCGAATTACAGAACATCTTGCATATACAGAAGAAGAGCTTGACCATGTGCTGGAACAAAACCTCGGAGACAATCACTTCGTCTATATCTGGGTCAATAATGATTATTTACCCAATCGGGTATTAGGGGTAGATTACAGTGATCCCGGCTCTCTTCATTCCGTATTTCTCCGAGATCGCCGCGAATCAGACAATCAACTCTCTTACCTGCTGCAAGACAACTCTCCTGAGTTCTGTGATTATGTGAACGACCGTTTAGTGAAGGATGCTATATTCACCGGTAATCGAGAATGGACCAAGATCGTGACTACTGTGCAGCTAGCTCCATGGAATATTCAAGAAGCCGAAGCAGCACTGCAGAATAGATTCGCAGCATGGCATAGCCAGTTAGATGACGATTTTTATCTCTATGACCATATCTATCATCTCATTAACGAGGATACCGATGATATCCGTACCTTATGCGAGACGCTGGAGCAAGCCGTCTGTCTCATATCGGGCTCCAGGTATTTATTCGGAAGATTCCTTGAAAATGTTCATGGACCGGAGGAATTTGTTCAACAACTGGATGCCATTAGCCAAGCCGCCGAACGGATGAAGAATGCCTTTGCCAAAGGGGCGATTTCTCTCCGACTGAATAGAGAGAAGCTATCCGAAATATGCGAACAGCTCAAGCAGAAGGAAATCGCTTTTTATTCGTTGCTCAAGAACAATCCCTTTATTCCCGTACTGCCTATAGAACTATCTCTTAATAAATAACTAATCATCATCAACCTAACAATAAAAAAACGACCGTTTCCCAGTAAATGACCGAGAAGCAGTCGCAGCCTAAAAAAAACTCCAATTGTTATTCCCTTGACCGCCATGCTTTAAAAAGTTAATTCGCTACTTTAACGCTTTATATTCAGCCCAGACTTTCTTGGATACACTCTCTGGTCTTTGCTCAACAAAAGCTTCAGCCTCTTCGAGGGCAGAAACAGGCATTTCTCCTTTATTTACTGCTATTATTATATTCGACATACGTTCGTATTCCGCAGCGGATATTTTAGTTTGTTCAGAAACGTTAGTATTGGAATATTGAACATACACCGTCGTTAATCCGCCTAAGAGAAGTACTACTGCAATCGCGCTATACATTTTCTTCATTCTGCTCACCCCATTCACCTACTTTAATAATTAATTAAAAACACCTGCTTACCAAGACGATACAACAAACTATAAAGTTCCAGTAATTCAATTAAATATATAAATTTTAAGTTGAATATAAGCTGGCATCGTTAAGCAACGATACCAGCTTATTTAGAATGTCTATTTAAATAAAATAGCAATCCTTCCCCAAGAACGATCATGAACCTATTTCATCTTATCTATCATCGTGCTTGAATGTTTAGTTCTGCTTCATTCCTTTTACCTAGTATCCAATAGAAAAACGGTGATTCCTTTCACGAAAACATCGAGAAAGGAATCACCGTTTTTCTTTTCTAGCTTGCTCTTAACCTCTGAGCAGAGATCGTTCACTTTACCATTTCAACATTGCCAGCTTCGTTATCGGCCATAATTATATAATAGAACACATCTGGAGCAGATTGGTGTTAGCCCTTCTCCGAGCACTTCCCGATGCTTGCGGAAGTTCTCGTTATGATACACATCCTTCAGATCCCCATCATTCAAGTCACCTAGCGTAAATTCCGGGAAAAATTTGCACGGATTAACCTTCCCATCCGGCATAACATCCAGTCGATTGGCAATCGACAAGCATTGCTCGCGCTTCATCGCCGGCTTCTCCGAGCCTAGGATGAAATCTCTTACCTCATCCAACTCAAGTGCAGGCTGGAAGCGGATCCTCGTTGTCCATAACCGCTTATTGATTCGATCAACCTCTGCAAGGAGTGGATCAATATTTTCCTCGGAGACGTGAAAGGAGAAGGAATGCCAGCTATAGCGCTGTTGCTGCTGCGCGGCTTCGAGCCAATTGAAATTTGTCTGATAGAAACTATCCATCTTGACTGCAATATCACTCGGAATATACCAAGGAAATACAAAATAGACCGTATCCACGCCCAGACCTTCAAAATATTCCATGAAGTCGTATAGCTTCGTCACCATAGAATCACTAATAGTCAGGCTGAGCGAGATTCTCCCCTTGTACTCGCCGGTACGCTGCAAATCAAGCAGCAAATTAACCATATGAACAACTTTTTTGAATGTTCCTTTTCCACGGATTGCATCATTCTCTGCCTCGAAGCCATCCAAGCTGATCAGCATCGTCATATCCTCGGATATTTTGAGGATCGAGTCCAGCTTCTGCTCAATTAACAAAGCATTTGTGCAAAAAGTCGTATTGCGAGGATCACGCTCTAGCAGGCTGGCGAACTCATCAAATTTACTATAGAACAAGGGCTCGCCGCCCCAAATAAATAATCGGGATTTCTGTGCGCGGGTTTGCTCCAATATCCGTTCCAATAGAGAAAACTCGATTTCCTGATTTTTGACCTCTTTGGCCATATCATGATGGAAACCTTCACTTGCCCATTCAAAGCAATGCTTGCAACGAAGATTACAGCCATTATTCAGCTTAATTCCGATGTCCTCCGGGATGTCCATTGCGAACGTTGGATCACGCCTTAGCGCTCTGCTTGTCTTCGAAATGTTACGTATCGTACGTTTCATATTCTGAAACGTATTCCGATCAAACTTCACTTTCGTTTTGGGCTGCATAAGCTATCCTCCCTTTCCACTTGAACGGTTAACGTTCTGCAACAAGGACTAACTTGCTGCTTTCTTTTCTCCCTCTCCCTCAAGGAAAGCGACAAAGGTCTGAATCGCACTCAGATGCTCATAATTAAAGGTCTCAAAGTCAATCTCCAAATCAAACTCATCTTCAATGGCCAAAATGAAGTTGATCATTTGCAAAGAGTCGAGCCCAACATCGTTAATAATATCTGATTCTGGCGTAAGTTCCGGGAGCAGCTCCGGGGTTTCCTTGATTTCGCATAAAATATGCATAACCTTTTGCAGTGTCATGAATACTCCTCCTCTAAAATAATGAATAATCAATGGTCAGCTTCTCTCTTGCCTTCTGCATAAGCCTCTCATGCCATAAAATTCGCTCGTATGATTGTGCAAGCGGACGGTTAATTGTTACACCGTCTAGCACCTCATTAAAGAAAACAAGCTGATTCACAAAGTAGCTTTGCGGCTCAAAAGAAATCTTATCTTTGAGTCCGCTTTCCTTATGCTCGATCCGAATGGAAATCCGATATTTCCCCATGCTGGCACGGAAGAAATCGTCGACAACAACATTTGCTTGCTCAAACTCCAGCGTATGTCTGGAGCTTGCCGGCAAATCGAAGGAAGAGACGAGCTCAGCCCGTACCCCATTTGCAAATCCCAGCTCCGCATGGAAGGTAGCATCGCAGCCATTAGGCCCATCAAAGGCAGAATTCGCATCAAAGCTATCTGGCTCAAGTCCAATCACAGCTTGAATAAATTGCAGCCAATAACAGCCGAAATCATAGAAGGCTCCGCCGCCCCGCTCTGGAAAGCTGCGATAGTTCTTCTGCTCAGGGTCCTTGAATGGAATGGATATTTCAGAGCGAATCTGTATGAGGCTGCCATATGTTCGCTCTTCGATCATCCTCTTAATCTCCCCTTGCCAAGGGTGATGCTGAACCATCAGGCCTTCTAATACAGGCAGCTCCGTTATCTCCTGCATCTTTATCAGCAGCTGGAGCTCCTCTGTATTTAAACAGATGGGCTTCTCGATCAAGACCGGCTTTCCGTATTCCAATGCTTTTATGGTCCATTCCTTATGCAGCTCATTGCTTAGCGCAATATATACACAATCAATTTCCTGACAGGCAAGCAGCTCCTCATAACTGGTGTAGACATGAGGAATACCGTATTTGTCCGCATACTGCTTGGCCTTTTGCTCCGATCTGCTCGCAATCGCATAGACACTTAGTTGCTCTACACTTTTAATAGGAGTGAATAAAGCTCGCTCAACAATTTGCGCGCAGCCTAATACGCCAATTCGTTTTTGCTTCATAAGTGGTTCCTCATGCTTCCTTTTATTTGGCTGTCGTCGTCTTGAAATTCAAGCAACAGGCCTGACAAATAGGGAATGAATTTTTTTTCAAATAATTGCGGTATTCTTTGTATTTTTGACCATTCCAAATATCAAGAAGATTCTGTTCATTCACGTTTCCTAGAGACAAGTCATAAAACGCGTGGCAGGAGGTCACATCTCCCCTTGCATTAATCTCGGTGCTAAGCCAAGGGAACTCGCATCTCTTCTTGGCATGAGACAGCTTATGGCTGTTGCCGCTGAAATAGAGATCGACTGTTTCTTCGGTCATATTCTGAGGATAAGCGTTGAAGTACACACCCTTTTCCTTGCAATACTGTTCGATGTTGCGTACTTGCTGCGCAATTTTCTTCGCATCCATCTCACTGAATTCCGATAATTCCCTGACGAACCCTTTAGAACCAAGCGCTTCTGTCTCCACATCGAACTTATCCTTCAGAATATTGCGATAATTAGTGTGGTCTTCTGGCGTGATGAAGGATTGGAATTCCAGACTGATATGGTCAAGCTTCGTAATATCAATACTTTCAAAGAACAGTTCCTCTACGTGCATATAGGTTAGCGGGGTAATAATAAAGATCGTACCGATCTTCGGGAACTCTTGCCCCTTCTCCTCGCGAAGGCCGTGCAGCTTATCAATGCCTCGCGTTGCTTTCTTGAATACCCCTTTGCCCCGCTGTTCATCATTGATTTTCTCAGGGCCATCCATTGAAATCCATACGCGATGCGGCTCATTCTCAATAATCATCTCCGCATGCTTCTCTAGCAAGGTGCCATTGGTTGGAAAGGCAACCTGGCTTCCATAATATTTCAAGGCAGCAAGAACCTCATCAATTTGCGGATACATAAGAGGCTCTCCGCCGAACAAATCATAATAGGGCTTCACAGGACTGCAATCCTGAATAATTTGCTTCACAATGTTAATATCGAGCTGTTTAAGGATTGGTCTCTCTTTGTACGCGCCATTGTCTCCCCACTCATAGCACATTTTGCATCTTAAATTACACGCTTCAAGAAGCTGCAGCCAAATCCATCTAGGCATCGAGGTATTAATTGACGGAGTAACGCCTTCATTGCGAAGTTGTACAGACATAAATAACCTCCTCATATTTTAAAAATATAGTTGAGTTTAATGACAACCGACCTTAAGCCAGCCTCTATCCTACATCACCTCCTCTCGTAATTCTGCTCAGCACATTCCTCGTCTGATGCTTCATCTTCAGAAGATTGTTATGAATGCCCTCCAGCACTTCTAATGAATATCCTTGTTGCTTCCATGATTCATAGCTTATCCCGAGTCCAAGTGCATCCCACAGCTCTGCATTAGACTGCTCATGTGCTCCGAAGGGCTCCAAATAAATCAATGGCGTTGCAGAGGACAGCGAGTCCAATAAGGTAGCTCCGCCCGGCTTGCTAATAATGCCTAGACTTTGCCTCATCAGCTCGAAGGCTTGCGGATATTGAGTGCAGCTCTCGAACAGGGGCTCTTCTCCATCTGTAATCTCTGCGAACGGCGGAAATTCGAATTCATTGTTCCTATTGCGCTGCCATGGGCTCCATAAGGGGTCCATCATGTAATAACGATGGCCTAGAGATTCGTTGGCGATATCCTCCTTATAATAAGCGATGATATTCAAGCCAAGCCCAGCAGCCGTAAGTTCCGCAATCTTGTCCTTATAAGTGCCAATTCCCCAGCCTCCGCCATGAATCATGAAGCGCTTATCGCTCCTCTCCATGAAAGGGATCGGCTCTTCATTACTGACAGCAATCGAATATGCAATAGCCTTCTCTTCTCTCGAATAGAGCCAGACGTTATCAAAACGATTGCAGGCTTCCCCATAGACGGAGAATGAAGGCGTATCGCTGGCATCCAGACGAAGGAGTGTAATATCAAGATCATTGGATTCCACCATTGCCTGATAACGCTCCAAAATCGGAATCCAGAAGCCGGTAAAAGCAAAAAAACGTCTTCTGCCTGCTTCCTTCCATTCCTTCAGCAGCTCCGTAACTCGCTCCTCGTCCAAGCTTGTACGGCTGTCTTTAGCCATCTTGTAGCCCATCTTGGCCACTGTGAAGCTCTTATGAAAGGCTTTGCGGTACTGAGGAATCTTATCTCTCGTCTGCTCATCATACAGATGCTCCAGCATACAGATTGTGGACGGTGTTCCTTGCTCTTGGAGCTGCCGCTGAAGCAGCTTCGCTGGAATATATACACCAAGTGAATTTCCTGCGCTCAAGAAGGTTATTGCTTCGTTCATTGAGGCTGCCTCCTTCTCCACTCAAGTCTTTGCGTCAAAGGTGAAGCTGAGCTTGCTATATAGTAGCCTGCATCATGGTGAACTTCTCAAGCTTGGACAACATGTCCTGATGCTTAACAGCGTCATTGCCGTAGATCAGAACAAAAATACGATATAAATTGTGATGAGACAATTGGTGAGCGGCGAAGGTGTAGATCAGAAATTGATGGTCCGCATCAGGCTCCAGCTCAGACTCGAAGCTGGCTTTCAATTCATCGAAAGAGATAGGAATAGAGCTCTCCAAACGAATATAGCGGCTTTCTATAAACTGATAAGAGGGGAGTAAAGCTGCAACGAACGGCAATAAGTAAGTCACTTGCGTAAACCTGCCGTTAATCTCGATAAGTGGGTATAAATCGCCTTCCTCATCCAATATGGAATCAATGCCCGCTATACCTATATAGCCGCTTTGCTGCATAACGGCTGCCAGCCGCAGCATCTCAGCTTCATAGCTTTCCATTAAGGAGGCGTCATATTCTGGCGTATAATTCGTCCCGACATATACGCCATAAGCGTTAATTCTCTGCTCTGTAACAGCAAGCAAATGTACAGAACCAGGCTCAATCCAGAGCTGTGCGTTCAAAGATCTACTAATAGGATGCCAGGCCTCCAGCAGCAATTCAAAGCTGCTGAACCGCTTGGCGATGTAGGAGATTACTTGCCGGAATTTCTTCTCATCTTCGATGATTGTCAATCCTTTGCCAGATGAACCGTAGGGCTGCTTCAACACGGCCCTACGGAAGCCTGCTGCACGAATATCTGCATAGGCTTCACTCAATTGCTCAGGCGTATGGCAGAAGTAGCCTTTCGTCACGCGAAAGCCGCTTCGCATCGCCAATCTTCTTGCGGTATACTTGCTGTTCATTTGTTTCACTAATTCAGCATTGGAATGATTCAAATTCCAGCCGAATTGCTCTGCTTGCGCGGCCAGCTCAGCTGTCAACAAGAACGGAAGAAAAACGAATGGCTCGCTGGACTGTTCCTTCATCCATGCAGCTGCATCTGCACCGCTTGCAGCAATACAGATATGGGGCAAGTCCTGCCGAGAGCTCTTCACGTAGGCCAAGAACTGCGGATCAGGCTCATGCTTAAACCATACTGTATCCTGCACATCTGCAATCCAAAGCAGCTGCTGCTCCTGCTGCTCGATCAGCATTCGTTGCTTCGGGTCCTCGAAGGACGGGAAGAGCACCTCTTCATTCCAGCTCTGGTCATCATTAATATTCACATGCCATAGAGCCCTGGATGTACGAGCCTCCCCGAAAGGCTGCCAATGTAGATGATTTTTGCGATCTCCCATGAATTCACCTCTTCATCATAATCTATATCGTTATAGATTCGAGCTGCTGTAGTTTCTCAGCGCCCGCTTCCATACGATGCGAATAAGCAAGAAGAATAGGATCGGTGACGCGATTCCCCAAATAATCTGTCCGCTGGTCAGTTTATCAAGCACAAGCAACGGCCCGAAGTTCGTAATAATAAACACGGGGATAACGAATGTGCCTATGCGTTGAATCCATTTGCTGTAGATGGAATACGGCATATTATTGGAATCCCAGACCGAATAAGAGATCTCGGTGGCTGCCGACGTATTCACGAACCAGAAAGACAAGAGCGGCGGAATAATCATTATGCAATAGGTGATAACAGTAGCGATAACCAGGAAAACAAGGAAGCCTGCCACATGGAGGAAAGTGAGCGGCACACCTGAAGCCTTCCAGCTAATGATGATCATGACGGCTCCAGCAATAAAATTCGGAATCGGCATTCCTACTTCGATGTAACGAAAGGACACGAGAAATTGTAGAGAGATCGGCTTGACGATCATCAAATCAAGCATTCCATTACGAACATAATCAATTAATCGACTAAAATTATTGAAAAATAGCCCCATATATATCCCTGTCAGCAAAATATGCGTTCCCATGAACATGAGAATTGTATCTGGCGACAACCCATTAATATGGACGTTTGTTTTGTATACAACAACGACATACAACAGCTTGGCCATGAGAAAGGCCGCCTCTACGAATATGCCGGTAATAAAATTGGCTCGATATTCCATCTGAGAAATAACAGAGTTCTTCGCAAATAGAGCAAGAATGTACAAATGTCTTCGCAATTCCATGACTGCGTTCACAGGTCAGCCTCCTAACCCCAAATACCTCTTCATCCCCCACTTCCAGACAAGGTGGCAAATGACCAGCATCAGAAAGATCCACAGGATCTGCCAGACAATTCCTTCCCAGACGAGGTCTCCGGCAATCTTGCCGTTCAATACATTAACCGGGAAATAAATCAGATAGTGAAAAGGCATGAAGCGAAATATCTGCTGCAGTCCTTCTCCAAAAATCTCTAATGGGAATATACCGCCGCTCATTACATTAACTAGCAGGCTAGTGACAACGAAAAAATAGGATATTTCAGATAACCAGAAAGCACACGCACAAATCGCATACGAAATTAAAAAGCTAAGGATCATAGCAAGGCATAAGGAAAGAAAGAATGTTAGCATTCGTTCTTCTACGGTGTGGAGGTTATACATGCTGTTTAAAGCGAAGGTTAGTATTAAGATAATGAGCAAGGAGATCGTGAAGTAGATAAGTCGCTGCCCAAAAAACGAGCTTATTCGAAAACCAAAATAATAGATGGGCTGAATAACATACTTATTCAAGCCTCCGTTCTTAATATCCTCTGAAATGGAATACTCAATGTGAGTAATAACCAGCTTGGATATAACTGCAGCCATGATCGTATACATAATCATTTCCTGATAAGAATAGCCAAACAGGGCGTTCTCCCCAGAGCTTCCGTAGACGGCGGTCCAAATATAGTATTGAATAATGACCGGGAATGCCGCACTTATTAAAGAGAGGAAGAAATTAAACCGATATTCAAGCGAGCTTTGCAGGCCGATGCGAAAGGCAACGAAATATTTATTCCTCGTCATCATGCATTACCTCTCATATAGCCCGACAATCCCATCCTCGGTCGTCAGATCCTCTATTGTATAGTCTATAACAGGGAACTGCTCCAGAAGCTGCTGGGAGCATGCTCGAACTTCTTGCTTGTCCACTTCAATAATCGCGTAATAGCCATCAAATTCCTTCACTTCACCAAAACGCTCAAGCTGCTCCGATTCGACCTCTTCAGAAAAATGAAGCTTGATTGTTTTCTTCTCTTGCACAAACGTATTAATCTTCTTCAGCTCCCCATCATACACAATCTTGCCGGTATTGATGAGAATAACTCTCGGACATAGGTCCTCGATATCTTTCATATAGTGGCTTGTTAGAATGACCGTTGCGTTATATTGTTCATTGTAGTACTTCAAGAAATTGCGGACAGCCCGCTGCGAAATGATATCAAGCCCTATGGTAGGCTCGTCCAAATACATTAGCTTCGGCCGATGAATCAAAGAGGCAATCAATTCCATCTTCATTCGCTCACCGAGAGACAGCCTGCGAACCTGAACACCTAACAGCGACTTCACACCAAGCAGGTCAGACAGCTCGTCAAGCGTTCGCTCGTATTCATCATCCGGCACTTGATAAATGCATTTGTTCAGATAGATCGATTCCCCTGCCGGCAGATCAGGCCAGAGCTGGCTCTTCTGTCCCATTACGATAGAGAAGAGCTGCTTGAAGGATCGCTTGCGTTCCCATGGCGTATAGCCAAGAACGTTCACATGGCCAGAGGTAGGGTGCAAAATGCCGGATAGCATCTTAAGTGTGGTTGTTTTGCCCGCTCCGTTCGGACCAAGAAAACCAACCATCTCGCCCTCTTCAATCGAGAACGATACTTCATTGACTGCTTCTTTCACTAATTTTTTACGATAAAATAAATGTTTGAGAGATTGCCTGATCCCAACTTCTTTCTTGTAATATTCAAAGCATTTCACAAGATTCTGGACCTCTACAGCATTCCCCATATGCAATCCTACTCCCCACTTTTACTGCCATGATTGAGATTAAATGTAAAAATAAGACTTTCTTTTATTGTATTAAATTTCTAATTATGTGTCTATAGCTAATCTAGCTTATTCTATTGGAATCTAACCGTACCATAATGCTCTTGTCGAATGCAGTCGTAATAACTCTGCTACTATTTATCCATTTCGTGAATGTTGACAATCGGGCTGGGCTCGGGCCCTATTCTCTTTTCCTGTCCAGTACCACCGTGTCATAAATGTTACCCTTTCGCCCGTATGTGATGATTCTCCAATCTGATGTCAGATTAGCGGGCAGCGGATAATTAAATAATGATTTGAGCCCATTCCCATATCGGATAATTACCTTTCCATTATTAGCCCCTTTATTTTTAATAGCATCCAGAACCTCAAGCTTATCCTTTACAAGGGATGCGATTATAACATGGGTAGCCTCCTGCAAATAGGGCGTCTCTCCAGCTAGATGCTCCGAAAAGTCTATGCGGGAATAGAGACCCGAATGATAGGAAATTTTTCTGCCCATCTCTACAGCTTCCCTATCATTATCAAGGCACATCACCTCAGCGCCCGCTTCTCTGGAAATAGTCAGGGCCGATAATGGAAAAGCTCCTGAGCCGATGAACAATACTTTGGAGTGCCCATTAATTTGGAACGTCTCAAGCTCCTCCGCAACGGCACGAGATAGCCTTGTCATATAGTCACTAATATCGAGCTTATCCTCACAGACACATTTGGATTGATATTTTTCTATGCGGCATAAGGCTCTCACAGAGGTCTCTCGCAGCTGATTGCTTTGCAGCCTGATCTCCGTATGCGAATGCCATTCCTCCCACAGCTTCTCGTTCTCCCCTGATACGATAAAACGACATAGCTGATCCAGCTTGCTCTGAAGCGACTCATAGCTAGCCTCCTGACCCAGCTCCGAATAACCGGATAGTCTACTGATCTCACGCTCCATGCTTTGCAAAGACAGTAAAAAAGCATATTTGTCCTTCACCTGGTCCCTCCTAGCATGCGTTAACATTTCTCCGACTTATTGGACCTGCTTCCTCGTTGGCAGGAGCATTCCTGATTCTTCGATGAGTGTTACTAGCCATCAATACGACGGCGCGGATCGCTTTAGAACAAAATCCCCAAAACGAACCAACAAAGCACAAAAAAAGATGATGCAAAAGCGCACCATCCTTTGCTAAAGTCTAAGACCAAGTGTATCCCCCCTAGTAGCCTCCCCATTCTTAAAAATCTCACAGCCTTATTCAGAGAAAAAAAGAGCAGCCCCTGTCTTC
Organism: Paenibacillus sp. J22P59; assembly: GCF_059383895.1. NCBI lineage: Bacteria > Bacillati > Bacillota > Bacilli > Caryophanales > Paenibacillaceae > Paenibacillus > Paenibacillus sp. J22P59. The sequence goes on from NZ_JBXENX010000002.1 coordinate 222,068, forward strand.
TGTGCTAAGACGAATGCTGCTCTCATGGTATTTAATTCTTTAATCTGCCTCCTCCATTTTCGTATTTTCCTTGCCCAAATCAGCATCTGCTGCATGGTCCGCAGGCGGCCTTCTCACCAGCATCATATAATGTGCACCAATGTGGAGCAAAGCTACATTAGCTTCTGCCGCTCCATCCCCGTATGTTGCTTGAGCCACTGGCTGTATCCTTATTTCTTCATGATCTGCTGTTGTAACAGCAGGCTCTTCGACCATGGAGTCGCTGTCTTTGCTTTTAGTCGAGTCTTCAGTGACCATCTTTAGCTTTGACTTCCGCTCGTATTCAGCGAAAGCACGCCGCACCTGAATTTGCCGAACATTTAACTGAAAATCCCGCCTCTGAAGGATTGCTCTCATTCGCGCACCTAATCCCGGTTCCGGGCGGTATTCAAGCATACCATGGACAACAGCTTGCACAGCTGCCATCACCTCGTCGGCTCTATTATCCCTCATATGGTTGCTAAGGTCTCTTCGGATGATTTGAATCTGCTCATTGGATAAATGCCCGTCCCCCCTCACCCTGTCTGGAATCCCAACTAATAAATGATCCTGTGCCTGTATGAGCTCAGCAGCCCTGTTTGCATGAGCTATCGCATAGATCAGACAGTCTCCTCCGCCTGGATTGTCAACGGCTTCATAGCCATCCGGTATATCCTGATAAACATCAAGAGTAATATTAAATGCATTCGCGATTTCATTGCCTTCTCCCTCAGCAAGATAAGCATTGTCCATCATATCCTGCAAATAAGCAGTGACCAATTCATCTCTATGATCATCCAGCAAATCACCATCCCGCCCAATCCAGGTTCTGTTTTGATCTCCGATAAGTCCATGGACTAATGCAAAGGGATTGCTAGATTCGAGCTCCTTGTCATTGAAGGTCAGGGCATTGAGCCCAGTAATCTTTCCTTTAAAAAGATGAAGAGGCGTATAAGCAGCCTTTGGCAGCTTCGGACCTTTAGCTTTCTTTTTCTCCTTATCGTCCGCCTCCGCCATTTTATCGATTTTGTTCATCGTCCTGCTTGATATTTTCTTCGGGCTTTCCGGTACCTTTAATTTGGAGGCGGCGAAAGCAATCGGATATGTTTCATTCATGATCGAAAGATGGTTCCATACCAAATAACGGGCAGCATCCACCTCTTCTTCTACCATATGTACCTCGTCGTCCTCATCGTCTAACCCATCCTCAATTTCAAGCTCGTCTTCGTCCTCATCCTCCATATGATGACCGTCCCTAACGGCTTTAATATCTAGCATACCTAGGATGGCATTCTCTGCATCCTTCGCTGTTACAGGAGGGCCTATGCCATTTCTCTCAATGTGAAGAAGAACGGCCCTGTGCCTTCCTTCTGACTTGCCCCCCATATCCACCCCATTAATCGTAGAGCCAGGAATCGTATTAATATAATCAAGCAATTGATTAATTTGCTTCTGCAAATATTCCGCAGTCCAATCCTTCTCAGGCAATTGCTTTGGAATGGGATCTGCTTGGGAGAAAGCTCCTGCCAGCTTTTCAGCCATAGCTTCTGCTTCCTTCCATAGTACATCTCTCATTTCCTTAAGGGCCTCTGTCACGGTTTTATTAAGCAGCGCTTTTCTTACCCGATCCTGATGGACAATATAAGCTGTCGTATGAGCGCCTTGCGACGAACCGAATACATTTCTAGGCCGGCCGGCCATAATAATTTCCTCTATAACCCCGCTATCATCAATCACAACTTGCGTGGCAAGCGGCTTCAAACGATATTCCAAATATTCCGAGGCTGCCAGCTCATCTTCATCGGCTTCCTCATCTTCGGTTTCATCTGGCTTCTTCAAGCTTTCCATGGACATTTTGAGAGAGTCTGCTATTGTACCAGGCAATAGAGGTGTATCGTTGTCCTCATCTGCATCTTTTTCCGCACCCAGCTTCTGTTCCACTCTCACCTTTTTAATGACTCTTTCTTTCGTCTTGGATTCTTTCGCGGCATTTATTGGCTTCGTTTTTGGTGCAACTGGCTCCCGTTCTCTTTTTGCTTGGCTTCTTTTCCCAAGAAGCGGGCGCAGCGGCGCTTTATATATGCCATCCACCCTACTGCCGAACATCTCCTTCAGAGCCGATAGTTTTCCGCCAAGCAAGTCTTCTATTTCGTCAAGCTTTTGGTATAAACCATCGGCAGCTTTATAGCTCTTGAGATAGTTGTCCCTATGATACTTAGTAGGTCCGAGTACATCTTGGAAGCTCCATATCTCCTCGATTTTGCGCTTCAGGCTGTCATACAGGGCTGATCTGGCTGCATCCAGCACTTGCATCAAATCCTTGATCGTTGCTGTACGAAGACGCAGCTTCCACTCCGCTTCAGACAGCTTTGAGTCCTTGAAGCTTTGGGGGAAGCTGGCTTGAAGCGACAAAATATGCTGCTTCACAACTTCATCCAGCCTAGTCATGACATGGGTGTCTGTCCCAATTCCCGGCGCTACCTTAATTAATTGCTTTTCGTCTATCTCACCAGAGGCTACCGCGGCTGCCGTGCCGTCGAACAACCCTAGCATTGCCGTCTCTATCTCTTTCGCTTCCATAACTCTCTTCTTCGTTTCGTGCTCGTACAGCACTTCCGCATTCTCTCCATGACCTTGCCCCGAGAAAATCTTAACCCCAGAGGTTTTATTCAGAGAGGCTTCTCTCACATTAACCGTAGAATAAGGAACCAGCTCTCTAACTTCCAGATAGGCTCCAACATATTGCTGGAGTAAGGAAGTTAGCAGAGCCGCGCTTGGCTCAGGGTCCTTAGCCGCTAGCCGCTGGCGAATAGCCTCAAGCTTGATTCGTGCTTCTTCCCACAGGGCACCCTGACGTCCGGTCAATTGGCCTACTCGCTGGTATCCCGGCAATCTTCTCATGGCTTGAACGAGTCCATCCATGAAGGCAATTCCACCCTGGAGATCCTGACCTTGCAGCCCTGCATAAATTCCCTTCACATGAGTCGTGTAAGCGGTCGTATGATCACCCATTGAGCTGCCGTATGTATTTTTAGGCCTGCCTACAATATTTACAGAGGAAATAGTCCCATTCTCAATCGTTACTTGCGTGGCAATAATTCGCTGGGCAACCTTTTTGGACAGCGGCCTATTGACGAGTTGTCTATTGCCAGCAGAAAGCCCAATTGATGCTGCACGAGCCCCCATCTGATCTGCTTCGCGCTCCAGCTCAGGGCTGTCATTAATTGCAGCACCCTTCGTCTGGAGAGTAGCGGATACTCGCTGCTGCTTCTGCTGGACGACATGCCAGGCTTCATGGGGCAGATGCTTCTCCTGCCCGGGTCCCAGATGGATCTGATTGCCTTGCGCATAAGCAAGCGCTCCAATGCCGGCAGGCTTGGAAGAATTATATTCTACACTCACATCATCCATTGAAATGCCCGATAAGCCTTCTATTCCCCGCTTTAACTGGCTGGGCAAGTTTTTGCCTTGCGCAGAAAAACCGCCACTGCTAGCAGGGGAGGTTTTTTTTGCAGCAGGCTTGCCCTCCTCCATCATTTGCAGCAGGCCCCGATTGCCTACCATAGTCTGCATTTGTAGCATATTTCGTCTTACCCTATCGACACTTAGATCTCCAGCCTGCTCAGTAGTGATGCTCTTATCTGTTAGTGCTCCGGTTGTATGCTGATGACTTGCCGTTGCTTGTTTCTTTTCCGTAGAGAATGAACCGTCCATATTATCCCCCATCGTGATCATCATATGTCCTCAGCTTTGCAACAACGCTTATCGCTTATTTTGAATTATTCCTCTTCTTCTTCCTCCTCTTCTTCAAATTCCGCAGGAAGCTTAGGAAACTCAATCTTCTTATTTTCTCCTTCGGCTGCATCCTGGCCCATCTTTTTTACTAATTCTCGTATTTTCAGATTAGACGATCCGCCTTTACTTGGTTTTGCCATTAGCTTGAGCCCGGATATCTCAAATGCATGAGGATACGTTTCATTAATAACTTTAAAATGGTTCCATATTAGATGGTCCACTTTAGCATTAGTGTCACTTTGCTTTGTTTCATTCACAATAACAGCCTTAGTATCCAGCAAGCCTAAAATAGCGTTCATGGCATGATTCTTTGTTAAAAGCATTCCCGAACCATATTTCTCAATATACAATAATACAGCTCGGCAACGGCCCTCAGCTTTGCCGTTCACATCCGTCGCATCCAGTGCCGAACCTGGTATAGCATTGATATAATCAAGAAGCCCATTAATTTGTTCTTGCAAATACCCCATAGAAACTTGGTCCTTCTTGGACCATTCCGGTCTTACCGGAGTTTTACCAGCAAAGGCACCTTGAAGCTCCTCTGCTGTTTCCTCGGCTTCCGCCCATAGTGTGTTTTTTATAATGGATATTGCTTCCTCAACGGTCTGATTTTTCAACGCTTTCCTTATTCGATCCTGGTGGACGATATAAGCTGTTGTATGAGCACCATGTGAGGAGCCGAATAAGGTTCTAGGCCTCCCGCTCATTATAATTTCACTAATTTTATCATTCTCATCGAGAATGACCTGTGCCGCCAACGGCTTGAGCCGGTATGCTTTCTCTTCTTTCATAATTTCCGTAGGCGACTTCGCTATAGCTGATTTGTGAATGGAACTATTCTTTAAATTTATTGTAACTTTCTCCTCAAGCTTTTCATCATTCTTTATCTCATCATTAATCATCTTTACTTTTTTTAATAGATGTGATATTTCTTTTTCCTCTTCACTTTTTTCTTTCTTTACTTCATCTTCAAGTGAAGCTTCCATCAAGTCTTTGCCATGCTCCTGTTCGGTTGCTCCTGTGGAATCCATTTCCTTTCTTTTCTTGCTAGCCCTCCCATTCCTCTCTAAGACAGGTCTATTAGGAAAAACAAATTTATCCCCCTTCACACTTCCATATTCTGCTGTAAGCTTACTCAATTGAGAATTAACCACCTTATCTAGTTCTTCTCCAACTAGTACGTTACCCAACTTAATTCGTGCAGTATGTATTTTCGTAAGCCTGCCGAAAGCAACAGCTTCTTTACTATCTAAATCACTTTCATTTTTCACTTTCTTCTTTCTAGATAGCGCATCATCATCAAGAGCTCTCCATTTGGTTAAAATATGTGCTTTCATAATGTTGGATAATGACATCTCTGTAAGCATAAGCACATCATCAAGAACCGGACGGCATTCAAGCCTCAAAGCTTCCAGCCACTCTATCTCTGACAGCTGTGCATCCTCGAAGCATTTAGGAAAATTTATTCTAAGTGACATGATATGCTGAGCAATGATCTCGTCCAATCGTTCAAAAATTGGGGTATCCGCTTGCATACCTGGCGCTACCTTAGGCAGCTTCTCGCTGTCTATCTCTCCTGCGGCTGCGGCAGCTGCGCTGCTGTCGAATAGGCCAATCATCATTTCTTGAAGCTGGAGTGATGTACAGACCTCCTCCTTTGTTTCATGCTTGAACAGCAGCTCTGCATTCTCCCCATGGCCTTTCCCGGAGACCAATTTCGATGAGGCTTCCTTCACATTAATCGTAGAATAGGGAACCAGCTCTCTAACTTCCAGATAGGCCCCAACATACTGCTGGAGCAAAGAGATTAACCTGGTATCACTTGGCGGTTTATCTGTTTTTGCTATTTGGCTGCGGATAGAATCCAGCTTTGGCTTTGCTTCATTCCACATTTTAGCTTGACGATCAGGCAAGTGATCTATATGTCTATAACCTGGCAGGTCTATCATAGAATCCATAAGCTCATTCATGAAATTAATGGCGTCTTTTATACTTTTTTTATATAGTCCCCTATGAATTCCCTTCACATGGGTCGTATATGCAGTAGTATGATCACCCATTGAGCCGCTGTATGTATTTTTAGGCCTGCCTACGATATTGACAGCCTTAATGACCTCTTTCTTCGTGATGTCCTCTTTATCCGTAATGACCTCGTCCTCCGTGATCATCTTATCCTCAGTAACAGCCTCTTCCTCCATTGTCAGTTGCGTAGCTACAACCCGTTGGACGATTGTGCTTGCCAGCGGCCTGCTTGCGAGCCGTTGCTCATTAGCTGAATATCTGAACGATGCAGCGCGAGCGCCCATGCGATCGGCTTCATTCTCCAGACTAGGACTGTCATTGATCGCTACACCCTTCGTCTGAAGGGTAGATGTCACTCGTCCCTGCTTCTGCTGTACGATATGCCAGGCTTCATGGGGCAGATGCTTCTCCTGTCCGGGTCCCAGATGGATCTGATTACCCTGGGCATAAGCTAATGCTCCTATATGGGCAGGCTTCGATGAACCATAATGAACATTCACATCGCCCATCGAAATACCTGATAACGCTTCCATTCCCTGTCTTAACGGACTAGGCAGACCTTTATTATGAGAGGAAGCTACACGATGTTCATTTGTAGAATCAGTTATATTCTCAAAGCTTCTATCCTTCATCATCTGTAGCATTGCGTGATTGCCAACCAGTGACATCATGCTTTTTCCTGCACCGAGCCCCATTGACTCGGACTGCTGGAAAGCAAGTCCTGTTGCTCTTGAACCGGCCCTTTGCCGGTGCTGGTAAGATGGTTTCTTGTCCTCCGAGAGTTGTTCACCCACCCATGCTGACCTCCATTTAAGTAACGTACAGTCATTCTTGTTATTAAAAGAATAGCATTTCATTCAGAAGGAATAAACCATCTCTGCCCAGAAGATGCAATTATTTTTAGATGTCAAGGCAGATAAATTAAGGTTTTATCATCTTTTTCTAATAAGCCCCGTTTTTTGAGACAGAGCCACGGGTTGTCCTCCTATTGGTAAATTGATCCGAAAAATGCTGTGTTATGGTGTTAACAGGAAGCACACATCACTCATGCATCAATGACCTATAGGAGGTACTACCATGAACACAACCAAAAAACATCGTGTAACAAAAACGATAGCAGGAATCGCAATCAGCTTGTCTGTCGCTCTAGGCGGCACCATTATCGCAGCTCCGGAGCAGGTGCATGCAGCCGCAAGCACCACCTCAAAAGCAACCCAAATTATTAATACAGGAAAAAAATATATTGGCGTCGATTATAGATTCGGTGCACCTTCGGGCATAACAAGCTCATTTGATTGCTCTTCCTTTACGCAATATATATTCAAGAAGAATGGAGTCAGCCTGCCACGCTCCTCCAAGCAGCAAGCGAAGTCGGGTAAATATGTAAGCAAAAGCAACCTTAGAGCAGGCGATCTGATCTTCTCCGATACGAATCGGGACGGAGTTATCAATCATGTAAGTGTCTATATGGGCAGCGGAAAAGTCATTCACACGTATAAAAAAGGACTCGGAGTGACGATCTCCAACTTCAAAGGAAGCACTTGGGACAAGACTTATGTCACTGCGCGACGCGTTCTTTAGTAGCAATACAAATAAGAGCTTCAGTCTTCTACACTTAGTGGAAGGCTGAAGCTCTTGTTATTATCTATTAATTATGGCTATGTAGTTAGTTGTCGCAGATCTCTGGTCACATTGTCTACCATTGTAACGAATACCGCCAGTTCCTGTGATTTGGCAGCCTGATTGCGAGCCTCCGAGGAGGTCTGCTCCGATTCTTTGCGAACCGATATCAGCTTTTTCTCGATCTGGTCCAAATTTCCCTGAATCGTCTCTAATGCTTTGCGAGATGAGCCAGCAAGCTTACGCACCTCATTAGCTACAACCTCGAAGCCTCGGCCATTTTCTCCTGCCCTTGCTGCTTCAATTGCAGCATTCAGGCCTAATAAATGCGTCTGATCAGCAAAGCCGCGAATAAGTGTGCCCATCTCCGTAATACCATCAAGGTCAACTTGGAGCTCTTCTAACAGATCATGTGCTTTATCCTGAGATTGAGAAGTCGAGACTGCAGTTGAAGCAATCATTTGTGCGCCTTCATCAAGCTCAACCATAAGACCAGCAAGCTTTTGTACGGCTTCCATAACGATATTCAGCATCACCGAACGATCATCAGCAAGCTCCTGAATTTTCGCTTGCTCGGAACGGTTATAGGCTTCCAGCACGAGCTGAGAATCCAGGTTGAACATCTTCGTAAGGGAATGAATGACCTCGGTCCATTGCTCAGGAATAACTCGCTTAAAGACCGAAATTGCTATATCCAAATAAGTCATATAAGTGCCTAAATACCAGTCTGTCGTCAATCCAATTCGGGAATGGACAAGTCCAATCTTGATCCTATTATCAAGGAATGGCTGATCGATCACACCATCCGTCAATGACACCCAATATTCCCTTTGCGTCTCCTTCAGTCGTTCGATGCTGCTAACTCTTGCAATCAGATCCATTAGCTCTGGATATTGCTCCAGACTCTCATAGAAGCGATCTACTACTTCCCCTACCACCTGAACAAATACGGGCCGACAAGAAGCAAGCCTGTTCAAATCCTGCTCGGTTATGCCGGTATAAGCCAACTGGCGACTTCTTTGTTCATCTACATTAATCATGGAATAAGGTTCCTCCTAGGATGTATGCTAGCTACTTATTCTATTATATCGTCAATTGCTCCGGATTCGTAACCCCTTTCATAAATTGTAAAAGTTTATTAAAAGCTTATTAAAAATTTATAATAGCGAATGCAATCATGGTGTTCCCATCTATGGCTGTTGTCAGCGCAGTTTAACGGAACGCGGTTCCGCTGCACCTGCCGTAAAACAACATCTCTACAACCCTCATTATGAAGCGCTCAATTCCACATACGAGAAAAATAAGCACTCCCAATGACAAAAGAAGGAGGGCAGCAATGGCTGCCCTCCTTCTTTGTATTAGCGATTTAACAGGCTTCCGACATAGCGCAGCAGCTCATTCGAGCACACCGGGCAATATCCATGCTCGTCGATTAATCGTTTGCTTACCTCGTTTATTCGCTTGAGCTGGCTTTCATCCGGTGTCTTCGTAGACGTCGTAATTTTCACAATATCCTTCAAATCAGTGAACAGCTTCTTCTCTACAGCCTCGCGAAGCCGCTCATGGCTCGTGAAGTCGAATTTTTTGCCTTTGCGGGAATACGACGAAATACGGATCAATATCTCCTCACGGAATGCCTTCTTGGCGTTCTCTGAGACACCGATTTGCTCTTCGATTGAACGCATCAGCCGCTCATCGGGGTCCATCTCCTCACCAGTCAACGGATCCTTGATCTTCGACCAGTTGCAGTAGGACTCGATGTTATCCAGATAGTTCTCAAACAAGGTGCGTGCTGACTCCTCGAAGGAGTAGACGAAGGCCTTTTGAATCTCCTTTTTCGCCAGCGTATCATATTCCTTACGGGCTACTGAGATGAAGTTAAGATAGCGCTCTCGCTCCTCCTTTGTAATGGAAGGATGCTGATCAAGCCCCTCCTTCAAGGCCCGCAGAACATCAAGCGCATTGATGCACTGCATATCCTGCTTAATAAGAGCGCTCGAAATTCGGTTGATGACATAACGCGGATCAATTCCCGTCATGCCTTCTTCAATGTATTCATTTTGCATTTCCTTCAGATCGGCTTCCTTAAAGCCCTCCACCTCTTCACCATCATACATCCGCATCTTTTTCACTAAATCCATACCCTGCTTTTTCGTCTCCTTCAAGCGGGTCAATATAGAGAAGATAGCTGCTGCCCGCAGCGCATGAGGAGCAATATGAATATGCTTCATATCGCTTTGAGAGATCAGCTTCGTATAAATTTTTTCCTCATCGGACACCCTTAGATTGTATGGAATCGGCATCACAATCATCCGTGATTGAAGCGCCTCATTCTTTTTGTTGCTAATAAATGATTTGTACTCGGTCTCATTCGTATGAGCGATGATAAGCTCATCAGCCGAGATTAAAGCAAATCTCCCTGCCTTGAAATTCCCTTCCTGCGTCAGGGACAATAAGTTCCATAGAAACTTCTCATCACACTTAAGCATTTCCTGGAACTCCATTAACCCTCGATTCGCTTTATTCAATTCTCCATCAAAACGATAGGCCCGCGGGTCAGACTCCGAGCCATATTCCGTAATTGTCGAGAAATCAATACTGCCGGTCAGATCTGCAATATCCTGCGACTTCGGATCTGATGGGCTGAATGTGCCTATGCCGACTCGATTATCTTCCGATATGAATACTCGCTCTACCGTCACGTTCTCTATGTTACCCCCGTATTCCGTATGCAGCCGCATCTGGCAGGATGGGCACAGGTTGCCTTCAATTCGTACGTCAAGCTCCTTCTCAATCTCCGGACGAAGCTCATGAGGAATGAGATGGAGCGGATCTTCGTGCATCGGGCAGCCCTTCACAGCGTAGACAGCGCCCCGATCCGTTCTGGAGAAACGCTCCAGCCCTTTTTTGAGCATCGTCACAATCGTCGATTTCCCTCCGCTAACAGGACCCATGAGCAACAAAATACGTTTACGTACATCAAGACGGCGAGCAGAGGAATGAAAATATTCTTCCACTAGCTTTTCAATGGCGCGATCCAAACCAAATATCTCCTGATTGAAAAAATTATACCGCTTCTGTCCTCCACCCTCTTCTACGCCAAACGACTCAATCATCTCATACACACGCGAGTGCGCTGTCATGGCCGGGGCAGGATCTTTCCTCAATAGTTCGATGTATTCCTTGAATGTCCCGGTCCAAGCCAGCTTTTCATTTTCCGTTCGATACTCCGATATGCGCTTGAAAATATCCATGCTGCGCCTCCTCCCATCGCTTCCGCAATCCGCATTTTTTACTCCGCTCGGGATTTTTCTCTAGACATCTATCAACGAGGTTTAACTTTTATTGAAGTATTACATTTCTATGCTTAGTCCCCTAGGAAATTGACCACTATTTTAGTCGGCAATCCAGCAAATTGCGACAAGCACGAAGAATCCTTTGCTATAATAGGGATAAGAAAGCGGGGGAAGAGCATGGCTGTCAACAAAGAAGAGGAGCTGTACGGTCCCATCAAAGCCTACTATCAGCAGCGCGGGTATACCGTAAAGAGCGAAGTGCTGCATTGTGATTTGGTAGCCATAAAAGAGGGCGACAGCGCTGCCGTAATTGTCGAAATGAAAAAAACGTTCAATCTCTCTCTGCTACTGCAGGGGATTGAACGTCTTCGCATACATAATAACGTTATACTTGCCGTTGAACGCAACCGCAAGAAGAGCGGCGCCCATAACCAACGATTCGGCGATATTACCGAGCTATGCCGCATGCTTGGGCTTGGACTTATGACGGTTACCTTCTATAAGACGAAGGCTCCGGTCATCGAGCTGTTATGCGAGCCTGGCGATCCTCCCCAGCGAGGCGTAAGAAGGAAAAAACAGGCCCGACTGCTGCAAGAATTCAAAGAACGCAGCGGTGATTACAATGTTGGAGGCAGCACCCGGCGCATGCTCGTGACCGCCTACCGTGAGAAGGCACTGCGCTGTGCTTACGCCATGCAGGTCACAGGTCCAATGTCTCCCAGCCAAATAACCAGATTCACGGGTTATTCCCAGAGCGGAGCTATGCTGCGCAACAATCATTATCTATGGTTCGAAAAAATCGGTCGCGGCTCCTATCGAATTACGCCCGCGGGCGAAGCCGCTTTGCAGGAATATGCCGAAGTCCTTGCAGACTGGATTGCTTCACTGGCAATAATCAAGAATTAGAACTGCTGCATGCTAGCTGCGCGCAGTAAATTCGCGAATCGCTTCTCCCAGACGTTCAACGCCTTGTATCGTGCGAATGCCCTTGTTATGTGTAAAGTTGAGCCTCGCGGTATTCCGCTGAGGGTCATAAGCATAGAATGCGCTGCCTGGCACGAATGCAACGCCTTTCTTAACAGCAGCGCGCAGCAATACTTCTGCATCAAGGCCATCAGGAAGCTCCACCCATAGGAACATGCCGCCTTTAGGCTCAATCCAGCTTAACCCCTCAATAGACTGCTCACGAAGCAGCTTCTGCATCTCATGCATTCTGGCACCATAAGAATCCGAGATCACTTTAATATGATCATCTAATGGAAAATGCCCCAGAAGTTGGCTGAGCAGCTGCTGATCCATCGTGCTTGATTGAAGGTCAGCCGCTTGCTTGGCCTTCGCCAGCATTTGAATAACCTTTACATCTCCAATAGCCCATCCTGTGCGCAGCGCAGGAGCAACTGTTTTGGAGAAGGTGCTCGTATAAATAACCGCATTGCCTCCTGCTTCTTTATCAAGTGCAAAGAGGCTCGGAAAATTCTCACCTTGGTCGAACTTTATTTCACCGTACGGATCATCCTCTAGAATAGGAATGCCATTATTAACGCATAGATTCAGCAGCTTCTGTCTTCTCTCCAAGCTCCATACTCTGCCTGTCGGATTGCCGAACGTCGGAACCGCATAGCAAAGCTTTGGATTATGCTCACGGATGAGCCGTTCCGCATCTTCGGGAATCATACCGTTCTCATCACTCTCAGCAGCAACAACCTTCAAGCCATGCAGTTCGAATACTTGCAGGCAAGCGAGATAAGTTGGTCTCTCCACTAATATCGTATCGCCTGGCTCAGTAAGAACTTGTACGAGCAAGCTGATCGCTTGCTGCGAGCCAGTCGTTAATATCATTTCCTCCGGCTGCACATTCATTCCCTTTTGTGCCATTCTTACACATAACTGCTCGCGAAGCGGCAAATACCCTTCCGTCAATCCATATTGCAATGCACCGGAGCCAGCCTCTAGTACTCGATTAGACGCTTCTCGAACGGCTTGAACAGGAAATAGCTCTTCCGCTGGAAGTCCTCCTGCGAATGAAATCATATCCTTGCCCTGCGTCAGCTTCAAAATATCTCTAACCACCGATGATTTTACCTGAGCAATTCTTGATGCGAACTGATAATCCATGTCCTTATTCCTCCCAAGCCTTAATTTTATAATTTTCTCATAAAAAAAGGCTCACGTGCAACCGCTTTATGAGTATTCCTTCTATGTTAACAATCTGTTCACAACTTTTAAAGTTTTCTTTTTCTGCCACGTTGGGTATAATATAGCTAGTTAATCGGAGGTGTCTGCATAATGTCCATTACGTTTATTACAGTTATGACTGTATTTGTCCTGTTTATTGTAGCGATGTTAACCTCATCCTATAATGATGACAAGACAAAAGGCCTCTAATCCAAGCGCAACAAAACAAAGCTTCTTGCAGAAGACCGCTCAGGCGATCTTAGCAAGAAGCTTTGTTTGTTTATACGGGTGTAGAGTTATTATGCCATGTATGCTTAACGAATAAGCTGACCCATTTCCCCCATACATTGCGCACATAGGTGCCGCTCTTTGTAGTCGCGTACTTCTTCCATTGAGCCGCAGAACACACATCTTGGACGGTAACGCTCCAGGATGATGTGGTCCCCTTGTACTAAAATTTCAACGGGATCGCCCTCGTTCATCTGATAACGTTTGCGTAATGATTTCGGCAGAACAATTCGGCCTAGTTGATCCACCTTACGTACAACTCCTGCTGGTTTCATCGTTTTCACCTCTTCTGTGTCTAGTTTTGCAAGCCAGTTTTGTGAAACCTTTGCATTATAGCTTTTCGATGGATATATTAAAAATCCTTCTATTCCGAATAGAATCTTAATATCCTGCAATTATTCTGCAATTATCCTAAGCCAAAAACTTACTCTAATCCGGGGAAACGATTCTGCCTAAGCGCCTCATATACCAGAATAGCAGCAGTATTGGATAAATTTAGCGATCTAACGTCATCTGTCATCGGCATACGAATGCAGGTATCCAGATTCGCCTCGATCAGCTCCTGAGGCAGCCCTTTCGTTTCTTTCCCGAACACAAAGAAATCACCATCACGGAATTGAATTTCGGAATACACCTTCGTCGCACGTGTGCTGGTATAGAAAAACCGGCCCTGCGGGTGTAAATCCAACAGTTCTTGGAATGAATCATGATACTCCACATGCACAGCATGCCAATAATCCAGTCCAGCTCGTTTCAATGTCCGATCATCGGTTTGGAATCCGAGCGGTCGCACCAAATGCAAATACGTTCCCGTAGCGGCACAAGTCCGAGCGATATTTCCGGTATTCGCCGGTATCTCCGGCTCTACCAATACGATATGAAATGCCATCTTCACTTCCACCTTTCAACCTTTCTATTATACATCAATTTTAGTTTCATCGCACAATCATAACGATTTTTTTGCTATCCAAACTGCCTTTAGCCTTGAAATATACACAATTTTAACAAACTCTTAAGTAGATGTACTTTCAAAATTTACATAGTGTTAACGCACCCTTAATCTGTAGATTAAGGTCTGCATTCATACTAAAGCAAGAATAGGAGACAAAAGGAGAATTGAATGATGATGAAAAAAAAGATTTTGGTCGTCGACGACGAGCCCTCCATCTCCATGCTAATCGAATTTAATCTCAAGCTTGCCAATTATGAGGTTCGTTGCGTAAGCGATGGCGAGGCGGTCTTTGAAGTATTGAAGGCCTTCCGTCCTGACCTGATCGTACTGGACCTCATGCTCCCGAAGATGGATGGCATTCAAGTATGCCGTGAGCTGCGCAAGCAGAATAATGCTGTACCGATCGTGATGCTGACTGCTCTTCAAGATGTAACGGACAAAATAGCCGGGTTAGATAACGGCGCTGACGATTACATGACAAAACCCTTCAGTCCACAAGAGCTTATCTCTCGTATTCAAGCCATATTCCGCCGATTGCAGACCATTCCGGGCTTAATTGAAACACCCGCGATTGATATCGGACGCCTAAGCGTTCGTGCCCAGCAGCGTGAGGTCCTTATAGACGGCAAAGAAATTGAATTAACGCCCAAAGAATTCGAGCTGCTCCTGTTTTTATGCAAGCATCGAGGCAAAGTACTGAGCCGCCAGCAGCTTTTGCATGGCGTATGGGATTATCATTTTCTCGGGGATACTCGCATCGTAGATGTCCATATCAGCCACCTAAGAGACAAGATTGAAAAAAATGCCCGCTCGCCTGAATATATTATGACCATCCGCAACGTTGGCTATAAACTTAATGGCACGAATGCACTCGATTCCTCTCTAGCCTAAGATGCAGCAAAGACCGCCCTTCTTATTGAAGAGGCGGTCTTTGCTCTGTCTACTATTCATTAATAGCCTTATTATCCGTTACGCTTCTGGAAATCTTGCATAAATTGTGCAAGTGCCTGGCAGCTCTCAAGAGGAACCGCGTTATAAGTCGAAGCACGAAGGCCGCCAACATCACGATGGCCCTTCAATCCAACAAAGCCTTGCTCCTCCGATTCCTTAATGAATTGCTTCTCAAGCTCTTCATTGTGAATACGGAATGTAATATTCATAAGCGAACGGCTCTCTGGAAGTGCGAAGCCTTTGTAGAAGCCGCCGCTTTGATCGATTGCATCATAAATCAAGTTTGTTTTGTTGCGGTTGAATTGCTCCATTTGAGCAACGCCGCCTTTAGCTTGAATCCACTTAAGTACAAGATTCACCATATAAACCGAGAAGGAAGGCGGTGTATTGTACAAAGAACCGTTCTTCGCGTGCGTATCATAACGGAAGATTGCAGGAATTGTTTTTGGACTTTCAGCCACGATGTCATCACGTACGATAACTACTGTAACCCCGGATGGACCGAGATTTTTTTGTGCGCCTGCGTAGATCATGCCAAAGTTGCTAACATCTACTGGACGGCACAGAATATCACTGGACATATCCGCAATCACCGGTACATTGCCTGTCTGTGTCGGGAACTGCGCAAACTGTGTTCCTCCAATGGTCTCATTGGAAGTGAGATGAAGATAAGCCGCGTTCTCCGGTACTTGAATGTCGCTTAGACTTGGCATACGCTTGAAGCCATCACTTTCAGAAGAAGCAGCGATAACCGTTTCTCCAACAAGCTTCGCCTCTTTCAGCGCTTTATCTGCCCAGTTCCCAGTCATTACATAAGCACCCGGACGGCCTGGACGGAGTAAATTCATCGGGATCATGGCGAATTGCGAGCTTGCTCCACCTTGCAGGAGCAAAACGTGGTAATTATCCGGAATACCGAACAATTCACGCATTAGCGCTTGAGTCTCGTTATTCACTTGCTCATAGAGCGGGCTGCGATGGGACATTTCCATAATGGACATGCCTGCACCCTGATATTCTACAAATTGCTCTTGCGCCTGCTGCAGCACTTCAAGCGGCAAAGCGGCCGGTCCTGCATTGAAGTTAAATGCTCGTTTCATCTCCGTCAACCACCTTTTGATTTTGTTACATCCGAGGGTTTATCTCACATGATAACGTTAATAATAACAAGTTTATTGACAAGCTTCAAGTATGTTTACGGAATGTTCACGAACAAAAAGTCGAACGGTAACCCCTTACACGAACAAAATCATTCGGTTTTTCACATTACCGACAACAATCCTGCCTTCACTTCGCTTTTATCGTTGTAATTAGATGCCTAGTCATAAAAAAAACGAGCTCCCTAAGGAGCCCGTCGATTATTGAATTAGCAGCTAAAATAAAGGCTGTATTCATGTGGATGAATGCGAGTCGCAACCGCTTTTGATTCTTTACGTTTCAGAGCAACATAGTTTGCAATGAAGTCTTCGGAGAATACGCCGCCTTCTGTCAAGAACCCGGAACCAGCCTCAAGTGCATCAAGCGCTTCGTCAAGGGAACCCGGTACACTGCGAATTTCACTTTTCACTTCTTCTGGCAGCTCATAAATGTTCTTGTCGAATGGACCATAGCCCAGAGCAACAGGATCCAATTTACGCTTAATACCATCTAGGCCCGCAAGCAGCATTGCTGCGAAGGAAAGGTATGGGTTAGCTGTGGAGTCCGGTGTACGGAATTCAATACGGCAGCCTTTAGGCGTAACCGATGCAATTGGAATACGTACTGCTGCTGAACGATTACCTTTGGAGAATACCAGGTTAACTGGTGCTTCATATCCCGGGATAAGACGCTTAAACGAGTTCGTGCTCGGATTCGTGAAAGCAATCAATGCTGGCGAATGGTGCAGAATACCGCCGATATAGTGCATAGCCAATTGGCTCAGGTTGCCGTAAGCTCCTTTTTCGTAGAACAAAGGAGTGTCGCCATCAAAGATGGAGGAGTGAACGTGCATACCCGATCCGCTGTCTCCGAATAGTGGCTTCGGCATGAATGTAGCTACTTTGCCGTATTGGCGAGCTGTGTTGTGAACGATATATTTGTATTTCATCAAATTGTCAGCTGTTTTAGTCAATGTGTCAAAACGGAAGTTGATTTCAGCTTGACCAGCTGTTGCAACTTCATGGTGATGACGTTCAACGCGAAGACCTGACTCCTGCATGAGGCGAACCATTTCGCTGCGAATATCTTGCTGAGAGTCAACTGGAGCTACTGGTACATAGCCGCCTTTTACAGGAACTTTAAAGCCAAGGTTGCCGCCGTCTTCTTTGCGGTTCGTGTTCCAGCCTGCTTCCTCGGAATCAACGAAAAAGCTAGAAGAGTTCATTGTGCTCTCATAACGTACTTCGTCGAAGATAAAGAACTCGGATTCAGGAGCAAAGAAAGCTGTTGTTCCAACGCCAGCTGTTTTTAGGAATTCTTCTGCTTTTTGAGCGATGCTGCGCGGATCGCGATCATAACGTTCGCCGTCCGGCGTATGAATGTTACACATGATGTTAAGTGTTGGGTGATCAGTGAAAGGATCAATGAATACAGATTCTGGATCTGGCATCATCATCATGTCAGATTCTTCAATACCGCGGAAACCTGGGATCGAGGAACCGTCGAATGCTACACCATTCACAAAAATGTCGCCGTCGACTTCTGTCGAAGGAATAGTAATGTGATGCGCGCGGCCTGCAAGGTCCACGAAGCGGAAATCTACAAACTGGATGCTGTTTTCTTTAATAATGTCTAAAACATTTTGAATTGACATCTGATATTCTCCCCATTTCCGAACATTCGTCTAGTGATGAACTGTTATCGTTCAAGTTTCGTTGTTATCTATGAGGTAATTATAAAACTACGATTTACCATCGTCAATACTTATGTCAGGTATTTTTTAATCTCATGTTAGGTTTACTCACAGCTTTAAATTTTTGTACATGAATTTGCCTTCTTGCCATCATAAAAAGCCGTGATTCCTTGACTGGCAAGGGACCACGGCTTCTCTATTATGAAAGCGTTTATATTTTCCATTCCTTAAAAGCTTCTGCAGGTGCTTTTGGTGTATCAAATTGCTTGCCTACAATGGGAGCCAGCTTCTCTAAGTCCTTCAAAAGGTTAGCGAATTGATCCGGGAAGAGCGACTGCACCCCATCACCTGTCATGGAATTGTCAGGATCAGTATGCATCTCGACGATCAAACCATTCGCTCCTGCAGCAACCGAAGCTTTGGACATTGGCTCAACGAGCTCGCGGCGCCCTGTACCATGGCTTGGATCAGAAATAACAGGAAGGTGGCTTAATCCTTGAAGGACTGGAATAGCCGATAGATCCAGCGTATTTCTCGTGTATGTCTCGAATGTACGAATTCCTCTCTCGCAGAGCATAACGTTTGGATTCCCGCCAGCCAGTATATATTCAGCCGCATTGAGGAATTCATCATAAGTGGAGCTGAAGCCCCGCTTAAGCAGTACTGGAGTCTGAATGGTGCCTAGCTTGCGCAATAAGTCGAAGTTTTGCATATTGCGTGTTCCGACCTGAAGAATATCCGCATACTCTGCACACACATCCACGTACTCGGGCGTCATGACCTCAGTAATCGTAAGAAGGCCATGCTTCTTGCCTGCTTCCGCCATCATGACGAGACCTTCAACGCCTACACCTTGGAAGCTGTATGGACCAGTCCGCGGCTTAAAGGCACCGCCGCGCAGCACTTGCCCGCCTGCTGCTTTAACCAGTCTTGCAATCTCATCGATCTGCTCTGGGGATTCCACTGCACATGGACCGCCCATAATGACAAGATTGCTGCCACCGATCTTAACTCCCTTGATATCGATAATCGTATCGTCAGGATGGAAATCACGGCTCGCCAGCTTGTAGGACTTCGAAATCTTGATCACATTCTCTACGCCCTTCAATTGGCGAAGATGCTCAGCTAGAGTAGGCTCTGCCTGCCCGATAATTCCGATAACCGTTCTATCCGTTCCTCTAGATACATGCGCCTGTACGCCGGCTTTCTCAATGTGCTGCACAATCTCCGCAATCCGTTCCTCAGCTATATGTTGACTTGTAATTACGATCATAATTATATCTCTCCCTTTTTTCGCTTCATCGCTTTTATGTTTGTTTTGCTTGGTTTGCTTGGTTTGCTTGGTTTGCTTGGTTTTGATCGTTTTGCTACTTTTACTGCTTTGATCTTTGCTGCTTTTGATCTTTGCTGCTTTTGATCTTTGCTCTATTCGCTTGTTTACTGACTTTTAAGCTTATAATCTTGTTCGCTTTTACGCTTTGTTGCTTTTGTGCTTTGTTGCTTTTACGCTTGTTCGCTTTTATGCTTTGTGGCTTTTATGCTTTTACTCGTTAAAGTAACTATACATGACTCCCCCCACTCCCGTCAAGAATAAAACTGAAAATTTTAATGTAGCCTTTTCCCATATATGATTTTATTACTTGTACTGAGCAAAATATGCTTCTTGTTCTCCCCACAACGATAAATACGCCACCACTTCTGTCCAACAACTCACCTTACTGCTCCCAACGCGGCAGATAAAATGTTGTCGCTTCTTCCTCTATAATCTAGCGGAACAGCGTTCCGTTATTATATCCCTACTTTCTCCTCCGCTAAAAATAACGGATTCTGCTTCCGCTATATCACCGAATAAACCCTTTTCTCTCCTGTTTTGCTGAAATAACGGAATGGGGATCAGCTATTTTGTATGTTATGACAGTAAATCAACTAATACCGGAACTGCATTCCGCTAAAATATCTCAACACGCATTTCAAATAAATATGAAGCTTGAATTCACTTTCTCAGCACTCCCTTAGGCAATGAACTCTTACTGGCAACTGCACTTTCACAAGAAATAGTGCCCTCTTACCAATACTATTCTCTTTACCGATGCTACTCTCTGCCAATGCTATTCTTTTTACCGATGCTAGTCTCTCTGGCAATGGTACTCCCATTGGCTACGCTAATCTCTCTTGCAACAACAAAAGACGCCTTACGGCGTCTTTGTTGTTGCATCCTTATCCACCGATTTCACACGGATCGTAGGCAGCAGCTTATTCATATTAATCGTACGCTTAATCTCCCAAGTAGATGGATCAGCATGATCATACTGCTCTAAATAAGCGATTACTTCCTTCGTAATCGGTGTAGGCGTGGAAGCTCCGGAAGTAACAGCGACACGCTCGATGCCTTGGAGCCACTCTTGCTTAATCTCAGACACATCGCCTACCCGATAAGCGGTAACACCCGCGATCTCTTCCGATACTTGGGCCAGACGATTAGAGTTATTGCTGCGAGGGTCACCTACAACAATACAGAGCTGCGCTACACCAGCTTGCTCAGCAACAGCTTCTTGTCTAACCTGCGTAGCGAGGCAAATCTCGTTATGAATCTCGGCTCTTGGATATTTCTCGATCAGCTTGCTGATCAGATTCCGAATATCCCACTGCGACATAGTCGTCTGATTCGTAATCGTAATACGCTCATTCGGAATGTCGAGCAGGGCAATATCTTCCTCACGCTCGATAAGGTGTACGCGGTCTGGCGCAACACCAAGCGCACCTTCTGGCTCAGGATGATTCTTCTTGCCAATATAAATAATATGATAATCCTCCGCCACTTTCTCGCGAATCAAATCATGGGTCTTTGTCACATCAGGGCAGGTAGCATCGACTACCGTCAATCCCTTGTCACGTGCCCGCTTGCGTACTTCGGGAGATACGCCATGAGCAGTGAAGATGACTGTACCTTTCTCGACCTGATCTAATATTTCCAACCGGTTCTCGCCGTCAAGTGTAATGACACCCTCTTGCTCGAATGCCTCGGTAACATGTGCATTATGAACAATCATGCCTAGAATATAAATAGGACGGGGCAAATCCAAATTTTTAGCCGTTTGCAAAGCCAATACCATCGCATCAACGACGCCATAGCAATAGCCGCGCGGCGAAATTTTGACAATCTCCATCTGTCGCACCTGCTTTCTGACCGAAAACGTCTTAGCTGTCGATTCGATCCATTCCCTCTATTATAGTCGAAGCGGGCGGTACAGAAAAGTCTATTGGCAACCAGATTACAAATACCGATCCGTTGCCCTCCCGCGTTGTCACCTCGATCGATCCTTGATGCTCATCAATGATCCATTTGGCAATGGACAGACCAAGCCCGGTTCCGACTGTTTTCCCCCTTGACTCATCCGCTCGATAGAAGCGATCGAAGATATGTGGAACCTCCTCGGGATTCATGCCAATGCCTGTATCCCGAATGACGATACCGAGCTGATCACCCTTAAGCTGAGCGCTAACTTCCACGATACCATCCGGTGTATACTTAAATGCATTCTCTATGAAGATGAACAGTAGCTGCTGCAAATAATCAGGATTGCCATAGACGCGAGTATCTGCAAGCTCTGACAAATCTCCCAGCAGCCAGTCTGCCGAGCGCGGCAGCAGCTGTGCCCGCCTCCCGACTTCCTCCACTAATGGAAGAATAGCAACGGACTGCTTCTCCATCATATAGCCCGCATCTGCCCGTGCGAGTGCCAGCAGATCATTCACAAGCGTCGACATCCTTCTTGCTTCATCCGAGATATCCTGCATCGCCTCACTGGATAACTCCCACTTCTGAGCATCCAGCGCTAATACGATACCATCTAATGAGGCTTGAGAGGGAGACTTCGTCCACATCCGCTGAAGCAGCTCAATATTGCCGCGAATTGTCGTAAGCGGCGTTCTAAGCTCATGTGAGGCATCTGACACGAAGCGGCGCTGCGCTTTATAAGACTCATCAAGCTCATTATAAGCCATCTGCATCCGGCCAAGCATCACATTGAGCGTATATACAAGCTTTCCAATCTCATCCTTAGGTCCCTCTATAGGAATCCTCACACTTAGATCCGAACCGCCTTGAATTTTTTCTGTCGCTTCTATTACTCTCTCAATCGGTCGCAATACCTGGCGAGCGAGGAATAATCCAGCTGTAAAAGCAATCATAAGGACCGCTATAGAGGAAAAGATAAGAATGGAACGCAGCCCAGTCAAAAACTTCTCTTCACTGCCGACATAGGCCCCTACTTGAAGCAAGCCAACTAATGAGTTATCCTTCTCCAGCTCAAGCGGCCGCTGATAAATAAGGAACACATAATGATTGCCATTAATAGTAACTGTTTTTTTCAAAAATCCAGCCACAGGCTCCTCGGTAGCTGCGGGATAAGCAAATTGAAAGCCCATTTTCTTCATATTGGAATCCAATTGAAGCACGCCTTCTCTATAGTTAACGTATTGGCTATATAGATCAGGCTCATAAAATTGGGATACCGGCTTCAAATTGAAGAAACCGTCATAGGTAGTCCCGATGAACTGTGTGCTCTCCGCTTGCTTACGCAAGGAATTTTTAATATCACCGTACGTATTCATATTAACGAAAAAATAAATCGCACAGCCGAATGCAATTAACGTTACAGCCAATAAGCTGGAATACCATAAGGTAAGCCTAAGCCGAATCGTCATTACCGATCAACTCTCCCCCCGCAGCACATAGCCAGTTCCCCGAACCGTTTGAATAATTCGCTTGGCCCCGCCCTCCTCAAGCTTCTGGCGCAGCATGGCGATGTAGACTTCCAGCACATTCGACTCCCCGCTGAAATCATAGCCCCAAATTTTTTCCATAATCGAATCCCTTGTCAATACGCGACGTGGATTTTGAATAAACAAGAGCATGAGATCATACTCCTTAGCAGTCAGCTCAATCCTTCTTCCTCCACGAATCGCTTCCCGGGAATCCTGATCCAAGGCTAGATCCTCGTATACGATCTTGCTGCTTGCTTCCTCCAGCTTGTCCGACTTGCGGCGCAGCAACGCACGCACCCGAGCCAGCAGCTCCTCCAGCGCAAATGGCTTGACCAAGTAATCGTCTGCTCCGGTATCGAGTCCCTTAACGCGATCCGTAATGTCATCCTTGGCGGTTAACATGAGGATTGGCACAGAGCTGCCTCCCTCTCTTACACGGCGGCATACCTCCCAACCATCGACGTAAGGCATCATCACATCAAGAATAAGCAGGTCAGGATCAGCGGTCAGCAGCAGCTTCAAGCCCTCCAAGCCATTGGAGGCTGTCGTTACCTCATATCCTTCGAATATCAAGCTTCTTTTCAATAGCGCAGTGATCTTCTCATCGTCGTCGACAACGACTATTTTCGCTCTCATACTCATATCCTTACCTCCATAGAATTCATTCCCTCATAAAAAAACAAGCGCAGAGCATGCTGTACTCTACGCTTGTTGCACACGCCGCTGGGGAATATGATTATTCAGCGTTAAATTTATTTTTGTCGCCAATGACAACGGTCAAATTGAGCTTCTCATTTTTACGAATAATGTTCAATTCCACGCTTGT
Organism: Paenibacillus sp. J22P59; assembly: GCF_059383895.1. Classification (NCBI taxonomy): domain Bacteria; kingdom Bacillati; phylum Bacillota; class Bacilli; order Caryophanales; family Paenibacillaceae; genus Paenibacillus; species Paenibacillus sp. J22P59. The sequence goes on from NZ_JBXENX010000002.1 coordinate 245,608, forward strand.
TCCAACTTCTTTGGATTGAATTGTGCTGATAAGCTCTTGTGTTGTTTTGTATTTCTTGCCGTCAATGCCGACAATAACATCGAATTGCTTCAAATCTCCCAAATAAGCTGGTGAATTATAATACACATTGCGAACAATAGAGCCTTCAACAACATCCAAGCCTAATTGTTTGGCGATATCCTCTGATACATCCTTCAGCTCTGCCCCGATGAATGGCACTGGAGCCTTCGGTACTTCCTCATTGTTCTTGAGTGTCTCCAGCACTTCCTGAATCGTGCTTGTCGGAATCGCGAAGCCAATTCCTTGTGCTTCCGAGCTGACTGCTGTATTAATCCCAATGACCTCGCCCTTCACATTAAGAAGCGGTCCGCCTGAATTGCCGGGATTAATGGAAGCATCTGTCTGCAGCAAATGCTTATATTCACGTGTTCCTTGCGTATCCGGTATGCTGATTGGACGCTCCTTGGAGCTAAGCACCCCAACAGTAACGGTATGATCGAAGCCATATGGATTGCCAATCGCAATTACCCAATCGCCGATATTAATATTGTCTGAGCTTCCTAGCGGCAGTGTAGGGAATGGTTTATCCCCTTCTACCTTCAGTACCGCCAAATCAAGCTCATAGCTGGATCCAAGCAGCTTAGCTGTAAAAGGCTTCTCATAGCCTTGCACGACTACTTCGATTTTATCTGAGGTGCCCACAACATGCTGATTCGTTAGAATATAACCCGTATCTTCGAAGAAGAAGCCTGTGCCGATTCCACTAGCCTGCATATTTCCATCTTCTTGCCCTTGCTCAGGCTGCTGCGTCTCAGGACTGTTCTCTCCGAAAAACTGACGGAAGAAAGGATCATCCAGAATGCTTCCGCCGCTGTTATTGCGAGACATATTCACATAAGTCTCAATCTTAACGACAGCCGGGCTGGATGTTTCGAATAGCTTCGCTATGTTGTCTGGTCGAGCGGATGTAATCGTAGCACCACCATTGCTTGATGTAGAGTCATCTTTCGAGGAGGACCCTGAGCCTGTCGACTCCTGATTCGTAGTCGTAACTATAGTCTGCTGTGAAGTAAACCAGTTGCCGGCATCTGCCGTATACATTAATATTCCGACTATAAGTACGCCTGCCATGAAGGATAAGAACATGCCCCCGAAGGAAGACTTCCGTTTAGGCTCACGCACTTGCCAGTTCCCTTTTCCGGCAGATTGGTTAGAGGTAAACGTTCTTAACGGCTGTCCCTCAAGCTTAGGCTCAGTTGCCCGAACGGTAGGCTCCACCAAAATAGGCTCATTCACGTTATCCACGGTTGGTCCTGTATTCGCATCTGCTTGCGGCTGGTAAGTAGAAGATGTTGATGATGGCTCCTCTTGAGCGCCGCCCTTGAATGGCCCATATGAATAATAGTAGGACGGTTTGTTCTGAGAATCGGTTTCAGAAGAGGCTATAGGGCTGTCTGCTTCCTCCTGACGTTCCTGATTCTTTTCTCCTTCAACTTCGCCATTTCGGAAAAAATCGTCATATTTCTTGTTTTGATCGTCCATTCCGCTTTCCTCCTCCAAAATATTCCATTAAGCAATCATTCTAGCTGAATGGCTGCTGTATAATTCTTGTACTCCTATCATGCACATTCTACCTTAAAACAAACTTAAAAGTACATGAATTTGAAATAACTTTCGCATACGTTAGATACTGGTTTTTATTGATTACAGCGCACATTGACTAACGGTTAAGAAGAGATGAGCTTACTTCGGGCAAATCATTTTAAATCAAATAAAGAAAGCTCCAGTATGATTGGCTGGGGCTTCATTCATTATAATAATTCATCCAATCTTTCTCAACCCATTACCTTAATCTACTTGCAGTACCCTTTTCTTTTATATACCTTTTTTTCTTCTATATGAACCCTTCCCAAGTTCTTCTCCATTCACACCGTGAATAAAAAAAGATACTTATGGAGAACTTATTTTGGTGCACATACAAGAGAACTCAGCCTTTGAAACTTCTAGTGAACCTAATAGCTTAGACAAAGGAGATTTTTTATGAATGAAAAAGAAAACAAAAATGAAGTAGAGCTTAGTGAATATGAATTAACAAGCCAAATTTCAGTTAAAAAAGAGTCAGAACCTGCTCCAGAGCCCGGCTATGATTACATTTGGGGCAGCGATCAAGACGAACTAGTAGAAAATAAGGAAGGGTAACACCCTTCCTGTTTTAACCAGCCTCACATGCTCATCCGTCCGTATTCACAAATTTTTCTCCTGAAGAAACTCTTTATATTAATGCCTCGAGACACTTTTTCCTGTTAACTGCATTCAGGGCAAGCTTATTCGCTAATGCCCCCACTCTCAAGACTAACCACCCACACCGCTTACTTCAGATCTTCCTCCATAGCTATCGGAACGGCATCTTATCTCCTTGATTCCACCTTTAAAAAGCAATGAAATAAAAAAAACTCCCTATTCACAATAGAGAGTTAAGATGGAACTTATTCAGGAAAAAGATGCTCCACCTCTGCCACGATTTCTTTTGCACGATCAACCCACTTGGGCTCAATCTCAGCATCCGGATCAGTCGGCGCTTGGAATTGATCGAATAACGCTCCAACTACACGAGCAGAGGCTTCCGAGTCATTCCCTTCTTTATACAAATGCTTAAGCACATAAGGGGTGCCCATTCTAATAATGGCATTGGTATCCGCATTTACATCAACAACATTGCCGTTAATGACTTCAAAGGGAAGGCGGAGCCACACTTTATTCTCCTCATCCAAGGAGCGGTCAAATGAGCCGTTCGTGTAATCCCAATTGCCTCCAAGCGAGAACTGATGCTGCTCTAGCTCATCACGCGTTCCTGTAAATGCCTGCTGGCGCGATTCAAGATTTGAAGAAAGTGGTATCATGGCGCTGTCTCTCCTTTTAGGAATATTCCTGTTCGTATAAAGGATAGTATGACCGCTATGATTACCGATTATGTATGCTTTACCCAGCCCTTGCGATGTGCCATAACCGCCAGCTGCGTACGATCGACTTGCTCACATTTCATTAGCAGATTGCTCACATGCGTTTTTACGGTTTTGATGCTAATATGCAGCTCTTCCCCGATCTCTTTATTGGAGCGTCCCTCCGCAATAAGCAGCAGCACTTCACGCTCCCGTTCCGTTAGCCCGTCACCTGCCGATTGTGCTGTTCGTTGACGCAATCCTCTGGTCAGTGCTTGAGAGACGTCAGCCGTCATCACCGGCATTCCTTTGACCGCGCCATTCAAGGCGTAGATCAGCTCCTCAGCTGAAACCGTCTTCAGCACATAGCTTACTGCTCCAGCTTCAATTGCACCATAGACTTTGTCATCCTCCAGAAAGCTGGTCAGCATGACAATTTTCATTGCAGGAAACAGAGCGATAACTTCTCTCGTCGTCTCGATTCCATCCATGTCAGGCATCATCAAATCCATTAATATTAGCTCTGGCGGCCCGCCTGGCACACCCGCTTTCAGCAGATCGATTGCAGCCTGCCCGCTGCCCGCTTCGGCCACAACCTCGAATTTGGGCTCCAGCATCAAATACGTTCTCAGCCCTGTTCGGACCATATCATGATCATCGACAATCATTACTCTTAATGTCTTGGACTCACTCAATTTCATCCACTCCTTGGCGCATTTTTGGTATGGTTACCTTAACACGTGTCCCACTGCCAGGCTTGCTGATAATCTCCGCTGTTCCGCCCAGCTTATGAGCTCGTTCCTGCATAGTAGACAGGCCATAAGAACCTCGTTTGATGCTTTCTACCCGGAAGCCTGCTCCGTCATCCTGAAGGCTAAGAACAATCTGGCGTTCTGTCTCTGCCAAGGTAAGCGAGCAATTCGCTGCTTTGGCATGCTTCACAATATTGGCCATAGCTTCTTGTACAATGAGGAAAAATTGATGCTCCTTCGCCTCGGATAATGATTCTTCAAGCCGCCACTCCAGCACTCCCTGCAAATTATTCTGGCGGCAATAATCAGGAAACCACTTAGCCAGCGCTTCCTCCAGATTACGGCCTTCGAGCTCCATCGGCCTGAGCTGGGCAATGAATATTCGCATCTGCTTCTGCGCCAGCGTAGACATTTGAATTAGCTGATCGAGTACAGAGGCCGCACGAGCCGGATCAATTTCTTGAAGCTTAGGCAAAGAAGAAGCACACATATGCATAGCGAACAGCTGCTGGCTCACCGTGTCGTGAAGATCACGGGCCAATCGCTTGCGCTCTTCCAATACCGCCTCTTCATTAGAGGCAGCCTCGATCATGACCTGCTCTTCGCCTTGCTTTTGCAGCCACTTCATCCGCTCCTCCATCCATGCTGCCAATTCATTGAATTCCCGGTACAGCTCCATGAATGAATAATGGCCTGTCTCATTAATCCGAACCTCAAAGTTCCCATTAATAGCTTGCTTCAAAGCAAGCTGCAGCGTGTCGACACGCCGTTGAATTCGTTGACCAGCCCAATAGCCAAAGGCTACGCTCACAAGCAGAAAGACGGAAGCAGCACCAAGCCGCACCTCCGTCTTTCCCGCCCCCCCCGACAGGGCCATCCAAGCTGCTAATCCGAGGAGAAATGCTGTAACAGAGGAAGCGACAAACATCGTTATCAGCTCCCATTTTCCATTACGGAGAAGCCGTACCATCATGGCCTCGCTACCCCACTTTCGTAACGCGAACGTCACCGATGAATGTACTAACGACTAGCTTGATTTGTTTCTCTGCTTCACCATAGGCTGGAGAGTAGACCTTCGTGCTTTTGCCGATCCCGCCTTCTTTATGGCCAAGAACCTTGACATCACCGATAAAAGAGCTGTAGACCACTTGAACGCCTACCTCATAATCATTGGGGATATAGACCTTCACATCGCCGATAAAAGAAGAAATACAAATCTGCGTCTCGCCGAATGGAATCTGGGCCTTGGTCAAGTCCAGAACGGTATCGCCGATAAAATGAGAGATGTTAAGCGGCTTAAGCTCCCAATAATCAGGGCCAATATGAATATCGCCGATAAAGCCCGATCTTGTCTGTGCCTTGGGATCATGATTCCAATATTCTATCCCGCTTTTTTTGTGATGCTCCATCTGCTGCTTCATCTGCTGCTTCATCTGCTGCTTCCCTTGCTTATACCACTTCTTGTAACGCGCCGTATCATCTTCTTCATACTCATAGTAGTCACGCTGCTTCTTATATTCATTCGAGCCGCTCTCTTGCTTCTTCAAATTAATAGGACCTTGCTTCGTGGGATCAGGATGCAGGGGAGGTGCGGGAGGCACTTCGCCATCACGATCGGAATACGAGCTGTATGATTTCCATTCATCCTTAGGCGGCTCCTGTTTCTTGACCTTAGGCTTGCGAAGCAGATTAATACCAACAATAATAATGATAACGGGCCAGAGCATCGAAAAGGACAAGTCGAACCATTCCAAAGTCCGTACTAGAAAAAATACGCCAATAAACATAACAATAAAGCCCCAGGCGCTTGAGCCTGACCCATAGGACAGCCCTGACAATACTCCCCTTAATCCAACGAACAACAGAATGACAGGCCAGTACGTGGAAGCAATATACCCGAAGTCGATATCCGCTTCAACATAGCCAAGCTGCCTTAACAGAAAATAAATGCCGACAGCGATAACGACTGCTCCCGTAATCATACGATTCAAAAAATTACCATTCATCTTTATTCAGCTCCCTGCGCTGCTATAGCTTCTTTTGATACTATTAGTATAACTAACACGTCCTTCAGGCAAAAGGGACGGCCGATTGAAATCCTTCTCAGTCTTGAGACCGATAGTCATCCATATTAACCCAGTTACACTATATAGCTTTCGTGAACAAAAGAAAAGAGGAACCGCGAAGGTTCCTCTTAGTAAGCTTTGTGAGCTGCTTGAATTACTTCTCAGCTTTTTGTGAAGCGTTGTTAGCTGCTTTGTTAGCCGCATTGTTCGTATTATTGAACTCCTCAGCAAATTCTGCATTATATTGGTTGTTCTCGTTTTGATTTTGGATAGCATTTTTATTGTTGTTTTTATTCTTAGCCATGTGTGTGATCACCTCCCTGTCCATAACTAGTATGGCAATGCCAGGGGTTATTATGCGGATGATCTACTTTTTTGAATTACGATTCCGTATCCCTTATAGGAATGGGTTGTCCCGCTTCCACGACCTCATTCATCTGGTTCAGCCATGCTTCCGACAGCTTGCCTGTGCCTTTCTGAATCACTTCAACGGCGACCGTTCGTTTGCCCCATTGGGCATAGACATCCTTAATCGTATTGAAATACAAGTCAATACGGCGGCCTTTAATCGCTGAGCCTGTATCCGCCACTACTCCATAGCCATAGCCAGGAATATAGAGAAGCGTACCGATTGGGAAAACCTTGGTATCCGCTGCTACTGTGGACACCTGTCCTCTGCGAACCTTGACTCCTGAGAACGTGATGCCATAAGATGGATGGCCGGGACGCTTGCCTGTGGATTCATATCCAGCCGTATAACCCGTTGCAACGACCTGCACCGAGTTTTTCGACTTCTCTATAGGTTTGTTCGGCTTCTTTGGTTCGGCAAATGCATCCTTCGGAGAAGCTAAGGCTCCTGCGAGCAGAATCAGCATTAAGCAGGCGATAACTATTCTTTTGTGTGCAAAAGTAAAAAAGCTTGTAACCATGTGGGCAGCTTCCTCCTCAGAAGAATATTTCCCATATGGCACAAGCTTTATTCAAAAGTTTCTGTTCAAGCCCTATATAGTCTTGCTTGAAATCTCATCTTGCAGCTGTTTAATCAACTCGGCAACAGGCTTCGCGCCGACATCGCCATCTCCGCGTTTACGAACGGATACAGAGCCGGACTGCGCTTCATTCTCACCGACAATCAGCATGTACGGTGCTTTTTCCAGCTGTGCCTCACGGATTTTGTAGCCAAGCTTCTCATTGCGCAGATCGCTCTCTACACGAATGCCAGCTTCTTGCAGCTTCTCGGCTACTTCACGAGCATAAGCCTCATAAGCCGTTGACACTGGAATTACTTTTGCTTGGACTGGAGCCAGCCACAGCGGCAATGCGCCTGCAAAGTTCTCCAGCAGGAATGCTGTCATTCTCTCCATTGTACTAATGATGCCACGGTGGATAACGACAGGACGGTGCTTCTTGCCATCTTCTCCTACATACTCAAGCTCGAAGCGCTCTGGCAGCAGGAAGTCTAACTGAGCAGTCGACAGCGTCTCTTCCTTGCCCAGTGCTGTCTTGATCTGTACATCCAGCTTAGGACCATAGAATGCCGCTTCACCTTCTGCCTCGAAGAACGGAAGCTCCAGCTCCTCCACAACCTCACGAAGCATACGCTGTGACATTTCCCACATCTCATCGTTCTGGAAGTATTTCTCGGTATCCTGCGGATCACGATAAGACAGGCGGAAGCGATAATCTGTAATTCCGAAGTCTTCATAGACCTTGCGGATCAGATTCACTACGCGGGCAAATTCTTCTTTGATCTGGTCTGGACGGCAGAAAATGTGAGCGTCATTCAAAGTCATCGCACGAACGCGGTGCAGGCCTGTCAAAGCGCCGGACATTTCATAGCGATGCATTGTGCCCATCTCTGCGATACGTACCGGGAGATCACGATAGCTTCTCATGTCGCTTTTGAACACCATCATATGATGCGGGCAGTTCATCGGACGAAGGACTAGCTCCTCATTATCCAGAACCATCTTAGGGAACATGTCCTCGCTATAATGCTCCCAGTGTCCAGATGTTTTGTACAGCTCTACGTTAGCGAGTACTGGCGTATAGACATGCTCATAGCCAAGTCTTTCTTCCAGATCAACGATATAGCGTTCTAATGTTCTGCGCACTTTGGCACCATTCGGGAGCCACAGCGGCAAGCCTTGGCCTACCTCGCGGGAGAATGTGAACATTTTTAATTCTTTGCCTAGCTTACGATGATCGCGCTTCTTCGCTTCCTCAAGGAAATGAAGATGCTCGTCCAACTGCGCTTTTTTGGCAAATGCTGTTCCATAGATGCGCTGAAGCATCTTGTTCTTCGAATCGCCGCGCCAGTATGCACCAGCAACGCTTAGCAGCTTGAACGATTTGATACGGCCTGTAGATGGCAAGTGAGGACCACGGCACAGGTCGAAGAATTCGCCTTGATCATACATCGTAATAACCGAATCCTCAGGCAGGTCACGAATAAGCTCCAGCTTCAAATTGTCATCCAGCTCAGTGAAAATAGCGAGTGCTTCTTCACGGCTGACAATACGGCGGCGAATATCCAGGTTTTGTTGAATGATTTTTTCCATTTCTTTCTCAATCTTCACAAGATCCTCTGGTGTCAAGGAATGCTCCATGTCGATATCATAATAGAAGCCATCCTCAATAACCGGACCGATACCCAGCTTCACATTGGCATTGCCATACAGCCGTTTAATCGCTTGTGCCATCAGATGGGCTGTACTGTGACGATATACCTCAAGTCCGTCTGCCGAATCAACTGTTACGATCTCAATAGCGGAATCCGAATCAATCGGCGTGTACACGTCAACAACTTTACCATTAAGCTTGCCGGCAATTGCATTCTTGCGAAGTCCAGGGCTGATCGAGCCTGCAACCTCCTCAATTGTTGTTCCTGCTGCGTACTCCCTTACAGCTCCATCAGGAAATTTAACTTGAATAGACATGGGATTTTCCTCCTCGAATAAATAGCTGGATAGCGCGGAATGAACGCAAAAAAAGCACGCATCCCGCAAAGGGACGAGTGCTAATATACCCGTGGTTCCACCCTACTTCAATTGTCATTGACACCGCCATCTATCGCTGGCTCAGTCAAGCAATCCTTGTATGATCTGATAACGGAGATGACCGGTGCAGCTTACTGACGAGAGCAAATGCCTCGTGTTCAACCACACAGCTACAAAGGGGTATATCTGTTCATGCCTTGAAGGAAATTACAGCCAAGTTTCCTCTCTCTGGACCGGCAAAGGATACAGTACATGTCTTTGTCATTGCTGTTGGTGCATTGTTTATGTGGTTCATTATAGCGAATAAACGCAGGTTTGGTCAATACCTGCCTGAGCCCGTTTCACGGCTGTACCGAGCCATTGATCAAGTTCTCAAAGCATGGCTTGCAAGCGCTGCATTGCGTGCAGACCGACACTTTATTATCGAATATCGTCTCAATTGTGCGAATTACCTGCATATCCGGCTGAAGCGTATGAATGCGAATATGCTTAGGGGACGCAGCAATCAACGAGCTGATGACCATATCTTCAATATTCATCTCTGTCTCAAGCATCTCTGCAACCAGACGATCCGAATGGGGCTTCGGCTCAAATGACTGGAAGATCTCGTTGTAGAGCACAAATTCATGATTGCCTGTATGGACCAAATGCACGATCGGCACCTTGGCATCCTGCAAGCCTACAAAGTATTTGAGCAACGAAATAAACTCCTGATACTGCTTATCCAAGACGTATTCATCCAGTGCATACTCTACGATCTCCGATAATTCCTTCCGATAAGGCTGGAGTCTGAAGGTTGTAAAACCCGTCAAATCCAAGCAAGTCTCTTCTTCAAAATAGCTGTCGATCTCTTCGGCAACCTTCGTTTTTCTCCGTAAGCGATCCGCGTCCCGGAACTTTGTGCCAAGACCATCCCACTCCGACCCTTGCAGCATGTCATGGCAATATTTCTCCACAGCTGGAGCATCCGTAGCCACGATATTTTTGTATTTCCTTCTAATAATAGAAGCAAGGATCAGCGGCTCCATGTGTGTAATAATAAACTCAGCAATCGCTTTGGAGACCGTACGATACACCAGAGGACCATGGGCTGCCAGCTGAAATAATGGCAATACCCCATGACCACTTATGTTCAAGTCCGACGATAAGGTGTGGAAGTACACAAGCTTTCCAGTTTCACCTTTGTCTGTCGTATGTAGGTCAGCAATCATATATTCCTCCATTAATTCAGCTAAGCCGGCTGCTAACGAAGGCTCCATGTTTGAAGGCAGTGTGACGGTAAACAGCTCCATGAGCTCACCCCTTTCATTTCCCTGTATCAGTATATGGTCAGGTGAAGGGGGATATACGACGAAGCGTCTGGGAAGTAATCGGAGATTAGGAAAGTTTAAGTCTAATTCCCGCTCCCCTTAAGTTCCAGCATAGAACAGCAGATATTCCTCTAGGTGCGTACGCCAGTAATCGTGGTCATGCTCTCCTGGATAGAGATGATATTCGGATTGGAGCTGTCTTTTTTTAAGAAGCTCATCTAATTTCGCGGCACCCTGATAGAACTGATATCCATCCTTATCGCCGCAATCCAAATATATTTCCATTCCCTCAAGATTCGCAGACTTTGCGAGTTGCAAGGGATCTCTTGCAGCCCTTGTCTCCTCATCCGGGTATAGCCAGCGAATAACACTCGAATAGCTCGTTTGATGGTCCATGTATAGCGCTGGACTATGTCCGCCTACTTTACTGAATGAAGCTGGATGACGGAACGCTGTATGCAGGCTGATGAACCCCCCCATAGAAATCCCCCCAATCCAACGATGCTCCTTATCTGCTGAGGTACTGAATTGTTCGTCAATGAAAGGAAGAAGCTCTTGCATAATATAATCCTCATAACGACCTTCATATCTGGCATACTGCGGATCATCGCCATCCATGCTGCTGGCCTCCACAGATGAATTAAGGCCAAAGCTGTTATCCAACTGAGGACTAACGATAATAACAGGCTCGATCTTTCCCTCTGCAATAAGCCGGTCAGCTGCTTCATTAATATTCCAATAGGTAAAGGCATCTGAATAAGAGCCTGAATAACCATGAATGATATAAAGTACGGGATACTTGGCAGACGTTGAGTAGCCTTCAGGCAAATAGACGTTCATGCTCATATCTTTCTCTAACGCATCGCTGTGCATCGTCATTTCATGAATTTCCGAAGCTGCTAATCCTTCTTGTTCCTGCTCCACATCCTCGCTCCTTGAACATCCCGTCAGGGAAAGAATGATAATTAAAATGAAGGTCAGATAGCAGCGCATCGTTTCCTCACTCCTCTTGGCCAGCGTTAAATAAAGAGACTAATAATAGCGGGTCCATACTTTTGCACTTTGACTTTTCCGAAGCCTTTTACAGCAAGCAATTCCTCTTCCGTCCTTGGATACTTCGTTATCATATCTTCCATCTCATTATTATTAAAAATAAGATAGGCTTTTACGTTTTCTTCTCTCGATATTCGCAGCCGATAAGCCGTAAGCTCTTCACGAAGCTGTGTCTCGTCCTTCTTCTGATACTCATCCATAGATAATTGGTACTTAGCGTCAATATCAATTTGAATTGGAGTATCCAGCCTCATAAGGAGATTGGCGATATCATACATCTCCTTCTCAGCAAGATCGTACGGATTGGCTTTATCATTCTGATATTTCTCTAGGGTGTTCTTAAGCTGATCATATTTAATAAGCGTCCTCTCAATCTCTGCTGGACACTTATGCTTATTTATTATCGTTTTTGGATTTGCCATTACAACAAGCGAAACTATTGGCATTTTACTGATCTTTAGCTCTTTGGAGAGAACATGCTTGAGGATATCAATATGTCTTGTATTCTGCGTTACCGGACTATAAATGCCCTCCTTATATTCCTTGCCATATCTATTCTTCATCGTTCTGACGAAATTTCCTTCCTGGTCAATTGAGATATTGCCGCTTAGCTTCTTCGTCTCTAAGATACAGGTGAATTTATTAGATATGACTACAAAATCAAGCTGAGCAACATAATCTTCGTATACCAGTCTTACATCATGCAAGCAGAGGATGGGCTGAAACGAATGCTTGAGTTCAAAATAGACATTGTTTTCTCCATCAAGACCATACTTCAGCAATTTAATGTCTCTCTCGATATTGTCTTTCTTCTCTCCATCAACAACTTTACTTAATCGTTCATTCAGGGCAGCTAGCTGTAGATTGTCCTTGGAGAAGTCTTTGATAAAAATGGGACTTTGGATCGTCCGTTTTGCAAATAATCTATTGAATATCGACATTGATGATTCCCCTTGTAGATTTTTGAACGGATTTTTATACCGTTAGTCGGAGTAATCTCCTAACTATATAGTAATATTATACCATGATGGCATGATATTGGGCGGGTTAATTTTATAGTTGTTTCTTGCTATTTTGGCCTATGAATCGCCTCCTAAAGCAAACGGGCTATCCGAAAAGCAGCTCTGCTGACTTGAAGAGACGGGCTCTCTTAATGGAAATGTAGTGAAAAATAAAAGAACTGGCGATGCTAGGAAGGTCATTCCTGCATCGCCAGTTCTACTCTTTGGTCTATGGCTGTCTTCTTGAACAAATGGTGGGCGAGCATAAGTCATCCGATCTTAAAACCTACAGGCTCCCACGTTAAAGAAAGAAGCTCATGTACAAATAAAGGAACACATTTACTCTATCTCACCGCTCAGACGGGTAAAAAGGAGCAATAGTGAAAGGAGGTTCATTAGTGGAGATGCTCGGTTCCCGACTACGGCATCTAACAGACGTTATCTCCGATAAGCCTCTGGATAAAGCCTGTTTTTACGAAAAGTGCTTCATACAATAGCGTAAGCTCTTCCTATTCGCCATTTGTAACTTGGGGAGTACAGCTACTAGAGAATTTCGCGGGTTCCGCCCCTCTACCTATAAAATACCTATAAAGGAAAGGAGCTGTCTCAATTTCATCCCGGTCTATGAATTTCTATCCTAACCAAGACATTCCGTAAACTGTGAATAACAAAGTAAATAATAGAATTAAAGCAAGCTGAACATATGAAAAAATCGCTATGTACAAATTTCGTCCCTCTTTTTAATTTAAGCAATAAATTATAAACTATCGGTATCGAAGTTAGGCAGACAAGGGGCCCCACTAAAATCCCTAGCCATTGTATAGGGTCCTCCATCCAAGTGCTGAATCTGATCCGCTTTTATTGCTGAATATAAAATAATTAAATAGAGATTTATGGCATTGATTAATGAAAAGCTACCACTGAGCTCTACCGAATTTATTATGTTAATCATTCTTTTCATAATTGCCCCTGTTAAATATATAAGAATTTTCATTGAAGGTTTTTATTTGATTATAAACACCAATATAGGCCCGATGCCTTTGAGTTAATATTTCTAAATGCTTTTACCTTTGTTACTGACTTCGATTCTAAATCCATAATATCTAATGAAGTACTCAGTACATCGTATTTTGCAACCCAGTTGTAATAAGCAATTTGCTTCTGATCCGGACTTAATACAGGCGTACTTATTAGGTATATATCTTTTTTTAATAAACTAGTTTTATCCCCTTTTAAATAGTATAAATTTAATGATTTTGAAAAGATCAAGTATCCATTTTGCTCCACAAGCAGCGGGAATCGACCTGTTACCAACTCATTTACAATACCTGTTTTATTGAATGAACATACTTTGTATGCATCTTCAACTTTAGTTACAAAAATAACTTCACCGAAATTTCCGATTATGGGGCGACTGTCCGGATCAACACCCTCATAAAGCTCAGCTATTTCATTAGTAAAGCGGTCGAACCTATATAAAGAAGCAATATTCTCCCCCTTACTTGCAGTGGAATTACCATCTACTGAAAATGAGAAGATCCTTTGTTTTAAATTAAATAATTCCGATATTTTATTTTCATTTTTTTGAAACGCATTAATAGAGTACTTATCCTTCTTATTTGCTATAAAAAATGTAGCTTCGTCATAAACTATTGGATAATACTCCCTATTATTATTTTCTGCTTCGTTCATAATAACACGTTCATCAATTTCTTCGGTGCTTAAATTGATCGATAGAATTGATACAGGCTGATGCACATTCAATGCCCCACTTACCATTAATTGACCATAGTGCTTTGGTTCAGGGGATGATGAACATCCTGATAAGATTAAGAGTATTAATAGAAAGCTAAGCATTAATGATCTTTTCATTTAATCACTCCAATAAATTAGATATCGACTGAACGTAGGACGGTTTTGACTTTTTATCTAATCTACTGGCTTGTCAAATAGAAAATCCGTCATGATAACGCTTCTGCGTTTTCAATTGATGAATATAGTCCTGACCTCCTCTATTTTTTGGATGCTGTCATATGTCTTTTCCAACAGCTTCAACTTGGAAAAACACATCATGGCCATATGATTTGCGGACGACCAGGTCTCCTTGCTCCATGGGTAAATCACCTCTTTGTTCATCGTATGGGTTTCTTGCCAAATGATCAACAAGCTGATTAGAAAATGAAGTTGGATCACGCGCTTGTTAATCATTTGTGAGGCATTTTCACTATTTATCGAGGCTATTTTCGCTTATGGGATTGCTCTACAAGCTAAATCGAGGATTAGCGTCACTAAGGCTCCTATTCAAGAAGCTTGGTTTCTCACTTGTGAATCTAGCTTCATTGTTTCTTTCCTTTATCACCATTTGTACTGAAACAATTTAATATGATTCCATAATTAGCGAAAAAAACAGGACAAGGCGGTATATAACCTGCCTCATCCTGCTTGATTAATATTCTGCTATTCTGTTATACCCACCATATTTGAAAGCGATTACAATTTCCAGAGAGCGCGAGTCGTCGCAGGCTCCCAGCCTGTCAATGCAGTATGCGGTTGCAGACATGTATAAGTTATGCCCTTATAGCTTACTTTATCGCCGACCTTGTATGCTATACCCGCTGCCCATGGAGCAACTTCAGCTCCGCCACCGGTATTGCCGTTATTACCGCCTTCGTTGCCACCCGTGTTGCCGTTATTACCTCCTTCGTTTCCACCCGTGTTACCGTTATTTCCGTTTTCGTTGCCACCCGTATTGCCGTTATTACCACCTTCGTTGCCGCCCGTGTTACCGTTATTACCGCCTTCGTTACCGCCAGTGCTGCCGTCACCGCATGAGCCGATTAATTTCCATACGCCCCATGAGCCGGATTGATCTGGACGATCGCCTTGTGTCCACCACTTGGCTTCATAGATCATGCCGCTGTATACGACTTGCTTGCCGCCGCTGTATGCCACGCCAGCTACCCATTGTTCAACTACACATACAGGAGTAACTTTTTCATCCGTTGTCACACTGATTGGCAAGCTTACTGCGGATACGTTGCCTGCTGCATCGCGTGCCTTCACTGTAAATTCATACGCTGTCTTTTCGTTCAATCCACCGACAGTCGCACTTGTTCCAGTTACGCTTGCCACAAGAGCTCCATTCTTGAATACTTGATAGCCTGTTACTGCTCTATCGTCTGTTGCAGCATTCCAGCTCAGAGATACGGAAGCATCGGTCTTGCCGATAACTGTTAAGCCTGTTGGAGCTGTTGGAGCCGTTATATCCGGCTCTGTGCCGCCGCCCGGTTCTTGACCGTTATTAAGCTGTTCGGCCAGAACGTCCAGCAGTTTTTCACCTGTGCAGCTATACTTTGTGCTGATGCGGCAATCGGAGGAAAGCTCCCAGAACATACCGCCTCCAAGTCCATTTGATTTGATGTAGTCCGTTTTGTATTTAAACGATTCCGCATCATCGTAGCTGATGAATACCTTGGTTGTAGGATTGTACAGGTAAGGAACCTTAGCTTCATCGTTCCAGTAACGATTATATCCGTTTTTGTTCACATAGTTGCTTGCCAAATCTCCGTAGTCGAATACGCCGCCTTCCCAAGTTCCTGGAGGGGAGCCTGCGCATTGCTGATATTGTCCATCTCCGTTCGGGCCAGCCTCGCATCCGCCCCAGCCACGACCGTAGAACGGCAAGCCAAGCACGATTTTTTTCGCCGGCACGCCAGCGTTAAGATGGCCTTGCACACCACTTTCCGTATTGAATGTGGCTGCGTTCGGCACGCCTGCCGCAATCGCCTTGGAGTCAGCGTAAAGCGGTGCATTATGCGCGCTTTGCTTACTCCAGCCGCCATTGAAATCATACGTCATAATATTAATCCAATCGAGAATATCGGCCAGCTTGTCCAAATCATTGTTTTGTACATAGGCCGGAGATGCGGAAGAAGCGATTGTCAGCGTGTATGATTTGCCGTCTTCGATTCCCGCTGCGTTGAGATAGTTACGAACTTCTTGAAGGAGGAGTGTGTGGTTTTGTTTATCTTCCGGACGGTAGCTGTTGCCTGCCAAACCGCCGCCAACTGGATACTCCCAGTCCAAATCCACGCCGTCCATTTGGTACGTGCGGATAAAATCAACTGCAGATTGAGCAAACGCTTTGCGCGTCTCCTCCGAAGCCGCTACATCAGAGAAACGATTAGACCAGGACCAGCCGCCCACGGAAATAATCGTTTTCAGATGCGGGTATTTCACCTTGAGCTTAATCAGTTCATTCAGATTGCCGCGAAGCGGTTGATCCCAAGTGTCGCCAGGAAAAGCCTTTTGCGCGTCAATCCACGGATCGCCCAATACGATCGTGCCGTTCGGAACATTGATCGTTTTTCCCTCCGCATTTTGACAAGCCCAAGTCTGCGGATTCGGACCTGTAGGATCAGGGTTGCCATGTTTGCCATTCCAACAAATGTCGGCAAAAGCATAATTGATATGAGTCAATTTGGAGCCGTCGATATCCGCAACATTATAATTGCGCCCATAAGCGCCCCACGATGGGAAATATCCGACAATCTTATACCCGTCTTCCTGTACCTGCTGTGAAGGCGACGCAAAAGCGATAGGATTGAATGCGCTTACAATTGATAGCAGCATAACAGTTACCATCAAATTAATACTCCAACTTTTCTTACGATTAACCAACTTCATAGTTATGTCTCCCCTTTCAAAATTGAAAAGCATAGTTGTAAGTCATACCTGACATTGCAAATATTTTGTTCGGAAACAGTTTAACTATGATAGCGTCACCCCGAATCATGTTTGGTATTTTTATACAAATATTATCCGGATACACTTATATTTTGATGGATAAATATAGTGATTGTACAGGGATACTTTTTATTTTAATAGGGATATTTTTTTATAACTAGTATATTCATTGCTTTCTGGATTAACTACACTTTAGTTAGTCAGAAAAAAAGACGTTCACAAAGAACCCCCCTCGCGCACCAGAGGACAATGAACTTCTCGCTTGACGTGAGGAAATGAAACGTAACTTTAACTTTAAGTACCCCTTTATAGACAAGGTGTGGATGAGAAAATATCACTAAGCTGGACAAGCGGGGGGATCACCATCAAATTGAAACCGAGCAAGAACGTGAGATTCAACGAATATTCATCGGAACCAATGTCTTTGCGATAGGCTCCCCATTTAAGAAAATTCAATATGTACATCCAAAAACCACTTAAAAAGAAGCAACCAATTTCATCATTGGTTGCTTCTTCCTTATTACTTACCGTTAACTTTTACATATTTGCTATAAACGTAGCCTGTTTTGCCTTTATAAGAAATCTTATACCAGCCTTTTTCTTTACCTAAAATCGTAATTTCAGTGTTTTTTGAAATCGTTCCATATATTTTCGCTGTGCTCGATGGATTGGAACGAACGTTTAAGTGAAAAGCTGTAACGACACCTTTAGAAGATTTTGGCTTTGTCACAGTAGGTTTTGATTTTTCTGGCTCTGATTTTTCTGGCTGTGGCTTCTCTGGTGTTGGTTTGCTTGGCTTCGTTGGCTTTTCTGCTGGCTTCTCTGTTTCTTTTTCTTCCTCAGCTTTAGGAGCATTTATTACTTTTACTAACTGCTGATAAAATTGTCCCGTTGTTTTTACACTAGCGAATTGGCTTGCATTTACGTTTGCTTTTGCTGCTAATTGTTCTATTCCTTGCTGTGTAATTGAATCCTTCACATTAATTGATGCGATATTTGTATATTTTCCATCTTCTGTTGTAGGGATTGCTAAAATGCCTTTATTGATTAGCTCAACAACAGCTGCACGTGCCGGCGCTTTTGTATCAACACCAATGATTTTCCAGTTATTTTGGATAACTGGCTTATAGACACCTTTCATTTCTTCCTTCAAGTATCGTATTGCTAGATTTCGGATTGTACCGTCTGTTTCTCCGTAAGCGTTTTCATCTTTTGAAGACCAAATCATATTAAATTTACGTCCTTCAAGTGCTTGACCTTTTGATAGAAGGAAGTCCATTCTATATGCATTCATACCAAGCTTTAAATTATCTTCTATCTTGATTGGCGTTCCATCTAATTTGCGAAGATTTTTTATTCTGTTGCCAGGCTGCTCAGTTAAATCAATATCATATTTTACATTGCCAAAAAAGTCATTTGTACTATATTTAGATGCACGTCTAGTTTTATCAAAGCTAATCGTCACATCTCCATCGCGTGTGCTATTAAAATAACTAACAGCCCATTCCATATAATCCTTTAAATCTTTACCAGTTACTTCATAGACAGATACTTCTCCACCAGCAAATTGATAATTATAGGCAATGTCCTTTTTCTTAATAGGCCCTACATTTAATGCAGCTTTGTCATTATCAATCTGATGTGCAACCACGTCTGCCTTACTATAATGCAGCATGACCTCATGGAAGAAGTCTGATAAAGGCGTTTCTTGAATTTGAACAGAAGGAATACCATTAATTTCGTTTTTCGGAACCAGATTTGTTCCTTTTAGCTGTGCCACTTCGATATTCGCATCCGCGCGTGCAAACTCATGATATGGCTTTAATGTTTCTTCTAATCCTTTGTCTGATTCAACAAATGACCCATCCGCATTCTTTACAGGAATCGTTGATGCATCTTTTTCTTTTAATGTTAATTTCTCCCCTTGACGCGTAAATGTTAAATCGATTCGTGAAATATGCGTTCCGTAGCGATTAGGCTCTGTGATAATAATTCCGTTAACTTCTTCTTTATTAATCAGCACATGATTATGGCCCGCAAATATAGCGGACAACTCTGGAACAGCATTAGCAATGTCCCTCACGCCTGTTCCTTTGACACCGTTCTCATTTTCCAAGCCCATATGGATAAGGCCAATCATAACATCGACCTTACCTTCTAATTCTTTAACTGCTTTCTTCGTTTCCTCTACTGGATTTTTTACGACTAATCCTTTTAGATGGTCTGTGCCTTTCTCATATTCTGTAATCATTGGCGTTACCATCCCGATAACTCCGATTTTAACACCTTCACGTTCAATGATTGTATATGCTGGCAAATAGCGTTCGCCATTTTCCTTATAAACATTTCCAGCAAGTCTTGCTCCATTGAATTGACTAGAAACCTTGTCTAGCACGTCCAAGCCGAAATTGAATTCATGGTTCCCATATGTCCAAGCTTCATAACCCATTTCATTTGCAGCAACCATCATCGGAGATTGTGGTTGATCATTGAACAATTCAGCAGAATTATCTTGTATCAAATCACCGTTTTCCAACAAGATTGTATTTGGGTTCTCTTTACGAATATTTTTGATGATTGTATATAATTGTGTTAAGCTTCCAGTCAAATTTGGTCCATCTGTCGCATAATCCCAAGGCATAGAGCGACCATGAATATCCGATGTCGCAAGAAGTGTAATGTGTACATCCTTTTCTTCTTGAGCATTTACAGCTGCTTGCGGAATGAAAACGCTTGCAAAAATTAATACCGCAATACTAAGTGCTGTTATACTTCTGTTAATTCTACCCATTCTAATTAGCCCCCTAATTATTCTGAATTTAAAGATTATTCTGAATTTCAAAATTATTTTAGCATTCCGAATTAATTTGTGCAATGTATTTTTTAGAACCCAAAAAATGGATTTAATAGTTCATGTTGAACATTTTTCACTCATCTCTCACAACTTTTTCATGATGCATCACGCCTGAATTCTATGCGAATCTCCAAATTAAAATGAAGTTATAACGATTATTTTTTTCAAAAAAAATCGAAACACTCTCACTGAACTCAACCTTTCTACTCTCACTATTCAGCATAAATAATTATACACACAATCACTGCGAGCAGAAATGGAATACCGAGTAAAGAGAGTTGTTTCATGTTTCATCTACTAAAAGTAATCTTTTCCCCTGATTTATGAATATAATAGTATTCAAATACCTTGTCTTTGCTTACCATCATCATTCCGTTTTCACAACGGAGCGCTTCCTGATATACCGGGTCGATGATATACTTTCCGTTTCTATCCACATACCCCCAAGAGGTTCCTTCTTCACCTAAAACAGGCGCAATATCCTCTGAGAAGTCCCTAGCCTCTCTGAAAGTAGCCTCTATTGCCAGTTCGCCTTGGGTATCTATATAGCCCCATTTGTCATCCATCTTAACAGCAGCTAATCCTTCACTGAATGGCCTTGTCTCATCAAATTCAGCTTCTCTAATCCATTCACCCTTTTGGTTAATGAATCCCCATTTATCACCTGATTTCACAGCAGCCCTTCCTTCATAAAAATCATCCACTTCATCATAAATGAATGGAATTACAACATGACCATTAACATTAATAAATCCCCATTTGTTATGCTTTTTAACTTTTGCAATTCCTTTTGAAAACCCGCCCCCATACTGATATCCATCTAGTACAACCTCTCCTTCTTTATTTATAAATCCTGCTCCCCCATTTTCCTTGAAGATCACTCCTGCCAGGCCTTGTGAAAATGAGGTCATTCTGTAGTATGGTGTTTCAAACATTTTCTTACCAGTATGATCAATTACAGACCAGACCTCCTTCCCCTCTTGTCTATATTCTATAACTACCGCAAGCCCTTCTGAGAATTGATATGCACCATCATATTTATGCGGAATAACTATTTTCCCCCTACTATTTATATAGCCCCACTTATCATTTTTTTGTACAGATGCCAACCCTTCTGAGAAAGATCCTGCATCCTCAAACTGTGGATGAATTAACATTTGATAGTTTTCATTTGAGAAACCGACTAACCCCTCCACACTAACTGGGAACACTTTTTGAGTCATATGTTCTACGCTCATTTCATTAGTCCTACATCCATATAGCAAAAATACGATTGCTAATATAGGAACGAAATAAAAAACACGACTTAACATCATTAATTCCTCCACTTTACTCTATCGTTTTTAGCTTTTAATTTTTCAACAAACCCATTATATAGTTAATTCACACAAAATGATACATGTATAAAATAATTAATTTTTGAAATTAAAGTCGATTTAGAAGAAAAAAAGCGCTTATCGCCTATTAACTCCTGTAATCGGAATTAGTGGGCGATAAGCGCTATGGATGGTAAGAACTCTATTCTATTGCTTTGTGATAAACACACTAGTTCTGCATGACGAAATCTTGCTCAGCCTTGTCATTCTCATTATATACCTTCATGAGATTGTATTTGGTATCACGCTGTGCCGGTATTTTGCCTGCTTCACGAATCAGCTGAAGAATAAGTTCGATATTCACTTTATGTGTTGTGCCAGCCGCGGATACGACGTTCTCCTCCATCATCGTACTGCCGAAGTCATTGCAGCCGTAGGATAGGGAGAGCTTGCCCATATCTGGTCCCATTGTAACCCATGATGATTGGAAATTGTCGATATTATCGAGCATGATCCGGCTGACCGCGACCATCTTCAAGTACTCCTCTGGCTTCGCCTTCTCAACCTTCTTCATATTCGTATTGTCGGGCTGGAACGGCCAAGATATAAACGCCAGGAATCCTGTCGAATCATACCCATTAGCGATACACTCATCCTGAGCATCACGAATGCGAAGCAAGTGAAGCGCCCGCTCCTCCATCGTCTCGCCGAAGCCGTATACCATCGTAGCCGTTGTATTCATTCCATGACGGTGTGCGGATTTCATCACATCCATCCAATCCGTCCATGAGCCTTTGATCTTGCTGATTTTGCGGCGTGTCCGGTCATCCAGAATTTCAGCTCCGCCTCCCGGCAAGGAATCTAATCCCGCTTCATGAAGCTGTCTAACGACCTCATCAAGAGACAAGCCCTCGGATACATCCTTCATCTTCTGAATCTCAGCAGGTGAGAAGGAATGCATCGTAATCTCAGGGAATTGCTGCTTAATTTTGCGCAATAAATCCGTATAATAAGTGAAAGGAAGATCCGGGTTCGTACCGCCTTGCATCAGAATCTCGGTACCGCCGACATCAACCGTTTCTTGAATTTTGCTTAATATCATGTCATCCGACAATACATAGCCTTCTTTCGAGCCTGGAGCCCGGTAAAAAGCACAAAAACGGCAATACACATCACAAATATTCGTATAATTGACGTTCCGGCCTACAACGAAGGTCGTAATTGGTTCAGGATGCTTTCTCAGCATAAGCTGATTAGCCACATGACCCATTTTTTCAATTTCATCGGACTCAAGCAGCGTAACGCATTCCTCTAGACTTATTCTCGTGCCTTGAAGCGCCTTCTCTAATATATGGTCCAAAGTTGCCATTTCACAAGGCCTCCTTTTCCATCCGTTCTCTTTTTGCGATCACTCTATCCTAACATAAATCTTTTCGGTTCGTCACCCTCTACAGCCAGCTGCTAGGCAAAAAAAAGCGGCCTGTCAGAAGCGACAGCCGCCTTTCTCTATTGCAATTCCTGCCTTAATCGCGAAGGGCAGCATCCAAATCACTAATTAAATCATCAATATCTTCGAGACCTACAGAGTAGCGTACAAGGCCATCCGTAATTCCGCGCTGCAGACGCACTTCTCTAGGCATCGAGGCATGGGACATCTTCGCAGGGTAGGAAAGAATACTTTCCACCGCTCCTAAGCTGACAGCAACGAGTGGCAGCTGGACCTTGCTCAGCAGCGATTTGGCACGCTCTCCGCTTCCTACGTCGAAGGATATAACAGCGCCATAGCCCGTAGACTGCTTCTCATGAATTTCACGTCCCGGATGGTCTTCCAACCCCGGATAATAGACCTTTTCCACTTGTGGATGTGCGGACAGCCACTGCGCAAGCTTGCGTGCGCTGCGCTCACTATGCTCCATACGAGCCTGCAGCGTCTTCATTCCCCGCATTAACAGCCATGACTCATGTGCACTCAGCACAGCTCCAAGTCCATTCTGCAGCGAATACAAACGACGGCCAAGGCCTTCATCAGCCGTTACCGCCAACCCTGCCAGCACATCGCTATGCCCGCTGAGGAACTTCGTTGCACTGTGCAGCACGATATCGACACCCAGCTCGAAAGGACGCTGATAATAAGGTGTCATAAACGTATTGTCGAGCAGGGTCAGCAAGTTATACTCTTTGGCCCATGCGGTTACAGCTGCAATATCGGTAATTTTCAAGGTAGGATTCGAAGGCGTCTCCATAAAGACCGCCTTAGTATTCGATCTCAAAGCAGCCTTCACGGCTTCAAGGTCGGTCATGTCGACGAATGTCGTCTCAATGCCAAGCCTAGATAGTACTGTAGTCAGGAAACGATACGTTCCTCCGTACACATCCTCCGTTACGATGACATGATCGCCAGCGGAGAAGAGCAGGAAAGAAGTCGAAATAGCCGCCATACCGGAAGCAAAGGCGAAGCCTCGGGTTCCTCCCTCCAGCAGGGCAATATAGTTCTCCAGCGCTTCTCGGGTTGGATTGCCCGATCTGCTGTAGTCATGATGCGGTGGATTGAATATATCACTCTGGTGGAACGTTGAGGCTTGAAAAATAGGCGTGCTTGACGCACCTGTATGCTCATCAATTTCCGCTCCAAAATGCAATAGCTTCGTCGCAAAGCTGCGTTTGGCAATTTCCTCGTGATTTTTTCTATCTGTCATAGTGTCCACTCTCCTCAATCTCACGCTTAGCTGCGGCAAGTGCTTGCCCCAGATCTGCGATCAAGTCATCAATATGCTCGATGCCAACGGAGAATCGAAGAAGACGATCGTCAACACCAATTTTTTCACGAATTTCAAGTGGAATATCTGCGTGTGTCTGTACAGCCGGGTAAGTCATAAGCGATTCTACCCCACCCAGGCTCTCTGCAAAGGCGATCAATTGAATATGACGCAGAATAGGCTCCACATAACGGGCATCCTTCAAGCGGAAGGAGAAAATCCCTGTATTGCCGGATGATTGCTTGTTCTGCACGTCATGGCCCGGATGGTGAGGCAATGCTGGATAATAGACATCCTCAACTGCTTCATGCTCCATCAAATACTCCGAAATCTTCGTCGCATTATATTGATGGCGTTCCATCCGCAGAGCCAGTGTCTTCATTCCGCGCATCAGCAGCCAGGAATCCTGAGGACCCAGTACAGCTCCCATTGAATTATGAAGGAAGGCCATTTGCTCAGACAGCTCTTTGCCTTTCGTTACGATAAGGCCTGCAAGCACATCATTATGCCCGCCTAAATATTTGGTTGCACTATGAATGATAATATCAGCGCCTAGCTCAAGAGGACGTTGGAAGAATGGGGTAAGGAGCGTATTATCTACAATAGTAAGAAGGCCTTTGGACTTCGCCCATCCGGCTACTTTCTCCAGATCGGTAATCATCATCAGCGGATTCGTTGGCGTCTCGATCAGAACCGCCTTCGTACTCGGCTGCCATAGCTCGGACATCGCATCCAGATCATTCGTATCAACATAGGAAGCCGTTACACCGAATCTCGACATAATCCGTTCGAGCAAACGATAGGTTCCGCCATACAAATCAAGCGATACAATAAGGTGATCCCCTTGACTGAACAGTGCAAATATCGTTTGCAGCGCGGCCATACCAGAGCTGCAAGCGAATCCGGCATCACCGGATTCAAGCTGTGCAGCTGCTTCTTCCAATACAGAACGTGTTGGGCTCTTCGTACGTGCATAATCAAAGCCTGTACTTTGTCCCAGCTTCGGATGGCGGAATGCTGTCGCCTGATAGATCGGGAAGCTCACCGCTCCTGTTACTGGCTCCTTCACGGAACCAATTTGTGCAAGCTGACTCTCCATTTTCATTCTTCAATACGCCCCTTCGTCTCTAAATAAAAGTAATGAATAGAAACTTATATTCCAGCGCCCAAATCAAATGGCGTTTGTTGGTAGACATAATAATTCAACCAATTCGAGAACAGCAGATTGGCGTGTGAGCGCCAAGTAGACAGCGGCAAGCTGTCCGGGTTATCACCCGGGAAATAGTTCTTAGGAACGTCAATCCGTAAGCCCTTGGCTTTATCCCGATCATATTCAAATTTAAGGGTGAGCGGGTCATATTCCGAATGACCGCTGACAAAAATTTGACGACCGTCCTTGGAAGCGACAATATATACGCCCGCTGCCTCTGATTCTGATAAAATCTCCAAATCACCGATCTGTTCGATGTCTTCACGTCGAACTTCCGTATGACGGGATTGAGGAACGAGGAATAATTCGTCGAAGCCGCGAAGCAGATTCACATTTCTTTTTTGAATCGTGTGCGGGTACACACCAAAGATCTTTTCGTCAAGATCATGTTTAGGAACGCCATAATGGTGGTATAAACCTGCTTGGGAAGCCCAACAAATATGGAAGGTCGATGTGACGCGGCGTGCGCTCCAATCCATAATGTCCTTCAATTCTTCCCAATAAGTCACATCCTCGAACTCAAGATGCTCTACAGGGGCGCCAGTAATGACTAATCCGTCATAATATTCGTCTTTGATATCGTCGAATGTTTTATAGAAGGACTCCAAATGCTCGGTGGAAGTGTTCTTGGATATATGTGTCTTGGGATGCAGCAGAACAACCTCTACCTGCAGAGGCGTGTTGCCAATAAGGCGAAGCAACTGTGTTTCCGTTGTTTCTTTAGTAGGCATTAGATTCAATATCGCAATTCTTAACGGTCTAATGTCTTGCCGATAGGCCGTGGTCTCATCCATGACAAATATGTTCTCGTCGCTTAATATTTCTTTGGCCGGCAAATGATCAGGTACTTTAATCGGCATTATAATCACTCCTCTGCTTCAATATCGGCATTCTTGACGCGAAAAAGACCCTTTCTGCCGTGAGAAAAGGTCGTACGCTTATATTAAAAGCCATCGCCTCTCTCATCTCTCAGACACCCGCCTAAGGTATCCGCAAGAATTAGCACCGTACTTTACGCCGGTTGCCGGGCTTCATCGGGCTAGTCCCTCCGCCTGCTCTTGATAAGAAAGTGGTTCTATTCGGTTGTCGAATTCCAATTTATAATTTAACTTTAATGGATTCCAGCATTCGCGTCAAGCGGGTTATTTACATATGCTGTAATAGATCGAGAATCTTGTTTTTTTCCTTGAATGTACAGCGTGTACGGGAGTATACTAGACGAGGATTATACACACATTTATACCAATGAGCAAAG
Source organism: Paenibacillus sp. J22P59 (assembly GCF_059383895.1). Lineage (NCBI taxonomy): Bacteria > Bacillati > Bacillota > Bacilli > Caryophanales > Paenibacillaceae > Paenibacillus > Paenibacillus sp. J22P59. The sequence goes on from NZ_JBXENX010000002.1 coordinate 271,865, forward strand.
GAGTGCATACGGACATGGAAGGCGACCGACCAAAGCCTGACAACAATCGAATACGGCAGCTGCCGGATCATTGCTTCAGCGGGCTTGGGCGATTATAGCCAGACCGTCCCTACGCATGGAATTTTCCGGCAGTCTCCGTGAAACAGAGAGGAGAAGCTCGGATGAAAATACGTCTTGTGAATGACGGGGTATTCACCACCGTCGATGACATTAACACAACACTTGTAGCGCCTGCAGAAGGCTTTTATTGGATTGATGCTGATATGGAGGACCTAGCTGTCCTGCAGCCTTTATTCAATATGCATGATCTCGCGGTAGAGGATTGCTTGAGTGAAGAAGAACAGCGGCCAAAGATCGAGATTTATGAAGGCCATTATTTCATCGTGATTAACAGCATACGGTTTGATAATGAGGAGATTTTTCTAAGAGCGCTGAATATTTTTCTAGGGCGCCACTACATCATTACCATAACGAAGCAAAAGCTCAATGAGCTGCGTGCCTTGAAGCCCGTTCTATGGGAGCAAGAGGTCAGCCGTCCTGATTACTTCTTATATCACCTTGTCGACATCGTCGTCGACAATTACTTCCTCGTTGGCGATCGAATCGATACCCGAATCGAGACGCTCGAAGAAGATATATTGATGCATACGAAAAAATCTCACCTGAACGAAATCATCGGACTTCGCGGCGAGATTCTGTGGCTAAAGAAAGTGCTTGGTCCCCAAAAGGACCTTATCGCTACCCTGAACAAAAGGGATCTGAAGCTAATTGATGACCAGCTTCAAAAGTATTTCAGCGATATTTATGAGAATGCGGTAAAAATTGCCGAGTCGTTCGATACTTACCGCGAGCTGATGGGCAACTTACGAGAGGCTTACCAATCGAGTATTTCTGCACGTGCGAACGAGATTATGCGCGTATTTACCGCAGTTACGACGATTTTTATGCCACTTACCTTCATTACTGGCTTTTACGGTATGAACTTTGACTTTATCCCTGGACTTCATATTCATGGCGGTTCCTACATCTTACTTGGCATTATGATGCTGCTCGGCTTCGGAATGTTTTACATTTTCCGCAAAAAAAATTGGCTCTAATAGATATGCTGCCCGAACATCGGGCGGCATTTTTTGATGCGTGATTATCTTTATCCAACTAACATATCGTGTACTCATTATCGCTTCTGCTACTTCTTATTAGCCTCCGCCGAATGATGAGCTGAGCTTCCCGCGCTTTTATATGAGGATAACCTCACATAATCTCAACCGTTTCAGCTTCACGCAGCATTGTATGAGGTTATCCTCATAGTTCCAGAGGCTGTCCTCCTGAGCTATGAGGTTTCACTCACTTATTAGCTTCAAACCACCAAAACCAACCATAATGGATGAGATCTCACTCACACATATGTGAAATTGCCTCACACGCCCCACATTTCATCCATTATGTTCTGCCCAATGAAAGTGCTCCCCTCTCACTCATAATAGCCCTGCCCACTATAAATCCCCCGCAATTCCCCCTCAAAAAAGCACCTGCTCTGCCTCTCGCCTAAGAAACAGTATAAAAACAATAAACAAAATGAATAAATTCGTCATTTTGCTCACGATGTTTTGCTGAAATGCATCATTTCCTATATAATAATGATTATCGCTTGCAACATATATAGATAAGCAAAGGGGGGATTAAAGTGAACATTAGCCAGCTTGAAACACTCCTTACCATTTCCAAAACAATGAGCTTCCGCAAAGCAGGAGAGCTACTCAATCTAACGCAGCCTGCTGTGTCCGCCCAAATCAAAACGCTTGAAGATGAATTCAAGACCGTCCTTATTGATCGCAATCAACCCGTTACCCTGACCGATCACGGACAAGTGTTCCTGGAGCACGCGGAACGCATTTTATCCATTGTAGAGGAATTGAAGCAAAAGCTATCCGATCTAAATCTAACACCTCAGGGCCATATTACTCTCGGAACTACTTCATCCATTGCCATACAAATTTTACCTAGGGTATTATCTTATTTTCAAGATCAGTTCCCACTTATCAAAACCACTATTCACACGATGCCTTCCTCTCAAGTGATGACTAGTGTAGAGAACGGCTCCGTCGATCTCGGTATTACTTATTTAACTGAAAAAAATCCGAATATATCTTCCTCAGCCCTTTATTATGATACGTTTGAGCTTGTTGTCTCTCCCTCACATCCTTTGAGCCATTTGACACATACGACCTTTGAGACCCTTAAAGATATTCCGCTCATTATGCTGGCTCCTGACACACTTGGACGGAAGTTTCTGGAACAGATTTTCCGCAAATACAATATGCAGCCGAATATTGTAATGGAGCTGTCGAGCAGCGAAGAAGTGAAACGGATGGTTGAGATTAATCTCGGAGCAGCCGTTGTCTCCAAGCTTTCTATAGCTGGTGAATTAAGACGGGGCTCCCTTCGCATGATAAAAATAACGGAGCTCGAAATGACCCATCCTGTAGGGGTTGTCTATAAATCCGGCAGATATTTGAATACGGCTATGCAACAGTTTTTGAGCGACCTAAAAGGTATGCCTGAGCATCATTTCATAAGCAGTGAATAGGGTATACTAATAAAAATGATTAAAGTATAGCGATTGGAGGGGTCCTGAATGAAATTTGATTTGCATACGCATCATGAGCGATGCGGACACGCCGATGGAACCATTGAAGATTATATTACTGCCGCACTTGATGCCGGCCTGCAGGTCATCGGTATTTCCGACCATTCTCCATTCTTCGGTCATGAACAGGATCATCCGTTTCCGGGGATTTCGATGGCGACGAGTGATTTTGTCCATTATGTAGAAGAGGTTCTAAGGTTAAAAGAAAAGTATGCAGGACGTATCGAGGTCCTGCTGGGCGTTGAGTCAGACTTTTTTCCAAAGTACGCAGATACATATAAGGCTATCTACAAAGACATTCCCTTCGACTATTTGATTGGGTCCGTACATCAGGTGAGTGGTGTCAGCATCTTCAATCGCAATCGTTGGAAGGGCTTGTCTGAGAAGCGACATATCGAGGAAAAACAACTATACTACGATTTGATCAGGCAATCTGCTCGCAGCGGGATGTTCGATATTCTTGGGCATATTGATGCGATGAAGGGCTATTATCCCGCCTTCTCAGATATTCCTGCTGAAGAGGATATTGATGAGACGCTCCGTGTCATCGCCAAGCATGAGGTTGCTATCGAGATTAATACTTCCGGCAGCACAAAATATGTTGGTGGATGGTATCCCTCTGATGCTATTCTGGAGAGGGCACTTCATTTCGGCGTAAATGTAACTTTCGGCTCTGATGCCCATCTGCCTCGCCGCGTTGGCGACGAATTCGAGCTCGTCCGCACCAGATTGAAAGAAATCGGCTTCAAGCAATGGGTGTTCTACAGAAAGCGTCAACGCATTATTGTTCCGATATAAGCGCAACACAGCAATAAAGCTTTGCTATTCTCCCCTTAAGCATGGGGAACAGCAAAGCTTTTTGTCCGTCTGCATCCATCTGTTTGCTCAGATTCAGCTGGCTGCCTTTTAGATCGGTCTGTATAGCTTCATTAATTAAATTTTTCAAGCACCCTCTCCCCCATTTTGGACAAAAAAAGTGGACCTGTACGTATACACAGGTCCAAAAAATTATATCAAAAGGGGGTCTTGTTTATTATAATAGCCCATTAATGTAATAGCAGCGTGACAGAAACATTTCATTTGTGTAACAAATGAAATGAATGGGGAATTCTCAAGGGAGTTGAACATAGATGTGGCTTGGAATAGCGATCGGCAGCGCTTTGCTGTTCGGACTCGCAGGCTGGTGGATGAAAGTCAGCCAAATGCGCGGCGGTCTTACCTCCGTTATGCTACTGGGATTGTACGCGTCTGGAACAGCAGGCTTCGGCATACATGCGGCCGTGGAAGGGACCTTAAGTGAATTAACGGATTATCGGGTATGGCTCGCCGGACTAATCATTGGAGCAGGCTCTGCACTAGGCAATGCCTTATTCATGAAGGCACTCGATTACGGACCAGCCAGTCTTACCTCTCCATTGACCAATATGAATATCGTGCTCGTCATTGCACTCGGAACACTTGTCTATCATGAGCCCCTCCAGCTAAGTGAGACCATCGGAATTTTACTACTGCTTCTGGCGGTCGTTCTAATCTCCTACAAAAAACAAAATTTTGCTGTCGAGAAGCAGTGGTATTTTTATGTAGCAGCTGCTATTGTATTCTTTACCTTCCGTAATGGAGGCTTAAAAATAACCGAGGAGCTTGGGATGTCAAGCGCACCTATCTTATTCATCGGCTATGGACTATCCATACTCTGGTTCGCCCCACCAAGGCAATGGCGCAACAAACGTACTCAAGCATGGATCGGCCTAAAGCTAGGCCTGCTTGCCGGGATCTTCTCCTATGGCGGACTCCAGCTCTATGCCTACGCTCTTGCCACTGGACCTGCTAACCTTGCTGCCCCGATTTTCGCTACGAATAGTCTGGTCGTAGCTGCTGGAGCCATCCTTATTTATAAAGAAAAGCTTAATCTATTGCAATGGATAGCCTTCGCTTGCACGATAGTTGGTCTATTCATCATCCGCTTATAAAGCATAAAAGGCCTGTCCTACGGAGGACAGGCCTTTTATTATAGGAGGATTCAATCCCCTCTTATTTCAATAGCTCCTATGAATTCCCTTCATCAGATCAAGGCATCAATAGCGAATTTCCCTGCTCCGATGAAGGCTACACCAAGGGTCACGGCAATGAGAACGAGATTATATTCATAACCGTTCTGAGTAACCCATAGTCCATTAGCAAAATGCACCTTCACAATTGCCATAATCATCGGAACAATAAGCAATATCGCTCCTACCCAGGTCCACAGACCGATTGTGAACAGCACGCCGCCGACCAGTTCAGTCAAGCCCGCACTAACGGCCATTAATACTCCCGGCTTCATCCCCATGGATTCCAGCCAGCCTGCTGTGCCCTTTATTCCATACCCTCCGAATAGGCCAAATAGCTTCTGCGCACCGTGCCCCACCATTAACAGACCAATAACCACCCGTATAATCAATAACCCTGTATCCATCATTATTTTTTCTCTCCTTTAATCTCTCTGTATTGTTCTCTCTGAGCGGCCGCTCTTGACTAAAATCATAATAACATAACTAACTTACTATTGTAAAGTATATATAATAAATATAGTTTTTATTTGACCGAACAGGAAATGAACTTACTTTTACTTAGCGAATATGGTACAATAAGATCAGAAAAAGCGGGGTGATCACGTTGGATTATTCAACAATGTGCCCAAAGTATGAAGCAGCCGCCGATGTTCTTGGGAAGAAATGGACGGGCCTCATTATTAGGGTGCTTCTCGATGGACCTAAGAGATTCAAAGAGATCAAAGAACAAATACCCGATATGAGCGATAAAATGCTGACGGACCGGATGAAGGAATTAGAATCACTAGCTATACTGAAACGAACCGTATATCCGGAAATGCCCGTAAGAATAGAATATGACCTAACGCCTAAGGGCCGGGAACTACAGCCCGTGATCGATTCGATTCAAAAATGGGGAGAACAATGGATGTGAAGAAAAAGCCGCTAAGGCTTTTTCTTTTTTTTATGCCCTGTCCAAATCAAAAAGCCCTCCGCACATGCGGAGGGCTTTTTGGTCGAGCTATTATACGCCGAGCCATTTCTTGAACAGATGCTTGGTCGTATCTTTGTTGATTGCTGCAATCGAAGTCGTAAGCGGAATGCCTTTCGGGCAAGAGCGAACACAGTTCTGCGAGTTGCCGCAGCCTTCGATACCGCCGTCTTCCATCAGAGCATCCAGGCGCTCTTCTTTGTTCATCTCACCCGTTGGATGGACGTTGAACAAACGAACCTGAGAAATCGCTGCTGGACCGATAAAGCTGTTGCGATCATTTACGTTCGGACAAGATTCCAGACAAACGCCGCAAGTCATACATTTCGACAGCTCATACGCCCATTGACGCTTCGACTCCGCCAGACGCGGACCAGGACCAAGGTCATACGTACCGTCGATTGGAATCCATGCTTTTACCCGTTTGAGGGCATTGAACATGCGCTCACGGTTAATAACAAGGTCACGTACAACTGGGAAAGTGCGCATCGGCTCAAGACGAACCGGCTGCTCCAGCTTGTCGATCAGCGCGGAGCATGCTTGACGAGGCTTGCCGTTGATCACCATGGAGCAAGCGCCGCAGACCTCTTCCAGACAGTTCGACTCCCAGCATACCGGAGCTGTATTATTGCCATCCGCTTTTTTCGGATTACGTTGAATTTCCATTAAGCCGCTGATTACGTTCATATTCGCGCGGTAAGGAATTTCGAACTCTTCCGTATAAGGCTGAGATTCTGGGCTATCCTGACGAGTAATTACAAACTTAACCGTTTTTTTAGCAACTGTAGCTTCAGCCATCGTTTATTCTCCTTTCTCTTTCTCATTCTCGTTCTCTTTCTTCTTATTCGACGTATAGTCACGCTTACGTGGAGCAATCAGAGATACATCGATATCTTCGTAAGAAATTTGTGGACCTTCCGGCGTCCATGTCGCTTTGGTTGTCTTCATGAAATCTTCGTCATTACGCTCTGGGAATTCCGGCTTGTAATGCGCGCCACGGCTCTCATCACGAAGCAAGGCGCCAAGCGTCATCGCTTCAGCAAGCTCAAGCATATTCCACAATTGACGCGTGAAGGCAACGCTGGAGTTGTTCCACTGTGCCAAGTCATTCACGTTAATATTGCGGTAACGCTGTTTGAGCTCTTTAATTTTGTCGATCGTAAGCTTCAGCTTATCGTTGAACCGTACAACCGTCATATTGTTTGTCATCCATTCGCCAAGCTCTTTTTGAATGACATAAGCATTTTCTGTTCCGTTCATCGTTACGATGCTTTGGTGCTTATCAACCTGACGCTTCTTCTCGCGATCAAATATGGAGGAAGCAACATCTTGGGATGATTTTTTCAAGCCTTTGATATACTCAACTGCTTTTGGACCTGCTACCATGCCGCCGAAGATCGCAGACAGCAAGGAGTTGGCGCCGAGACGGTTCGCACCGTGGTATTGGTAATCACATTCGCCGGCAGCGAACAAGCCTGGAATGTTCGTCATTTGATTGTAGTCAACCCACATACCGCCCATCGAATAGTGGACAGCAGGGAAGATTTTCATTGGAAGCTTCCGAGGGTCATCACCCGTAAACTTCTCATAGATTTCAATGATACCGCCAAGCTTAACATCAAGCTCCTTCGGATCTTTGTGAGAAAGGTCGAGGTAAACCATGTTCTCACCGTTAATGCCGAGCCCTTGGTCTACGCAGACGCTGAAGATCTCGCGAGTCGCGATATCACGCGGTACCAAGTTGCCGTATGCAGGATATTTCTCTTCAAGGAAGTACCAAGGCTTGCCGTCTTTGTATGTCCAGACGCGTCCGCCTTCACCGCGAGCCGATTCAGACATCAGACGGTTCTTGTCATCGCCTGGAATCGCTGTAGGGTGAATCTGGATAAACTCGCCATTGGCATAATGAACGCCTTGTTGGTATACCGCGCTCGCAGCAGTACCTGTGTTAATAACCGAGTTCGTTGTTTTGCCGAAAATAATGCCAGGGCCGCCTGATGCCAGAATAACCGCATCGCCCACGAAAGTATGAATTTCCATGGAGCGTAGATCCTGTGCGGATACACCACGGCAAATGCCGTCATCATCAAGCACCGCGCCAAGGAATTCCCAATGCTCGTATTTCGTTACGAGGCCAGCTGCTTCCCAGCGGCGTACTTGCTCGTCCAATGCATACAGCAATTGTTGGCCCGTTGTAGCGCCTGCGAATGCTGTACGGTGATATTGCGTACCGCCGAAACGACGGAAATCAAGCAGACCCTCTGGCGTACGCGAGAACATAACGCCCATACGGTCCATCAAGTGAATAATGCCAGGTGCGGCTTCGCACATTGCTTTGACAGGCGGTTGGTTAGCAAGGAAGTCGCCACCATACACCGTATCATCGAAGTGCTCCCAAGGGGAGTCGCCTTCACCTTTTGTATTAACTGCGCCGTTGATGCCGCCTTGTGCGCATACGGAGTGGGAACGCTTAACAGGTACGACCGAGAATAGATCGACGTGTACGCCCGCTTCCGCCGCTTTGATGGTGGCCATGAGACCGGCAAGGCCTCCGCCTACGACGATAATTTTATTGTTAGCCATAACGTTTGTTCGCTCCTTGTCTTCAAACTATCCGATATTTGTCCATGCCAAAGCGGCTGCTGCCACTTCTTTGAATTCGTCGCCGCGGAATGCCACAAGCGAAAGAATAAACAACGCGGACACAAGTACAAATACACCCATACAAATATAAGAAGATACTTTTTGAGCACGTGGAGAGATCGTAATCCCCCAGCTGATTAAGAATGCCCAGAGACCATTACTGAAGTGGAACACAGCTGCCAATACGCCAATTACATACATAACGAAGTAAGCAGGGCTGCTTGCAATGAGGTTCATCGTGGAACCGAGCTCCTCATGCGTAACATTGCCGATATATACTTGGAATCTTGTTTGGTACACATGCCAGAAGACGAAGATAAACGTAATTACACCCGTAACACGTTGTGCGGTGAACGCCCAGTTCCGTCCATATTTGAAACGACCCGTGTTGGAGTTCGATTGGTAGGCAACGTACAAGCCGTATACCCCATGGAACAACAGCGGCAGGAAAATACCAAAAATCTCAAACAACGGAAGAAGCGGGATGCTGTTAACAAGGCTTACGCCTTTCTCAAAGCCCTCCGCGCCACGTTCGAACGCCTGGTAGTTAGTTAGCGCATGCACGACAATGAACATGCCGAGCGGGATCACTCCAAGTAGGGAGTGCAGCTTGCGCGAGTAATACGAATTTCCTTTCATTAATACTTCTCCTTTCCAGACTGTGGTTGCGTAATTTACTTTTTTACTACATTCAACAATTTACTACATTTAACAAACCATTCTACATTTTACCCCCAGCTTGTATCTCCGTCAACAAAATTTGACACGGATTTGCCACACTTTTAATCCTACTCCTTTTCAGCTTATAATGGAATTGCATATTTATTATTAATAATTATAACCATAACGCATAAGCAACAATAAAAAGGAGTATGTACGTAAATGATTGAAGAATTTCAAATATTCGCTGCAATTGTAGAGCATTCCAGTATGAATAAAGCTGCCGGCTTCCTCAACCTGTCCCAGCCTGCCCTCTCTCGTAAGCTCGCTAAGCTGGAGGAAGATATCGGAGCCGAGCTGTTCCGCCGTGTAGGCAAGCGGCTCGAATTAACGAGAATCGGGCAGCTTACCTACGAATACTCGCTTGAGCTGCAACAAATGCATCGCCGTTATATGGAGACGGTCTCGGAATACGCCCGAACGGGAAGAACCTCCATTACGATTGGAGCGAGCTTGACCACCTTGCAAACGACGTTGCCAGATTTCATCAAGTCTCTGAATGCGAGCCACCCAGAGTTCGATATTAAGGCAGTGACTGGAAAAACGCATGAGATTGTGTCGCTCGTCAGAGACAATAAAGCAGACATTGCAATCGTCGCATCCCGTATTGAAGATGTGCAGCTCCACTGTGTTCCCCTGTTCGATGATCATCTGCTGCTTGTCCTGCCTACCACAGTTGATCTGGCTAGCAATGAGCAGCCTGGCATTCAGGATCTTAATAATCTGCCAATGATTCTGTTCTCCAAGGGAACCTGGTATCGCAAATTAACGGATGAGGTATTCGCCAAATATCACTTGCAGCCTGATGTACGTATGGAGATCGATTCCTTCGAAGCGATTCTAAGGCTGCTGCATACCTGCAGAGCTGGCACGCTTCTTCCCCAATCTTATATGCGCAAACAGCTGCTTGAGGACAATGAGTTGATCGTCATCCCCATCCGGGAGCTCAAGGATACGAAGCGGACGACCTGCCTTATCCACTCTGACCCTGCGAATCTCAACCCTTCTGTGCGGCGCTGGATTGAAGAGCTCGATTCATTGAAATAGCTGAGCTCTTTTCCTTCTATATAATATAGAAGAGATTCATTCTCAATGATCAAAAAGGACAGAAGCGCTTATCACGCCTCTGTCCTCTAGCTTCACCTGATTACCGATTCTTCAAACAGCTCAATTTGTTCATTGGTCCCGATGACAACCATGACATCCCGTTCGGTTACGATATCTGTTGCAGTAGGAGCGATAATGATACCGTCAGGCTTATTGATTGCAACGATACTGCAGCCGAATCTTGCTCTTGGATTCAGTTCATGGAGCGTTTTGCCGTTGAGGCACTTCGGCACAGAAAGCTCAGCAATTGTATATTCCTTGGACAGCTCGATATAATCGAGCAGGTTCGGAGAGACGAGCTGATGAGCGACACGAATGCCCATGTCCCGCTCAGGATAGACGATGCGATCCACGCCTATTTTCTCTAATACGCGGCCATGAAGCTCATCCATCGCTTTGGCCACAACCTTTTTCACACCCAGGTCCTTCAACAATATAGTCGTTAATATGCTCGCTTGAATATCGTCTCCGATTGCCACAACGCCGCAGTCGAAATTCCTTACGCCGAGTGAGCGCAGCGTTTCTTCATCTGTACAATCAGCCGACACCGCATAAGTAAGAATATTGCTCATCTCTTGGACAGCTTCTTCGTCCTTATCTATGCCGAGCACCTCATGCCCCAGCTCGATCAGCTCTCTCCCAAGGCTTGATCCGAATCTCCCTAGACCTACGATAACAAATTGATGATTTTTCATTTTCTCTCCCTGTTCCCCTAACCAATCGTAATTTTGCCTTCAGGATATCGGTAAAGCTCTCTATCTGTCTTCTTGCCGAGCGCATAAGCAAGCGTCAAAGGCCCCAGCCTGCCAGCAAACATCGTCACCATAATAAGGACTTTGCCGATGTCCGTAAGCTCTGGAGTCAATCCCATCGACAAGCCGACTGTACCGAAGGCCGATGTCGTCTCGAACAATATTTTTAGAAACTGCTGATCCTCCGTTGTCGCCAGCAGCATTGTGACGAACAAGACGAAGCCAAGCGACAGCATCGTAATCGTCAATGCTTTCATAACGCGCTCCTTGGCTAGGCGCTGCCGGAAAAAGACGATATCCTCCTTGCCTTTGGCCATCGCGACGACGGCACCAATGAGCGTCGTGAACGTTGTGGTCTTAATTCCGCCCCCGGTTGAGCCCGGTGATGCCCCTATGAACATCAATATAATAGTGAAGAATAATGTCGCTTGGCGAAGCTCCGTATAATCAAGCGTATTTGCTCCCGCCGTTCTCGGTGTAACAGATTGGAAGAAGGAGGCGAGCAGCTTGCCGCCCCAATTCAGGGAACCAAGCGTCGCGTTATTCGTGAATTCAAAGATAAAAATAACAATAGTCCCAACAGCGATAAGAGCGGCCGTCATAGATAAGACGACCTTGCTATGAAGGGAAAGCCTTTTGTTCTTGCGGTATTCCAGCAAATCAGACAACACGATAAACCCGATGCCCCCGAGAATAATAAGCAGCATAGCTGTTATATTCACAACGGGATCATTCACATAAAGCGTCAGGCTCCTATAGTTGCCGAAAATATCAAAGCCTGCATTATTAAATAAAGATATCGAATGGAAAACACCAAAATACAAAGCTTTGCCTAAAGGCATATCAGCCGCGAAGCGTGATGCGAATAGCAACGCTCCGACCAGCTCAATCGTTAATGAATAAGTAATAACCTTGCGAATGAGACGAACGATGCCTTCCATACTCGTCTGGTTCATCGCTTCTTGCAAGAGCAATCGTTCTCGCAGCGATATTTTTTTACGCAGCACAAGCGAAATCAATGTTCCCATCGTCATGAATCCAAGACCGCCCACTTGTATTAATCCAAGCAGAACAATTTGTCCACCAGTCGTAAAGTATGTGCCTGTATCCACTACGACAAGCCCTGTCACACATGCTGCAGAGGTTGCCGTGAACAACGCATCTATAAACCTGGGCATATCGCTGCCACTTGTAGCGAATGGCATGGACAATAATATAGCGCCAATCACTATTATAACGGCCAGACCTGATACAAATATGCGCGGCGGCGACCATTTCTTCACATTCCAAATCCTTTTCCACATCTTCCTGCTGGCTCCTCAATGATTCGTAAACAAGAGTTCGGGCATAAAAAAAAGCACTGGAAGCCCAATGCTAATATGCGATGAGTCCTGTTCCATACAGCCTACGAGGTTAGCTGACGGATTCGGGCCTGGACAGGCAGCCCTATTCAGCGGTATATAGAAGAAACCTCCTATTTGCCGCCAAAATTCACCCCTTGCTGACGGATCTATTCCACAGCATTATGGTTCCCCCGTTTTCAAACGGAAATTCGGCTGTTGCTATTCAATTTAAGATTCAAGTTCTACTAACGTTAACGATTATAAGCCCTAGCTATGGGGAACATAAAGGAAGCAAAACAGATAAATAAGCTTGAATTCGATCAAAAACAGGCAACTGCATCAAGCAGCCTATCCAAGGCGTCGTGCACATCGTTATTTCTCGCTTTTATGATTGTTCCGCTTCCTTGCTTCACATTCCCTTACCATTTGAAGGACCTAATATTGGATAAAACAGCCTTTTATATGGTATGGTTACATGGATGTACAAGAAAAATATATTAATTATTCTGAGGTGAACTATGGTTGATTCCATTGCCCGTCATGATTGGAAACGATTCGTATGGGCGGCAATTATCGGTGCGGTTATTTTCCTGATTACACAAGTAGGACCGCTTGCGCAGCAATATTTGAATACGGATGCTACAACCTCCAACGTCATTAGTAACGAAAAAGCCGAGCAAATCGCAATTCAATTTGCGACGCAGCAATTCGGCGAGAAGGCTCTGAAAGCCAATACGATCTATCAGACGGACAGCCTGACGACCGGATATTTCTCCAAGGAGAAAATGCTCGAAGCCTATGACAAAAAATTCGGCAGCACCTATCCAAACGATACTTACCAATCTCAGGTTGATCTTGAGAATGGCAGCAGCGTATTCGTCTATGTACATATGAGCAACGGAAGCGTCACAAGCTGGAAGCTGTTCAACGCTGACACGGCTCCCTTAGCTACAGAGAAGGAGCTCCTTGCAACTGCTGAGCAATTCGCTGTCAGTAAGGGCTTCCAGCTTAATGAATTGAAGGAACGTTACGTCAGCGATGAAGGGTATGTGGTCTTCCAGCCTGCTGGCTACAAGCAAGGCGACGCTCAGCTGGAGCTGACCGTTGGCGTCGACCAATTGGCAAGCAGCCCCGTCGTCACGGTCTTTAAGCCTGTCTTCAAAGTGCCTGCGAGCTATGATGCCCTTATTGCTTCCCAGAAAAAATGGGCGGATGCTCTATCCATGGTATCCTTGCTGCACTTATGCGTGATGTCTCTCATCTTATCTATTATCTATGCCATCTTGTACCGCCAAAACACAACGTTCAAACGGGGAATCATTCTCAGCCTCATTTTTATGTTCTTTTATATTTATAACAACCTGAATATGATGGACGGCATTCGTTCTCAGTTTGGCGAGGAAATAACGACTGATTCCATGATGAAGGTTATGATGTTCGTTACGATTCTTTTGCTACTCCCTGTCGGCATCAGCGTATACTTTGCTCTTGTCGCTGGAGATGGAATGTGGCGCTCATGGAAGCGTCCATTGTGGCCCGGCTTCCGCGAGCCAGGCTACGGCCAGCATGTATGGCGCAGCGTAGGGCTTGGCTACCTATTCGCCCTCATCCTGCTTGGCATACAATCCGTCATCTTTATCGTCCTGACGTTCGCAATCGGCTCATGGGGCACTAGCGATGCTACACAGTCACCCTATAATATGGATGCGCTCTGGATGCTTCCTATGCTGGCTTGGTGTGCTGCTATTTCTGAGGAAGCTATCTATCGCCTGTTCGGCATTGCCCTGTTCAAGCGCTGGTTCAAGAATACGTTCGTCGCCGCTCTTATTCCAACTCTTCTCTGGACGCTCGGCCACGTCGGATACCCGATCTTTCCATTCTACACGCGAATTATCGAGCTGATTATTATTGGTCTTGCATTCAGTTACATCTTCTTGCGCTACGGCTTTATTACCGCCGTATTCACACATGCCATATTCAACACGTTGCTCATGGGCATATCTTTGATCTCTGTAGGCGGAACCGTTAATATAACCGCAGCGATCCTTTACACGGTACTGCCTGTCGCCATCGCATGGATCATCAAATTCTGGCATGATAAAAAAGGGCCGAAGCCGTCCTCCATTAAGACGACGGCTCCTCCCTCAGCGCAGCAATAATCTCACCAGCAAGCTTATCACCGATAGCAAGAGGCCTGAAGTCTTCGACGGAGGCCTCTTTTATTTTTTTTATCGAGCCAAAATGCTTGAGCAGAAGCTTCCGGCGCTTCTCTCCAATGCCCGGTATCGCATCCAGCTGCGAAGCGATCATCGACTTGCCGCGCTGCTCACGATGGAAGGATATCGCGAAGCGATGGACCTCCTCTTGGATACGCTGCAGCAAATAAAACTCTTGGCTGTCACGAGGCAGCGGCACGACCTCTGGCGGATCACCCGTCATGAGCTGCGCTGTCTTATGCTTCGTATCCTTCACCAAGCCGCATACGGGTATATACAGTCCCAGCTCATTGTGGAGCACATCAAGCGCTGCTGCGATCTGTCCCTTGCCTCCATCCACTACGATAAGGTCTGGCGCTGCAAGCTGATCCTTCAGCACCCGTTCATAACGCCGGCGTACAACCTCGCGCATCGTTTCATAATCATCCGGTCCGACAACCGTCTTAATCTTATATTTGCGGTACTCCTTCCGATCTGGCTTGCCATCTGTGAAGACCACCATCGCCGATACCGGATTCGTCCCTTGAATATTAGAGTTATCGAATGCTTCTATTCGGCTGACCGCAGGCAGGCCAAGCCAGTTCGCGAGCGCCTGAACAGCTTTGACGCTGCGTTCCTCATCCCGCTCAATAAGCCGGAATTTATCAGCCAGCATAATCTTTGCATTCTCTATTGCCATCGACACTACTTCACTTTTGCGGCCCCGTTGAGGCATCAGCACCTTCACCTTAAGCCAGCTGTGCAGCAAGGTAGTCACGTCCTCTGCACGCGAAGCGACTGTCTCACTGCCAGCACTATTGCCGACATCCTCCGTCTCAGGTGGCTGCGGAAGCAAGATTTGCTTCGGCAGGGCAGGATTGTCACTGTAATACTGCGTGACGAAGGTCATAAAATCATCATACTCTTCCCCATAATACGGGAAGGTCGTTCCGCGCCGTTCGATCATCTTGCCTTGACGCATATATAGAATTTGGACGCACATCCAGCCCTTTTCTACGGCATAGCCGAAAATATCCCTGTCCAGCGCATCGGACATCGTTATTTTTTGCTTCTCCATAACCGCATCGATATTAATAATTTGGTCGCGGTATTCCTTCGCACGCTCGAAGTCTAATTCTTCCGCCGCAGCTTCCATTTTCTGCTGCAAATCAACCTTGACGACATCATGCCCGCCATTCAAAAACTTCGAAATTTCCTGCACCATCGCGTCATACGTTCCCGGCTCGATCTCGAACTCGCAAGGTGCGATACATTGCCCTAGATGGTAATACAGGCATACCTTATCCGGAAGCGTATTGCATTTGCGCAGCGGGTAGAGCCGATCCAGAAGCTTCTTCGTCTGCTGGGCAGCATAAGCATTCGGGTAAGGGCCAAAGTACTTGCCTTTATCCTTCATAATGCGCCTTGTGACTTCAAGCTTCGGATGGGCTTCATTCGTTATTTTTATATAAGGGAACGTTTTATCGTCCTTGAGCAGCACATTGTATCTGGGATGATGTTGTTTAATCAGATTGCATTCTAGAATAAGTGCTTCCATATTACTGCCTGTTACGATGAAATCGAAATCGCGTATTTCGGATACAAGCCGCTGTGTCTTCCCATTATGGCTGCCGTTGAAATACGAGCGAACACGGTTTTTGAGCACCTTCGCCTTGCCTACATAGATGATGCTGCCTTCCTTATTCTTCATCAAATAACAGCCAGGCTGATCCGGGAGCAGAGCTAATTTGTGGCGGATTAATTCCGCTGCCTCCGCTCGCTCTTGTGAATCGGCTTGCTGCTGCTGATCCATATTCTCCACTCTCCCCTCAGGCTGTAAGATAAGCTTCATTTTAACATATTTCGACGATGCTCCGCTTTATATTTGTGTTGGCAAATGCTTTACATTTATTCGGGAAGTTGGGTATACTATTATAAAAAGCTAAGAAAGTAAGCTATCGCTATAAGTGAGCTTTGTTTTCTTTGCGAAACGGTATTCGATCGCAGCGGCGGACGAATGTGTCGTTTCTGCTTGGCTGAATTGGTTCTCAAGGGAGGCGTCAATAATGGAGCAAGTAAGAGATCCGCGCGAACATATCAATGAAGAGCCTCGCCATGACTTGATGGATGTCGTATTTGGATTTGGCGGCATGCTGGGAGTTATGACGATCATCTTCGCAGTAGCTGTAATTGTCAAATTTGTGATTTCCTAACGGACTGACACTAACACAAAAGCTCCGCCCGAACTTCCAAGTTCGGGCGGAGCTTTTGTCTTGCATAGAATAATAAGCAATAGGCTTACGCGCTTCACCGCCATAGAGTGCGAGGGAAGCGCGTAAGCCTATTGTCTAAAGCTTATTATTGAACGATGCGAAGCGTATCGTTATTACTATTATTATTATTGCTGGTGGATTTCACTGGCTGCTCATTATGCGACTGCTTATGCGTCGATTGGTCATACCTGGTCCGTTCTGTCCGGTCGATTTGCACAATTCTTCCATCATGAACGGTAATATTGATTGAGCCATATTGCATCCCGTTCACCTGCTCCGTAATTCTTTCAACCCACTGTTGATCCAATTCTAATGGTTTCGCCATTATAAACCCCTCCATTATCCATTTTAAAATCATAGCTATTAGACTTCTTTGGTCGCGCGCTGCGCTGTCTTCCATTCGAATAGCGCTTTAGCCAGCAAAGTAATGACGGCAAGCATGACAAGTAAGGAGGCTACCGCAAACGAAGCAGAAAATTGATATTCATTGTACAAAATCTCAATGTGAAGCGGCAAGGTGTTGGTCTCTCCGCGAATATGACCCGATACGACGGAGACAGCTCCGAATTCCCCCATTGCCCTGGCGTTGCTTAGAATGATGCCATACAGCAGCCCCCATTTAATGTTGGGTACTGTGACCCTCCAAAAAATTTGCCAGCCCTTGGCTCCCAAGCTCGCTGCCGCTTCTTCCTCTTGAACGCCCTGCGCCTGCATGAGCGGAATAAGCTCTCGTGCCACGAAGGGGACAGTTACGAATACGGTAGCAAGAACGATACCAGGCAGAGCGAATACGATCTGGATGCCCCGCTCATCGAGCCAAGGCCCGAAGAAGCCTTGTGCACCGAACATAAGAATGTAGATAAGGCCAGAAATAACGGGCGAAACAGCAAACGGCAGGTCAATTAAGGTAATAAGAAAGTTTTTGCCTTTGAAGCGGAACTTGCTGATCGCCCATGCTGCCGCTATGCCAAATATCGTATTGAGCGGAACCGCAATGACGGCTACTAGTAAAGTCAGCTTCAAGGCTGATAAGGCATCGGGCTCCATAATTGCTGCGAGGTAGACATCGAAGCCTTTCTTGAAGGCCTCGACGAATATCGATACGAGCGGCAGAACAACCGTAATACTTAGAAATAATAAGGCAATGCTGATGAGAATCCATCGAACCGCAGCCGGTTCATTGATATGCCTCGGTCTTACCGAGGCTTCTTCCGACAAGTGGGTAGTAATCGCTCCAGCCATTTTTCCATCCCCCCTAATCCGCTATCGTCCGGCGATTGATTCGCCATTGACAGAAGTTGATAAACAACAGGAGCAGGAAAGAGATGACTAGCATGACAAGAGCAATCGCCGTAGCTCCCGCATAATCGAATTGCTCCAGCTTCGTCATTATGAGAAGCGGTGCAATCTCGGTCTTCATTGGCATATTGCCGGATATGAATACAACCGAGCCATACTCGCCAATTCCTCGAGCGAATGCCAGCGCGAACCCTGTTAACAACGCTGGCAGCAGCTCCGGCAGGATGACCTTCCAGAACGTCCTCAACCGATAAGCTCCCAGCATAACCGCCGCTTCCTCTGTATCTTTCTCGAAGTCTTGCAGGACGGGCTGTACCGTTCTAACGACGAATGGAATTCCAATGAAGATAAGGGCGATCGTAATGCCAAGCGGTGTATAGGCTACCTTCAAGCCGAGCGGCGTAAGCAAGGAGCCGACCCAGCCATTAGGAGCATAAATCGCGGTTAACGCGATACCGGCAACTGCTGTTGGCAATGCGAAGGGCAGATCAACGAGACTGTCCACAAGCTTTTTGCCCGGAAATTTATAGCGCACCAGCACCCATGCAATCAACAAGCCGAATACCAGATTAACCAATGCTGCGAAAAATGCCGTCGTAAAGCTGATGCGATAAGAAGCCACGACGCGCGGATTCGTAATAATCGTCCAGAATTCGTTCCAGCTAAGGCCGGTTGTTTTGATAAACACACCAGCGAGCGGTATAAGTACAATTAAGCCCAAATACGTGATGGTAAAGCCCATGGATAGACCAAAGCCAGGCAATACATTTTTGGATCTCGTCTTGGAACCTTTCATGTGAAGTCAGCTCCATTCCTCTCTCTTGGTTTCATTACGAGCCTGGCGTATAGATTCCATCGAATATGCCGCCATCATTGAAGTGCTTCTCTTGGGCTGCTTTCCAGCCGCCGAAGTCTTTGTCGATCGTAAGCAGCTCAAGCGATTTGAAGGTTTCGCTGTATTTGGCTGCAATCGTCTCATTGATCGGACGATAGTAGTTTTTCGCAGCAATCTCCTGTCCTTCATCCGAGTACAAATATTCCAGGTAGGCTTGCGCTACTTCTCTTGTGCCTTGGCTGTCAGCATTTTTGTCAACAATCGCTACCGGAGGCTCTGCCAGAATACTAAGGGATGGATATACGATATCGAATTTGTCTGGACCAAGCTCTTTCACTGATAAGAATGCTTCATTCTCCCAAGCAAGCAATACATCGCCGATTCCTTTTTCTACAAACGTCGTTGTTGAGCCTCTAGCGCCAGTATCCAATACAGGCACGTGCTTGAACAGCTCCTTAACGAACTCTTGCGCTTTGGCTTCATCATTGCCGTTCTGCTTCAGTGCGTAGCCCCATGCCGCTAGGTAATTCCAGCGCGCTCCACCCGATGTCTTCGGATTAGGCGTAATGACTTCAACTTTATCTTTGATCAGATCATTCCAGTCCTTGATGCCCTTCGGATTCCCTTTGCGAACGAGGAAGACGATCGTTGAAGTATAAGGCGCACTATTATGCTCGAAGCTGGTCTGCCAATCGGCTTTCAGCAAGCCTGGTTCTACTAGTGCATCAATATCGTAGCCAAGTGCCAGCGTTACAACATCTGCTTTCAATCCATCAATAACCGCACGAGCTTGCTTGCCTGAGCCGCCATGAGATTGCTTAACCGTTACTACTTGGCCTGTCTTCTCTTTCCAATACTTCGCGAATGCATCATTGTACTCCACATACAGCTCACGAGTTGGATCGTAAGAAACATTCAATAATTCCACAGGCTTGAGCTCGGCTTTGGGTGACTCTGTCGCCGTATTTGCTTCTGTTGTAGGAGATGGTGAAGCTGATTCCTTCACTTCTTTATTCGAGCCCGTTCCGCATGCGGACAGAACCAAAGTTAGAATGACAAGCAAGACCACCGAATACACGCTATTACGTTTTTTCATATCAACACGCCCTTTAATTTTTTGGGGTAGATGAATAATGGTTGGCATCCGGTGGTCCGGTAGTTAATCAATTATTCCCACCTGTTTAGTTGGTTATGGGAGAATAATATCAGCGTCACCCATTACCTGTCAATAGAAAAATGGAAAAAAATTATAGTCTCTATAAGTTAAGCTTATATCCATTGGCCAGACTGAGGAAAGAATTGTACTAGATTGAAGGTTTTTTGTGCGGAGTGAGAACAAATTGCTTGTCCCCCCTCCCTACGTCTCCTACAATAAAGGGGAAGGCCACCAACCAAACAGATGGAGTTGAGAATCAGATTGCCTAATCAGATTATTCATAATGTAAAGGTAGTGCTTGCTGATCAAAGGGAACAACTAGCAACGATATGGATTAAGAACGGCAAGATTGCACAAATACAATATGAGGATGGCAGCCAGATCGACCGAGATGCCGACTATGAATGGATCGACGGGCAAGGGCAGCTGCTCATACCCGGCATGATCGATGTCCATATTCACGGAGCAGACGGCTATGACATGATGGATGGCTCTAATGACAGCATTCAGGCTGTATCCCGGGCCTGTGCTTCATCCGGCTGCACCTCCTTCCTCGCAACCTCGGTAAGCTCAACCATCGAGGATTTGATGGGGATGATCCGAAGCGTGAAGCAAGTCATTGGCAAAGAACAAGGAGCTCTTATTGCGGGCATGCACTTAGAAGGACCCTACTTGAACCCGAAGCGCAAAGGCATGCAGAATGAGAAGCATCTCCGCCACCCTGACCTTGACGAGATGAAACACATATTTGAGGAAGCCGGGTCACTGATCAAAATGGTCACGATAGCTCCTGAACTGCCCGGAGGCATGGAGCTTCTCTCCTTCTTGAAGGAAAGAGGCGTTATCGTCGCTGTTGCTCATTCTGATGCCACTTATGAGGAGGCTAAGCTTGCCTTCCAAGCTGGCGCAAGCCATGTCACGCATTGCTTCAACGGCATGCGTCCGATTCATCATCGTGATCCAGGCCTTATAACTGCCGCCTTCGAGGAGGACCATGTCAGCCTGCAAGCGATTGTCGATGACGTTCATCTTCATCCCGCCATCATCCGATTAATGCATCGCATCAAAGGGCCTGAAGGGCTCGTACTGATCACAGACGCCTTGCAGGCGATGGGACTCGGGGACGGAAGCTACCAGTTCGGCGGCCATGATGTGACGGTCAAAGACGGTATCGCCCGATTAACCGATGGCACCTTGGCATCCAGCACGGTAACGATGAATAAAGCGTTGCGCCTCACTGTCGAATTGGGCATTTCCTTGGCCGATGCGATTCAAATGGCATCCTCAACGCCAGCGAGCATTCTCGGCCTGCATCAGAAAGGAAAAATCGAGCAAGGCTGCGATGCAGACCTCGTATTAGTCGACGAACAGTTTGAAGTGGTATGGACGATGGTTGATGGTGAATTTGTATATCGTGCGTAGTGGTTTAACGGGATGCCTATCGCGTAGGGTAGTTAACGGGTGGTCGCTTATAGGATAGGGTTTGCGCTCCGTGGATAGTTGCTTGACGAATGATTTATGTGTCATGACCAGCTGTTTGACGAAATGAACACGATCAAACACGCTTAACTTTTTAACGAAATGCTTTCTTTATCGCTTCCGTAGTTTGGCTAGATGCCGCGCACCCGCTTAGTTGTTGAACGGCGGTTGCTTACCGCTCTTAGTTGCTGAACAACGTGTTTGTTCACCTCGCATACAGGTTAATTGAGGAGCAGGTATACCTGCTCCTCATACTTGCTCCTCATTTATTCCGTAATCACAAATTCGCTATTGCCCAAACCAGTTGCCAACGTTGTACTCCGGCACGGTGTTCCGTTATTTTATGATTAATTCCTCTTCGGATAAAAGTAACGGAACTGCGTTCCGTTATGATTGGGATTCTGTGTCTCTGCCGTCCGTTTTCCCTGAATAAGAGAACGCTGTTCCGCTATTCTGTCTAGTCAAGCAACAATATGCTTTATAGCGGATCTCCGTTCCGTTACTTTATCGAGTACGATTATCAAGAGTACCCTTAAGGGACCTAAAACCACAAACAACCCTAACCATAAATAAAAAAAATGCCGAGAAGTCCTATGGACAATCTCGACACTCTAAGCTGAAAGCTGCCTATCCCATGGATATGCGGCTTTTCTTCAGATTTGTACTGCTCTAGCTTTTCCCCTTGAATCGTTTGTTGTCGCCAGTGACCATAATGACCTCCACATAAGGCCTTATGCGGTTCATTAGACGCTCTCCCTTATACTGCTCATCGCCGTCCTTGTTGGTGAAGCTGAAATGCTTCTCCAACGCATCAAGCTCATAATTAGAGGTATAGAGCGTCGGCTTGCGATTCATCCGATAGTTTAGGATAGCCCCCAGCACATGATCGCGCACCCAAGGATTCAAATTCTCAGCTCCGATATCATCAAAAATCAGCAAATCTGTTTCCTTCATGATCTCAACCGTCTCACGCAGCTTGCCAGGCTCATGCATCATCGACTTCAAGTCCTCGACGAACTCAGGCATATAAACAATCGCGCCGGAGTATCCTACTTTGGCAAGCTCATGGAGGAGGTAGCACATGAGAAAGGTTTTTCCTGTACCGAACTTCCCTGCCAAGTACAGCCCTTCATGCTGCAGGCCTTGTTCTTTGGTCTTGTCAATATAGGCAAGAATCTGATAAGCCGCTTCCGTCCGCTTCGTATCCTTGAACAAAATTTCATCCGCAGAATAACCATCTTTAAGCGCCACTTCGTCCACGTAAAAGCTGCGAATACGGCCTTTAATCTGCTCCTCGGTTCTGCGGGCAATGAATTTCTTGCAGGATACCTTCCGATCAAGCAGTTGGACCTGATCCTTGACTGTCTCAGTCGACAGCAATGTATAATGTCCCTCGAAATCATTCGGGCAGTTGTCGAGCCCTGGACAATTCGAGCAGCTTTTATATTCCGTGACATATTGGTATACACGGTTCAGATTAAGACGAACCGCTTGCTCATCAAGCTCGGGATACTTGGCGAACAGCTTTTGCACGAGCGGCTCCGACATCATCTCGGACAGCTTCTGATCCGCCTGCTCCGTCATTGACTTGCCTGTAGGCCATGCCTTCAATAATTCACCAAGCGATTCCATCCTTCTTCACCTCTTGTAGTTATAGTTTCCCGTCCAGTTTTCTTGCCAGCCTGCGCATTTCTTCCAGCTTCTCTGGCGAGATAGCCGCTTCCTGCGGCTCCACATCCTGAACGATTGGGATGGATGGCTTACGCGAGACGCCTCCTCGGCCTCCATTGCTTCTGGAGCTGCCTCTTGATCCAGCGCCCGTGGAAGCCATGCCCTCTTTGCGGCGTTCTTTATCCGCTTCAACCTGTACCTGCTCGCGAACATAGATAACAGCCTTCTCGAAGGTATCGACTTGCTTAACCAACATATTCGAGACAACCGCCTCGACGAACGTCTTGGTCACCCGCTGCGCATCGTTCGTACCGATAATATAATGAATCAGTACATTGATAACGGGCGCTGGCAGCCGATAATTCAGATCAATACGCTCGAATGACCTTTCTATCCAATCCGGTACCGCCCCCGGGAAAAAACGATGCAAGAACCGGGTATGCGGTTCATTCCGCATCAGCATATTGTATTGGTGAATGTCACATCTTCCACTCAATTGTCCTGGCACATTCAAATAATATTCCTCTTGTACGCCGATTTCTTCAAGCTCCTCTTCGCTCTCCTCCGACTCTGCCACAAAGGCCTGTACCTTTGCAAGCGTCCTCTGGCGATCGCCATCACGCTTCTTGTCTTGCCTGTACAGCTGATTAGCGCGAAGCTGAAGCTCATCGAGCACTAACGTGCCCTCCGTGGTAAAGATACCGTCCTCATCTAACAAACGGCACACATCCGCAACGGATAAACTATATTTGTAGGCGACATAATTAATCTGTGCAAGCTGCTCCGTATCGTTGCGAAGACGCTCTACATAGCTCCGATTCGCAGAATTACGCGGGAACCGAAGAATGATCTCGCCATACGGAATAGCTGCTGTCTCTAATTGTGTTCTTGGTGCTGCTTGGCGCGTTGGCGCAACTTCCGCAAGCGCCTGCTCAAGCTCCATATCATAGGAATTGGTGTTCAGCTCGAACATCTCATAGAAAGGCACCGATATATTTTCCTTCGTCACCGTCGCTTGACGGAGCTCCTCCGGCTCTTGCGCGCCGAATGATTCCCGCAAGGAAATAAGCGCGTACTTACCGACCTTATCCCGCAGCAGCAGCGTCAAATGCTGATTACGGAAAAATTCAATCGGAGACATAGGCTCAGATAATTCATATTCGTAAATCATATCGGTCTGATCTGGCACGATAACGCGAGAGGTTTGGAGCAAGCCGACTGCTTCAAGCTTCGAAGCTTGCTGCATCAAATATTTTCTGCCTCGCTCATTCATCTCAAGACCAAGCCCAAGGAACAGCTTCCGCTGTGATTCAATCGTGGAATAGCCGGAGGTTCCCTCCGAAATCGCATGATATAGCTGCTGGTATAAGCCTACGGCAAAGGCGCCAATCATCGGCTGATAGATTAAAGACAGCATTTTGAAATTGAGACTGCTCATTGAAAAATCGCGAAATATATAATAACGGTGATGTTCTGTGTATTCTAGTATATTACCGATGCGCATAGCATCTACCCCATCCTGTCCATACTTTCTATTATTCTAACATAAATAACGTGTCGAAAGAGGAGGAGATAAATAGAAAAATCCCCCGAGAGGAGGATTTTTGTCATTAGAACATTTTATAACCGCCGCGGCGAAGCGCACGGATAGCCCAACCGCTTATATAGGCCCCTACAAGAGCACCAATAACCGGGACCAGATCAATAATCGTAAAAGCAGTGAAATTCTCAACACCGGATTTCGTATCATCCCAAGTCCACCAAATACCGAGCGGAATCAGTACAATAACGAATAAGTAAATGGGAAACCATGTTGTTTTTAAAAGCATATTAAGTATAAAACCGATGCCAAACATCATGACTAGAAACAGCACCGTTGCTACTGTTAACTGAAGCATGTACCCCTTCTCCTTTCGAGCTCTCGATCTTCAGTTTAAATAATGGTAATCTGGAAGTCAATGTGAACCTTTCAATTGTCACAAGTCCGTCATTTGCTCTGCTCGGATTGTTTACGATACAATGATTAGAAAGCACTGGAGAAGAAAGGGGTTATTACCAATGAGTGAAGTAGCTGTTACATTAGAAGGCTGGTACGCGCTCCACGAATTCCGCAGCATCAACTGGACCGCATGGAGATCTGCAACTGAAGCTGAGCGCAATCGCGCGACGGACGAGCTTCAAGGCTTCTTGAAGCAATGGGCAGATGTTGAAGAGAGCAAGCAAGGAAGCACAGCTGTCTATTCCATTCTTGGACAAAAAGCTGATTTCACATTCATGCATTTGCGCGAGACACTCGAAGAACTACAAGAAGTAGAGACGGCTTTCAACAAAACGTCCTTCGCTGCTTATACTATTCCTACTTATTCCTATGTAAGCGTAGTGGAATTGAGCAATTATATGAGCCAACCAGGCGCTGATCCGATGCAGAATCCGGATATCGTAGCACGTTTGAAGCCTACGCTGCCAAAAGCGAACCATATCTGCTTCTATCCGATGAACAAACGCCGCGATGGCAATGACAATTGGTACATGCTCAGCATGGACGAGCGCCGTACGATGATGCGCAGCCACGGCATGATTGGCCGTCAATATGCAGGCAAAGTAAAACAAATTATTACCGGCTCCGTCGGCTTCGATAATTGGGAATGGGGCGTTACGCTATTCGCTGACGATGCTCTCCAATTCAAGAAGCTTGTCTATGAAATGCGCTTCGATGAAGTCAGTGCCCGCTTCGGCGATTTCGGCGACTTCTACGTAGGCAACCTGCTGACAGCCGATAAATTCAATTCATTGCTCAGCGTGTAGACCGAACGTTAGCTCTTAACTTTTAGCGCTGGATAACTAACCTTAAACAACCCCTTACGGGAGTGAAGCACACCCCGATCACGGCGAAAGCCTGTGGTCGGGGTGTTTTTTATAGCTATTGATACGAATGTTGTGTGATTACTAAGCTTTTACTAAAAGGAGCTTTTTATTGCCGTTGTTACTTATGTTGTTGTGATACCAAGCTTTCACTAAAGGAACTTTTTATCGTCGCTGTTACTTATTTTGTTGTGTTTACTACAATTCAATTAAAGGAGCTTCTATTGCCGTTGTTATTTATGTTGTTGAGATACCAAGCTTTCACTTAAAGGAGCTTTTATAGCCGTTGTTATGTTGTTGTGATTACTGCGATTTCACCTAATAAGAGGAGGATGAAGGATGAGGAAAGAATTAGCTAGTTTTATTGATGCTTTCGATAAAGGGGCTGCTCTAAGTGGGCGATACAGAAATAAGCTCGGCAAGATCGAATTACTATTTTTGGAGCAGGTATGGGGTCCTGCATTCGGCTACTCTTATGACGGATTATCTGCCGAGCATCCCTTCCTCGACTATAAGGGCGGGCAGCGCTTCGCTGATTTTGCCTATGTAAAGAATGGCGTCCGGCTTGTTATTGAGCTGGATGGATTCACTACGCATGCGAGGGATATCTCACCTGGGGAGTTCAACGATCATCTGCAGCGGCAGAATGATTTGGTGCTGTCAGGCTGGATGCTGCTGCGCTTCTCAGCTTGGCAGGTTGAGAAGCAGCCTTACTTGTGCGAGCGTCAAATTAAACAGGCTATCGGTCATTGGTGGTCGCAGACCTACCGCTCAAATGTGGCAGGCATCGAAGGGATATGGGATTCCAGACAAGAACTGGTCGTCCAAATGGCCATGCGCCGTGATGGCAAAATCAAACCAACTGAAGTTGCGCAGCATTTTCAAATATCCAATCGAACCGCTGCTAATTGGTTGAAGCGATTCGAAGCTAATGGCTCGCTTCAGTCGCTCCCTTCCCCACATCGCATAACCGCTTATGTGTTGCCAAACTATATGAGTTAAGGATGGTTGCGTAACTACCACACATAACACACGTATTACCCTAATTAGCGAAGCCATTTACCCTTTTTACTGTCTTGTGGAGGAGTAAATACGATTTAAGGACAGCTAAGCTCACTACTCGCGCAACAAGTTGCCTGACTACTGAACCTAGATTCACTAGTTGGTGTTTCTGCGCTAATCTCAGACTTTTTTATGAGGCTGCGTTCACTCATTAACGTATCTCTTTCTTTGAGCTGAGCAGCTCCAGTGAACTGTCGTCCATGCAGCTTATTTCTTGTTTTATTACTCTATTATTTTTAATTATCATTGCTGCTACATATGGTTGTTTCTCTGGGTTAACCTACTTAAGCTATGTGCGACTCCTCATTTGGAGCTATTTATGGCCCAAGCTTACGCCCAGCATCATAACGCAAACGTTACTCTAATAATTAGCGAATCCATTTACGCTTTTTACTGTCTTGTGGAGGAGTAAATGCGATTTAAGGACAGCTAAGCTCACTACTCGCGCAACAAGTTGCCTGACTACTGAACCTAGATTCACTAGTTGGTGTTTCTGCGCTAATCTCAGACTTTTTAATGAGGCTGCGTTCACTCATTAACGTATCTCTTTCTTTGATGCTGAACAGCGCCGGTCAACTGTCCTCTTCTAACCCAATTAAGACCAACCTGAGGCGCTTTCAGCATCATGCAAGCAATAAGAATAAAGTGCGTCCATCAGCCCTGCATCCCGCGTCCGTTGTAACCACGCCCAGTCCGAGATATTCAAACGTCAACAGCCCCCCTTTAATAAAACGAAGAATTCGACTAATCAAAAAGGTTATGAGCGAGGACATTCAGTTAGTAAAAAAAACAGTTTCGATCGAGGACATTCAATTAGTAAAACAGTTTCGATCGAGGACATTCAGTTAGTAAAAACAGTTACGAACGAGAACATTCAGTTAATAAAAACAGTTACGAATCAGGACATTCAGTTAGTAAAAACAGTTTCGAACGAGGACATTCAGTTGATAAAAACAGTTACTAACGCAGCATTCAGCTGATAAAAAAAGCATAAGCTCGAAGGAAACACCGCCCTTCGAGCTTATGCTGCTCTATCTTATGTTTAAGCTTAATCTTAGTACTCTTCCTCGTCCTCTTCAATATCCTGACGCTTGGATTCGAGATACTCTTGCGTAGCCCGATCACGTTCACGGCCTTTTTCTTTCAGTCGCTCGATGGCGGGCTGAATAAGCAGATCAACTTCCTTCTGCACCGTATAAGCGAGATCATAACGACTCTGCGACTCTAGAAAAGAGCCCACCTCCATCAGAGCGTTATAACGGTCGAGCTCCTCTCTTGTTAGCAACCCACGCACCTGCACGCTGCAATGCCGCATTATAGGAACTTGCCTTTACGCAGCACGAGCGGTATTCCGCCGATGATGAACAAATAACGAAGGTCGATCATTTTTTTGAGCCAAGCTGCTACGCGGCCTTTATACTTTTTGCCAAAAGCAATTCCGATCGCTTCCCCTTTGCCTAGCGAGGCAACCGTGCCTTTGTTGCTGAACGTGAAGCCCTTGAGCGGCTGGTTGCGAATCGAAGCAACCAGGTTATGTGCACATACAACACCTTGCTGCATAGCAATCTGAGCAGTTGGCGGATATGGACGCTCCTCCGGATTGAACATCAAAGAATTATCGCCGACGATATAAATGTTCTCTGTCCCTGGCGCACGAAGATGCTCATCGACCTTGACCCGGCCGCGCATCGTCTCGAAGCCCGCCTCTTCAATAAGACGATTCCCACGTATGCCACCCGTCCAGATTACGGTCTGCGACTTAATTTCTTCCCCATCGCCAATTACGACACCTTCTGGGGTGCATTCTTTAATGGCTGTTCCTAGACGGAACGTCACGCCTTTTTTCCCCAGAACCTCCATGCCGTATTGAACCAGCTCAGGATCGAAGCCTGGAAGCGCTGTTGGAGCCGCTTCTATATTGTATATTTTAACGAGCGAAGGATCGACATCGAACTGCTTACACAGCTCAGGAATGCGATCAGACAGCTCTCCTACGAACTCTATGCCTGTGAAGCCTGCTCCGCCAACGATAAAGGTTAAGTAATCCGTGCGATGCGGCTCGCGCTTGAAGCGGGCAAATTGATATTCGATATGCTCGCGTATCAAGCGAACCGAGTTGAGGCTGCGAATATTCATCGCGTATTCACCAAGACCAGGAATACCGAAGGTTTCGGGTTCTCCACCAAGACCAATCACGAGGTAATCATAAGAAAGGGTGCCATCTTCAAGAATGACTTTTTTATCCTGGGGACGGATTTGCACGACTGTTGATTTGACGAAATCAATCTTGAACTCATCAATCAGCTTCGAGATGCTGACGCGTGCATTCTCCGGGTTATCTGTCCCAGCTGCCGGCATATGCAAATGCGTCGTAATATAATGATAGTCATGTTTATTGACAAGTGTAACGTCTGCTTCGTTGTAGTTAAGCTCTTTCTGTAAACGAAGCGCCGTCAGCACGCCGCCATAACCCGCTCCTAGAATAACAATTTTGGGTATGTTGCTCATCGTATGATCCCTTCCATTCCTATGGTTACTTTGTGAAAAATTACACAAACCCTTTTATAAATTTATGATAGTTATCTCTAGTTTGTGCAACATATTTCCTAATTATGAAATCTCCATCCCTACGCCACGTTTCGTCTCTATCCGACAAATATCTGCATAAAGTGAGTCCTGCTATCCGTATCATACCTAACATACATCAGAAATTTTACATAGTTTTCAATGAAACATCAAGGGCAAAATATACGAAAATCTTTAGAGCAGCATACAAATTAAATTGATTTCATACTTGTAAGCGCTACGCTTATAATAATAGATGAAATAACCATTCTTTGGAGGTGCTTTCCTTGTCTCAAAACGAATCATCCGATAACGTTGTTGATATCGCAATCATTGGCGGTGGGCCGACTGGTCTGTTCGCGGCTTTTTACGGGGGAATGCGTCAAGCTTCCGTGAAATTGATTGAAAGCATGCCCCAGCTTGGCGGGCAACTCACCGCGTTATATCCCGAAAAATATATATATGACGTCGCAGGCTTCCCTAAGGTTACCGCACAGGAGCTTGTCGATAGATTGATCCAGCAACTAGAGCATTTCAAGCCAGAAATCTTGCTGGAGGAGAAAGTCAAAGAGGTCATCAAGCAGGATGAGCGCCTCTTCGCAATTGTAACGAATATAACCACTCATTATGCCAAGGCAGTCATCATTACTGCTGGTGTCGGGGCATTCGAGCCAAGACGGCTGGAGCTGCCTGAAGCTGCTGCCTATGAGAAGGGCAACCTTCATTATTTTGTAGGTGACCTCCAGCGGTTCAGAGGGCAAAAGGTATTGCTCAGCGGCGGCGGCGACTCCGCGGTCGATTGGGCGCTCATGCTTGAACCAATCGCCGACAGTGTCACGCTTATCCATAGACGTGATAAATTCCGCGCTCATGAACATAGTGTAGAGAACTTGATGAATTCAAGCGTTAAGGTCGTGACACCTTCCGAAATTACATCCCTGCACGGCAACAACGGTCGTATCGAGCGTGTAACCCTAAGCAATGTGAAGACGAAGGAAGCCTCGGAGCTTGCGGTTGATGCTGTCATTATTAACTTCGGGTTCGTATCTTCTCTTGGTCCTATCGCTGATTGGGGAATGGACATACAAGGCGGATCTATCGTTGTGGATACAAGGATGGAGACTAGTGTGCCCGGCATATTCGCAGCAGGCGACATTACCACTTATCCGGGCAAGCTCAAGCTTATCGCTGTCGGCTTCGGTGAAGCGCCCACGGCTATTAACAATGCCAAAGTCTATGTCGATCCGGAAGCGAAGCTGTCACCCGGCCATAGCAGCAACATGAAGCTATAACAGTCAACTGCACCCCCACCATCATCATAAAGTAAAATCAATAAGGGTATCCTAACTTTGGCGTTCATTCTACAAGCAGAGCCGCTAACGGTTCTGCAAGGCCAAGGAGGATACCCTTATGTTTTGTCCGGTGTGCAACGGCATACTGCCGCTTTCTGTGAAGTGTAGTACTTGTGATGGTATGAATGAAGATTGGGGACGAATCACGGACTGGACGGGCCCTTATGCTCCCTATGAATCTTTGGATGCTACAAATGAGCTATATAATCAATTGGCGGGTGCAACGAATTGCAGGCACATCGTTTTTTGTTCAACTTGCAAGTTAACGGCTCAGATCGAAGTAGCAGAATGGAAATAAGCCGGTTTATCTATGCTGTAATCCGCTCTACTTCAGGATTCGACGACTTTCTTCGTTTCATTTCAAGTAGGATCATGTGAATGAAGTCAGGCTCTAGCTCGAATGTAATTGCCGCATGATAAGTGTCTTCCAGCAGCTCGTCCGATAATAGTTCCATAACAGACACATCCTTTCCTTGTAGGATTTCCCAATCTTTCTTCATAGTATCATGGGCATTTCACTAGAACAACTGTACGGCTTATACACAGATCCCTGTGGATATGGTGTGCATCATTTGTGGGTAAACGTCGAATAATGAGGAACAACACAGTGGATCATGTGGATATCGTTATACACAGGCTATTTTATTTACAAATCCATAAAAAACTTTAATGAATATTCGTGGATCTATCAATGGAATATTTTAATGATGTAAATTATCAAAAAAAAACCCTCACGGGTTTATTGCGGGCGCGTATTCACTTCAAAGATCCATATCTTCCCGCTCTTATCAATGCCATAGTCGAATCCAAGCTGTCCAATTCCCGGAAAACGACTCTCTAACAGCTGCGTTGACAGCACCGTCAGCTCTCTCATTCTGCGTTTCTTCGTTCCTACCATCTCAGACGACAATGAACGGCTAATTCCTTGTGCCGCCGTCACCATCGTTCCTCCCCGGCATAGATTCGTTACGAACAGGCCTGGCTTGGCAATTCGCCCTACCATTGAGCGGTAGACCCAGCCCTTGTCGGTCTTCACATACTTCACACGATAATCAATCGGACGGCCGCCTACCGTCGCTAGATAGATCCCTTTTTGAATAATATACGAACGGCCCTTCCTCTTTCTATCCAATGCGCTCTTCAATCCCTCAAAGCTGGAAAAATGACTCGTCTGCGAATAATACGTATAAGAATAACCGCTGCTATCCTTCGTCACTTTAATGACGCCATGCCCTCCTGCACCGCAAACCGGCTTCACGACTACCATCTGATGCGTATTCAGCATGCTTCTCAGATTATCTCCTGTATATCTCCTCGTCGGGGGGATATGCGGGGCTATAGCCGAATGAGAAAGCAGGACGGCTGTTTTGGTCCATTTGCTGGCCAATTGCCTGCCTTGATGTTCACCCACAAGCTATCAGGCTCCTTTCCTACGGTTTCATCCATAGCATATGACGGAGAGCTCTTTGTCTCTTGGATGATTGTCGGAGGCTAGTAGCCCCTCTTTCGTAGATTCAATAGTGACGCTTAATAGATAGCAAAAAGAAGCCGGGCTCTATCGCCCAGCTTCTCTCTCCATCATCAATCCTTGTCTTGCTGCTGCATTGCTGCCTTCAAGGCATCTGCCAAGCTATTGGATAATGACACATTGTCGCTGTATTGCTCAATCATTTTCTTCTGTTGATGCTTGTTCACACGGCCGCCTTGCTTGTCGCCAAGCATCTCAATTACGTTACACGGTCGGCATTGGGCGTATTTGCCCGCTTTGCCGGTATGAATCTCCATCTTCTTATGGCACTGCGGACAGCGCTTATTCGATAGGGCCGGTTCTGCTGCGCGCCGGTAGCTGCATTCACGATCGGAGCAGACGAGTGATTTGCCTCTTTTGCCCTTCACTTCCATCAACGGCTTGCTGCACTCCGGACAGCGTGAATGCGTCAGATTATGCGGCTTGTATTCTTTCGTCTCCAGCTTAACCTCATTGACCCATTTGCTAGCTTGCTCACGAATGCCTGCCATGAACTTGGCGGCATTCCCCTTGCCCTGCGCTATTTGCTCCAGCTCGCGCTCCCACTTCGCCGTCAGATCAGGGCTGCGAAGCTCGCCGACGACCAGCTCAATCAGCTGCTTGCCTTTGCCCGTAGGCTTCATCCGATTCTGGTTCCGCTCAATGGTATCGGTTGCGAGCAGCTTCTCGATAATATCAGCCCGCGTTGCTGGTGTTCCGAGCCCATGCTTTTCCATCTTCGAGAGCAGGGTCGCCTCGGTGTAGCGTGCCGGAGGCATAGTGCGCAGTTCCTTGAGCTTGCTCTGCTTCACAGGAAGCGTCTGTCCCGCAGTCAGCGCAGGTAGCAGCTGCTCCGGCTGGCGATCCCCTTGCGTACGGCTGCCACCCTCTCCATCCTCCTCGTCATCCTCATCATTAGCAGCATGAGCAGCACCGCTATACAGCTCTTTCCAGCCAATGTCCTTCTGCACCTTTCCTTTGGCGTACAGCTTATCACTGCCTACCGTCAGAACGACACTGGTCTCATCATAGCGATACGGAGGGTAAAATAAAGCAATAAAGCGGCGGACAATTAGATCGTACAGCTTCCGCTCCTCATTGTTCAAGGCTGACAGATTAACATACTCATCCGTAGGGATGATGGCATGGTGGTCACTAACCTTGCTGTCATCGACCAAACGCTTCGTCACCTGCAATTGCCCCCGAAGCAGCTTGCGTGCCAGCGGCGCATACGGCCCTACGGCTACACTTTCCAGCCGGCCTTTCAGCGTAGGCACAATGTCGCTGGACAAATAACGCGAATCCGTACGCGGATAAGTGACGATCTTATGCTGCTCGTAGAGCTTCTGCAGCACATTGGACGTCTGCTTCGCCGAGAAGCCAAGTCGCTTATTCGCATCTCGCTGCAGCTCTGTCAGATCATACGCCTGCGGATGCGGCTCCGACTTCTCTACTGTACGCAGCTTGTCTACCTTCGCTCCCTTGCCTTGAAGGCGGGTCACAACAGCCTCCGCAGCCTCACGGCTCCACAGTCTTCCATCATGCGAATCCTGCTCCCGCCATACCGTCTGGAACGCGCCCATATCAGCCGATACTGTCCAGTAAGGCTGTGATTGGAACTGATTGATCTCTTGCTCCCGATCTATCAGCGCACCAAGCGTCGGTGTCTGGACACGCCCTGCTGCGAGCTGAGCGTTATATTTTACCGTTAAGGCACGTGTCACGTTAAGGCCGATGAGCCAATCTGCTTCGGCACGGCAGACTGCCGATGCATAGAGATTGTCATACTCCTTGCCCGGTCGAAGCGCCTTGAAGCCGTCCTTGATCGCCTTATCCGTCTGGGAGGAAATCCAGAGCCGCTTGAACGGCTTTCTCCAATGGACCAGCTCCATAATCCAGCGGGCAACAAGCTCTCCCTCTCGACCTGCATCGGTAGCAATTATCAGCTCGCCAATATCCGAACGCTTGCATAGCTGGGCAACCGCCTTATATTGATGCGACGTTTCCTTCATCACCTTCAGGTTCATCTTAGGCGGTAGCAGCGGCAAATCCTCCAACGTCCATGTCCGATATTTCGGATCATATTCCTCCGGCTCCGCTAATGTAACGAGATGTCCTAATGCCCAAGTCACGACGTAATTGGGCCCTTCAATATAGCTTTTATGTTTGTGGCTGCAGCCGAGTACGCGGGCAAGTTCCTTCGCCACGCTTGGCTTCTCTGCCAGAACTAATGATTTCATCGCTTCCATTCTCCCCATTCCTGTTGTATACCGATTTCCTATCTCTAGTATACTTAATATTCACCGCTTGGACAAAGAAGCAGAATCTATTGCCCGCACGCTCCAGTTTCCTCGCAGCCATGGTGAGAACGCCTCTGCCATTTGATACAGACCATAAATTCAGCTCCCGCTGCTCGCTTTCACTATAATCATCATTTGAAAAATTACGATTTCTTCATTCATTTTACCGGGCAATTCCGATTATGATATATTGTCCTTACGATTCTATCTCAGAATCATTCACATTACACAAGGGGTGCTGATTAATGAAGCCGCGTTTCATTGTTACTATTGCTTCTGTTCTTATTATTTTCGGGCTTATTAATTGGTATATTGGATGGAATGGCTGGGTCTATCTCTCTACGGTCACTACGCTGGAAAACCCATTATGGTATGGCATTATAGTCGCAATCGTATCCTTCTCGTACCTCCTTGGAAGAGTAGGACATTCGTCAGCCTTCTACCGTCCTATCGCTTATCTCTTCAAATTTATAGGCTCCTATTGGTTCGCTATTCTCGAATACGCCGTTCTAATACTACCGCCTGCCAATCTCATCGTCTGGCTGATGATTCGCTCAGGTGTTGCTGCAGAGAGCGCCGTATTATTAGTAGGAACGATTGTCCTCATCCTAATGGCTGCGCTTATAGCAAGAGGTACATGGAATGCATGGAGCCCTATCGTTCGGAAGTATGATATCACGATTCCTAAGAAAGCTGGCTCACTCGATACCCTGCGTATCGGCATGGCCTCTGATATTCACCTTGGGACTATCGTCGGCAAGCGCCATCTAAGACGGCTCGTTGCTGGGATGGAGACTATGAAGCCGGACCTGATTCTGCTGCCCGGTGATGTAATCGATGATGATATTGATCCGTTCATCCGTAGTAATATGGCTTCTGTCATGAAGTCCTTGCAGGCTCCGATGGGCGTATTCGCCGTTCTCGGGAACCATGAATATTACGGGGGACGCATTAAGGATTATCTCCGCGAGATGGAAGCAATCGGCATCCGTGTTCTGCTGGACGAGAACGTGCTTATTCAAGACAGCTTCTACGTCGTTGGACGCAAGGATCTAACTGCTGATCGAAGCGATTCGGAAGGCAGGCTGCCGATCAGCGCCTTGATATCTTCCATTGATACGACGCTTCCGCTCATAATGATGGATCATCAGCCTTCGGACCTCGGTCAGGCAGCCGCCAATGGCATTGATCTCTCCCTATCAGGGCACACCCACCGCGGCCAAATGGCGCCGAACCATCTCATTACTAGGCGGTTGTTCGAACTGGATTGGGGCTACTTGAAGAAAGGCGGCCTTCACGCCATCGTCTCCTCCGGCTTCGGCACCTGGGGCCCGCCCGTACGCATCGGCAGCCGCTGCGAGATTATTCAAGTCGATATCACCTTCACGCCTGCTACGTGAACAACAGTAAGGGGGTGACCCAAAAATCATGAAAATGATTTTTGGGTCACCCCCTTACTTCACAGGTGTTTTTATAGATAGAAGGGCTCAAGGCTCTTAAAGCTCTTAAAGCTCTTAAAGCTCCTACCGCTCTCACCGCTCTTACGGTTCCTAAACCTCTAGAAGCCCTATCCGTTTCAACAGATGGCGCGTATGAAGAACTTACGCTATTTTATGAATCGTTTTTCGCAAAAATAGGCTTCATCTGGCGGCATATCGCAGATAACGCCAGCTATATTCCGTAGTCGGAAACCGACCTTCTCCACTAAAGAACATAGCTTCACTGTTGCTCCTTTTTACCTGTCTAAGCAGTAAGATAGAGCAAATAGATTCATTAATTTATACATGACATTCCTTCTCTACCTTGGGAGCCTGGCTTTTGGGCCAGCCCTTTCTTTTTTCAGCGTAGCTATTGAAAGAGCTGTAGGAACCTGACGCCGCCTTTCATGTAAACGAAAAAAGATCATATGCGTAATGATAAACTTAAGCCCGTCTACAATGTGTAGATCGGAACGGAAAACCAATTTATTATCGGCTGCGGCTGGGAAAAAATTATGCTTGCGTGGAAAGCCAACAGTTGGAAGCAGTAGTGAAGTAGAGCACGTATGACAAGGAAAAATCCAAAGAAACGGCAGTAAGACTTAAGTAAGCAAAATACTGGCGGTCAGTGAAGACGAAGATACATGGACGTGCACGGCTGGGCGAAAAGGCTGTTCTGTTAGCATAGCAAGAATAAATAAAACAGATATGAAGTAAGGAATCGACACTATCGAAGTAAAAGGTATTTGCTAACGATTCGTAGAAAAATTGAAGCGAAGTGTGTTCGGATAAATCAAGAACAATCAGATATTCTGGCGTTTTCTGCTTCCATGCCTGCTGGAAGTGAGCCTTACGGACGAGTTCGCTCACAATTTGCTCAAGAAGACAGACCAAAAAGCAGAAATGGCGGTACAGGGATAACTCCCTAGCATCGCCATTTCTTTAATCTTTACCAAATTCCCATTAAACGAGCTGTTTCTTCAAGTGAGCAGACCTACTTTTAGGACATCCCTTATTGTTTCCCATTAGAGATAGAGCCTTTATATCAACCGTTTGAAAACAACTTGCTTATGTAATGATCTCCTCAGGTAGTTAGCTGCTTGCTTGCTGATAATCATTTCTACAATTGCTAATTCACTTGTATCAACTTGCTGTTTCCGTAATACTCACTCTTAATCATAATTTCCCCACCATCTAACCTTCCAATATATTTCTCATCCATCGACTTCATTTTATCGAATCGATTCTCCTTATATAATTTTTCTATCGTATAAATAATAGCTTCTTTTCTAACGTCGCGTACCACTATAGTGTTCGGCTCCATGTCAAAGAAGCCGTTCTCTTCAATGCTC
This sequence comes from Paenibacillus sp. J22P59, assembly GCF_059383895.1. NCBI lineage: Bacteria > Bacillati > Bacillota > Bacilli > Caryophanales > Paenibacillaceae > Paenibacillus > Paenibacillus sp. J22P59. Next base: position 309,484 of record NZ_JBXENX010000002.1, read on the forward strand.
TTGTAAAAATCTTGCTTTAATCTGGCAATATTATAAACTACGATTCTGAAAAACCGGTTGCTCACACGAGTATAAACATTAATTCGATCACCCCTATAAAGGGATTCCGTGTCTATACGTTCAAAACCATTTTCAAAAAATATAGTAATAATAGCTATTCTACCCTCTTTCAATCTACAGGTCTTTTGTTGCTGTTATAGAAGTTTATCTTGCTCCTCTAAAACTTCTGCAAGCACCCTGCCTTTCCCTTTGCTAGAACGAATAATTGAGGAGGAAATGGTCGATTATATTTGTAGCTTGGCTTGTTGTCCGTCATACAACGTAAGCTGCTCTTCCAATTCCCATACACAATTTCATACGTGATGAACTTATAGCCACAATAAGAATAAACCTCTACTCCTGTTTTCTATTGACGCTAAGTGGTATTTTTGAAGGATTTCTCAAATCATATTTCTACGAGCATTAATCCCTCCGAGTAGGATTCTAATAGAGAGGTGTTAAGCCACGAGACTTCATTTGCTCTATCAGTATAGAATCGTAGGACCGTTTCTTCGCCATCAAATGAAAGAATAATATGAAAGCCTCTACTTCTGTTAAACTCCCTAATAAGGAGCCCCTGCCAAATTTCAACTATTTTCACCCCGATCTTCAATACATCAACGGGAGCATAGGACTCATCAAAAAAATCATTCAGGTGAATGTGGTTATGATAAGCTTCAAATGCCGTTCTATCTGGCAAGACAGAATTGGGGGAGTAACAGTTTGGCAGTTCATTATCACTTACGTGACTTAAAAGAACACATTCATTCCACTCCAAAAATTGTGGAAATATAATGCTCTCTAAGCCATTATTATTAATCACATAGCTCTCGAGCTTTATATCAGAATTCACCAATCCATCAAGGTGTTTCTGCATGCTGGAATTAGATCTCACTCTTTCACCCTTTCCCTTATAGTTGTACGAGGATAAGTTATTTTGTACATACTTCAACAAGCAAAAGTCTTTATGTGGCTAGTTACAATCGTCTGATGTGGACTTAAACGGTCGTTCTTAATTCAATTAAGCCCTCTTTGTCCCATCAAGCTTTACTTTACCGATGTTCGGCATGGATGCCGAGCCTTTATACTCCGAATAAACAAGCCAATCACCATAAATATAGTTTAAAAAGCGCTGCGTATCCTTCTTTGCTTTAAGCAGCGTTTGCTTCTTAGCTGGTTCTGATGCTTTGAATCTGATAAACGCCCCATTCTTGTCAGTATAATACACCCATCCTTCGTTGACATGAAAAAGGGAGTTGTACCCATTCGTAAGCTTCTGAGGCTTTCCCCCTGTTAATTTCACCCTATAAATTGGCCCATTACTTGAATATGAATTATCTTCATCCTTAATTTTCCAATACTCAGAATAATAAATGTAGTCACCGTCTAGTGTTGGAACAACTTTATTCGTAGATAATACTTTCAAATGACTTCCATCCGCATTCATTCTGACCGTTCCTTTATCACCAACAAAGTAAATAACATCGTTAACAACGCAGATGGGGTCCCCACCCTTTTTATTGGGATTATAAAAATATAACTGGTCAACTAATTGATTGTTGCGGTTTAGTTCAACAGAATTATAGTACTCGCCGTATAAAAGTTTGTGGCCTTTGCCATTCAAACCAACTCTATATAAAGAACTTGCTCCGTCCTCATTAGGCTTTGTGTAGTAAAGATACCCTTTATAGATTGTCATCGTTTCGGCTTGTTCAAAATCATTAACAATCACATTGCGTTCAGACCCATCCAGCTTTCCTCTGAACAATTGCTCGCTTGAATAAGATTTATAGTAAACCCAGTCATTTGAAATAGTAATCAGTTCAAGATAGGAGCTCGGCTCGGAAATTTCTTGAAGGAGCTTGTAATTGTCGATTCGATACAAATCATAGCCCCATTTTTCAGATTGAGAAATAAATCTTAATAGCTCGTCCGTATTGGCCAACTGATCGTCACTTCCATCATATCTCATCATGCGAATATTTTTCTCAGCAAAAATATCGTATTGGTGCTCAGAATAATAGATCCACCCATCATTAGTCACACCATAGAGTGATTTTGGCCCCAAGTCTGCCAGGCTTACGGCAAGCTGCTCTAGTGATTCTTTAGAATATTGCATATTCTTTGCTTCAACAGAGGATATAGACAACATAAAAAAAACAAGAACCATGACTAACATACGCTTCAATTGTATCGCTCCTTCTTCACTCTTCATTTTTGACAGGCTTATTAATCAGAACGGTTTAGCCCAATAATCTCCTTCAAGCGATCCTCCAACGGATACTCCTGTTCAACAGGCAAACGATTAACCTCAAAGCTTGCTTCCTTCTTCAGCTCTCGAAGCTCTCCAACATACTCCGTTATATCTGTAATTTGGACAATCCAATCATTCACATATTTTTCAACCATGCTTCCTTTTAGCCCTAATTGTATAGCACGCCTATTTAGAGGGTTCCCATGTATGTCTCTATCCGGGTCCCACTGGCATCTCACCTGTGATTCCATTAATTTGGCTTTCCACGCCTCTTGAGAAGGGTATACGTCAGGGTTATATGAGGATAAGGCTACATCGGACAAGATCGTATTAAAGCCCTCTCTCGTCATATCAATTGCCAATATTCGCTCCTGATCAACCTTAGTTGCCCAGCCTGATCTATACATCATCCACAAAAAAGATGGCTTGATCCAAGTCATCCTTTCCATTTTAAAAGAAGGACCGAACTTCCCTAGCCTTAACACTTCATCGGCAATTGTATGATTATAGGCCTGATAGACCCTAATGGTGTCTTTATTATAATGAGCGAGAATTTTTTTCTCCTCTGTAAGGTTAGGCATAGGTTGACGATCGTCTTTCATCAGCAGCATCTCCTTGCTAATCTAGTCATTTTCTCTGACTACTTGCTATTTAGCAGTTTTGTTGTAAGTTGGTACCTATTTGTATTCTACTAGACTTTCCATACTCTTACATCAATAAAAATGTCTTCTTAACACTTTCAGTTGGCCTAACAGCTTTCTTTTTAATATAAATTCATCCACCTTGTTTACAGCTTCTTCGTTACGGTGAAAGAAGTAAGTAAGCATGATTACTTTTTTAATCCATCTACAAAGGAACAAAGAAAGCTGGAGGTCGATCATAATGACAACTTACTCTTCTAATAAAGGAAGATTAGCTGGAAAAACAGCATTCATAACAGGAGCTGGCTCGGGGATCGGGAAAGCTACAGCACTTCAGTTCGCCAAAGAAGGAGCTAATCTCGCCCTCTTGGACATGCAAGAAGAACGGCTGGAGCGGGTACTTCAGCAGGTACAGGCTTTGGGAGCTACTGCCATAGCCCTTACAGCCGATATTTCGAAAGAAGAGGATCTCAGAGATGCATACGAACAAATCAGCGCGAGAATCGGTTACTTGGACATCGTATTCGCCAACGCCGGTATTAATGGTGTGATCGCACCGATTGAGCATATGACGCTTAATGACTGGAATGCTACCATTGCCGTTAATCAGACAGGCAGCTTCCTTACAGTGAAGCATGCCATTCCCCTTCTCAAAGAACGTGGAGGCAGCATCATCATCACCAGCTCCATCAATGGCAACCGCGTGTTCTCCAATGTCGGATTTACTGCTTATAGCAGTACAAAGGCAGCACAAGTGGCCTTCATGAAAATGGCGGCGTTGGAGCTGGCCGATTATGGCATTCGTGTCAATGCTGTCTGTCCAGGCGCTATCGACACCAAAATCGAAGAGCGCACCGAACGAACGCCGGAGCTTGAAGAGGTGCACATCCCGGTCGAATTCCCCGCTGGCGATCAGCCTCTCCAGAAAGGACCCGGCAAGGCCGACCAAGTCGCAAATCTGGTCCTTTTCCTTGGCTCTGATGATTCGAATCATATTACAGGAACCGAAATCTATATTGATGGCGCAGAATCGTTGCTTCGCGGATAACAAGAGAAACAAACTATTGTTAGTCCGATAACAAACTCGGTTACAAGCATTAATTGCTACGTTATTAAAAATGATGACAAGCATTAATACGACATAAAAGTAACTGCAAGCGTTAATACGATATTAAAAGTGAAGAAAGGCAGGCGTTCGCCCATGCTTAAGGAAGCGATTCATCATTCTCCAACCCAAAAATGGTCTTATGCTTACGACATTCAAACTTACCATCTGCGCTTGCGCACCAAGCGGGACGATGTTGAGGAAGCTGTAGCCGTGATCGGCGACAAATATGATTGGGAGCGGTGTGCCCACGAAGTCGTTATGGATCACATTGCGTCAGACCAGCTCTTTGATTATTGGGAGGCAGTTATTAGACCGGAATTCAAACGTTTTGTATACGGCTTCCGAGTACGGAGCGGGGACGAATATTTATGGAAAGTCGAAACTGGATTTTTCACTGAGCAGCCTACTCCACCGGGCGGCTATTTCGAGGTGCCTTATATTCACGAAGTGGATTTGTTCGATGCACCAGAATGGGCAAAGGATGCTATATTTTATCAGATCATGCCTGACCGATTCGCCAATGGCGACCCAAGCAATGACCCGGAATGGGTTGCACCGTGGGGAGATGAGCCCCAGGGCGATTCCTACTTCGGCGGGGATATTCAAGGTATTCTAGATCGGTTGGACTATTTGTCAGAGCTTGGAGTGAATGCTATTTATTTGACCCCACTGTTCACCTCGCCCTCCAATCACAAATACGATACCGTCAACTACCTTGAGATTGATCCAGGCTTAGGGAATACCGAACTGCTGCGAAAGCTGGTTGACGAGTGCCATAACCGGGACATTCGCGTCGTTCTGGATGCGGTGTTCAATCATGTAAGCGAAGAATTCCCGCCTTTTCAGGATGTCCTGAAGCATGGAGCCGACTCCAAATATAAGGACTGGTTCCATCTCAGCGGCTTTCCCGTTGAGGTCGTTGATGGCACAGCCAACTATGATACGTTCGGATTTTTCGGCAATATGCCTAAGCTGAACACCGCGAATCCAGAAGTAAAAAAATATTTGCTCGATATCGCTGTACATTGGATTCGCGAGGCTGATATAGACGGCTGGCGGCTAGATGTAGCCAACGAAATCGATCATCGTTTTTGGCGTGATTTTCGCACCATGGTAAAAGCCGAAAAAAGCGACGCGCTAATTATCGGTGAGGTTTGGAACGATGCCCTCCGATGGCTGCAAGGCGACCAATTCGATTCTGCGATGAACTATGCTTTGACGAACAGCATTCTCGACTTCTTCTCCTCTGGCGACAAGACCGCCTCCTTATTCGCCGAGGAAGTGAACAAGCTGCTAATGCGCTATCCGCAGCAAACGAATGAAGCGCTGCTCAACTTGATCTCCAGCCATGATATTCCTCGGGCGATGACCCGTGTTGGCGGAGACAAGCAGCGGCTCAAGCTGGCTGTCGTCTTCATGATGACGTCGATGGGTATTCCATGCATCTACTACGGGGATGAGATCGGCATCGACGGCGGAGACGATCCGAATTGCCGAAAATGCATGGAATGGGAAGAAAGCAAGCAGGACAGGGAGCTATTTGATTTTTTCAAGCTGCTTATTCAGCTTAGAAAGGATCACAAAGCGCTGCGCGGCGGCCGTTTCCGTTTCCTGCAGGCAAGCAACGAAGAAGGCACGCTGGTGTATGAGAGGTTGGATGGGAAGCAGCATTTTACAATCTGGATGAATCACACCGAGCATGTCAAAACGCTATCGCATCCAATGGAAGCAGGCGGATGGCGTGACGCGCTGACTTCGGAGGAGGTTGGCACGCACGAAGGCCAGCTTCAGATCGAGCTGGAGCCGCACGGCTACCGCATTTTGCAGCGTGAGATTATTTAACAGCTGAACAAGCTTGGCAGGGGCTGTCCCAGAGGGCAAAGCTCAATGTGACCATAATATGTGCAAAAGAACCTTCAAAGCCACTAAGTGGATCTGAAGGTTCTTTTTTGCCCAAATATTACGTGATACGTGCAGGTAAATTTCCAGAGATGACTTGGGACATCCCCCTTTTATATTATCTACGGATAATGAATAGAGGTGAAGGCGCATGTAATCATCTATTCTTTGACTGCTCATTACTTGAACGTTCTCCGAAGGAGATTCATGAACCATTCTCATAAATATATGAGCCTAGGCTCATACATTACCGCACATTTTCAAGATAAAAAGCCATGTATGAGGCTAGGCTCATAGCTCGAGAAGCTACCCTCCCCAACTATGAGGCTAGCCTCACACATGGTATTAAATTCGCTATTTCGCCCAAGAAACTCAGCTTTTCTATGAGGTTACCCTCATAGTTATATGTATAATGAGCGAATCAGCCGATGTTTCAAAGATACATATTTTTGTGTTTGTGTGTTCTATTTGCGTACAAGCTTGTCCGTTTCACTTATCTGTTTCACTTATCCGTTCTATTTACCTGTTTCACTTATCCATTCTGCTTATCCGTTCTGCTTATCTGTTTCGCTTATCCGTTCTACTTATCCGTTCTACTTACCTCTTACACTTATCCGATCTGTTTACCTGTTGCCCTTGTCCATTCTACTTGTCCGTTCCACTTATCCGATGCACTTCTCCGCTTCCCCATCCTACTTGTATCCCCTGCTCGCGCACCAACTAACGCTTCAGTTGCTCGTACAATTCCAGATACTGCAACGCCGATTTATTCCAACTGTAGTCGCCGCGAAGGGCTCTATCAACCAGCCTATTGCGCACAGAGGTATCTGCCCAGAAATGAATGGCCCTGCGGATCGTATACAGCATATCCGAGCTATTATACGCTGAGAAAGAAAAGCCATTCCCCTCTCCTGTAAACTCGTTATAACTGTGGACCGTATCCTTCAGCCCGCCTACTTCTCTAACAATTGGCAGGCTCCCGTATCGCAAAGCCAGCAATTGGCTGATTCCACAAGGCTCGAACAACGAAGGCATCAGGAACAGGTCTGAGCCGGCATAAATACGGCGTGCAACTCCATCATCGAAGCCAATATACGAGACAACCCTGCCCCGATATCTGGCTTCCACCTCTCGAAAGGCATTCTCCAAATAGGGCTCGCCCGTGCCGAGAAGCACTAGCTGAACCTCTTCCGTATGCATCAGCTCATCAATAACTTCAAGGACGAGCGGCAGACCTTTTTGCTCGGCCAATCTGCCAACCATTCCGATTAGCGGGATCGAGCCGTTAGTCGGCAATCCCATCTCCCGTTGCAGTGCTGTCTTATTGGCCGTCTTCTTCTGAAGGCTTGTCCGGTACTGCACCTCCAGATGAGGATCGGATGCCGGATTGTATGCCCTTGTATCAATCCCATTCACGATCCCGACCAACTGATCACCTCTGTAACGCAGAGCGCCTTCCATCCCGCAGCCATATTCCTGCGAGCAGATCTCTGCAGCATAGCTGGGACTTACCGTCGTTACGCGATCCGCAAGCTGAATGCCGGCTTTCATGAAGCTTACGCAACCGTGATACTCAACGCCATCCGCGGCAAAATAATGCTGCGGCAGCCCAAGCAGGCCAGCCAATATACCATAAGGAAAATTGCCCTGATATTGGAGGTTGTGAATCGTAAATACCGTTTTGATTTCACTGTATTCCCTGCGCCATGCGTAGTGATGGCGGAGCAGCGCGGGAATCATTCCCGTATGCCAGTCATGGCAATGCAAAACATCAGGCATGAAATCAATGGCTGGAAGCACCTCAAGCACCGCTCTGCACAAGAAAGCAAATCGCTCCCCGTCATCACCATGACCATAAAGGCCTGATCCCCGTTTGAAATATTGCTCGTTATCCAAAAAATAATACAAGATCCCTTCATGCTCTAATTCCAACACGCCGCAATAAGCGCTGCGCCAGCCAACAGGCACATGAACAACAGCTTTCAGCTTCATCTGTTCTCTATACTGCTGAGGAATCACATCATACAGAGGAAGCATAACGCGAATATCATTCCCTTTTTGCCTCCCTTTGTCATTCCCTTTGGCATTCCCTTTCTCGCTCCCCTTCCCGCCTAGCTGCGACGGCAAAGCCCCAATGACATCCGCGAGGCCGCCTGTCTTAATAAAAGGTACGCATTCCGCAGCCGTGAATAAGATTTTCACACTCCATTCCTCCCAATCGTCTTCGTTTTTTTCTGGGTACGCTGTTTTTTCTCCCGTTTCAGAATAACTACGGACAAAGGAGGAAGCGGCAGCTCCAAGCTTTGCCGTTTGCCGTGCCAGCTCTTAAGCTCGGAAGCTATAATCGCTCCTTCGCGAAGGCGAGGTCCTTCAAAGCCCCAGCCACCGTATTGCGGATCATCGCTGCTCAGCAGCACGCGATATTCCCCTTGTGACGGAATGCCAATCCGATAGGCAGGATGCGCATGTTCTCCGAAATTGCAAATGACAAGCAGTGATTCTTTGCCGCTCTTGGACAATCGACGGTATGCAATGACGCTTTGCCCGGCATCCTGATGATCGATCCATTGGAATCCGTCCCCTTGATGGTCAAGCTGCCACAGCGCCTTTTCCTCTCTGTACAGCTCATTCAGCTTCTTCGAGAAAAGCGACATGCGCTGATGCAGGTCATAGTCCAGCAGCAGCCAATCCAGCTCGCCTTCATCCTTCCATTCGTCGAATTGACCGAATTCCCCGCCCATGAAAAGCAGCTTTTTGCCCGGATGAGTCATCCGGTAGCCATGCAGCAGCCGCAGTCCGGCGAACTTTTGCTCATAGGTGCCTGGCATCTTGTTCAATAGCGAACGCTTGCCATGTACGACCTCATCATGAGAAAGCGGGAGCAAATGCGACTCCTGCAACGCATACCAGATTGGAAAAGTAAGCAATTGCTGAGCGTTCCGGCGCTCCTCGAACGACATGCCGACATACCGCAGCGTATCGTTCATCCAGCCCATGTTCCATTTATAGTTGAAGCCCAGACCATCCTGTTGAGGAGAGAGCGTTACGCCAGGGAACGCATGAGATTCCTCTGCCATCATTAAGGCATGGGGAAAGTAGCGGAATACCTCCGTATTAAGCTGCCGCAAAAACTCGATGCCCTCCAGGCTTTCCTTTCCTCCATAACGGTTCGGGCGCCATTCTCCGTCTGGCTTGTCGAAATCCCTATAAAGCATGCTTGTCACTGCATCTACCCGCAGCCCATCAATATGATAGACCTCCATCCAATACAGAGCGTTAGAGATCAGAAAGCTGCGTACCTCCGGCTTCTCATAATCAAAGGCCAGCGTCCCCCATTGCACCTTCTCTGCGATCAGCAAATCATCATTCTCGAATAACGAGGTGCCGTCGAACATCCGCAGCCCATGCTCGTCTTTCGCAAAATGTCCCGGAACCCAATCTAGAATAACGCCTATTCCTCTCTGGTGACAGCGATCCACGAACGCCATCAGCTGCTGAGGCTCCCCGTATCTGCTTGTAGGAGCATAAAATCCAGTCGGCTGATATCCCCATGAACGATCATAAGGATGCTCGGTAAGAGGCATGATCTCCAAATGGGTGTACCCCATGCTGACGACATAATCAAGCAGTTCAACTGCCAGCTCGTCATAAGTATATAAGGAGCCGTCTTCATGCTTTTTCCAAGTGCCCAAATGCACTTCATATATATTAATTGGACGTTCATAGGGATCACGCCGTTTGTTAATCCAATCACCGTCTCCCCATTCATAACCCTTCCACGACCACAGCCTCGACGCCGTTCCCGGACGCAGCTCTGCGTAGACCGCATAAGGATCAGCTTTTAGAAGCTTGTATCCGCCAGTTGTAATGATTTCATATTTATATAATGCGCCTGCCTGCAATCCCGGAATGAACCCCGTCCATATTCCCGAAAGCTCGATGCGCGACAGCTGATGATTGCTTGCATCCCAGTTATTGTGCTCCGTTGCTACTCCAACCTTACTTGCATGAGGGGCCCATACATTAAAGCGGTAGCCCTCCACACCGTTCTCAACATCATGGTGCGCTCCCATCTTGCGGTAGCTATGCGCCAAGGTTCCTTCATGAAATAGAAAGATATCTTGCTCGTCCAGTATATAATCGGCCATTGTTCTCTCCCGTTCTTTATTAACAGAATAAGACCTGCAAAGTATCTATTAACCTTAAAAAAAGGTTTTGAAGCAATGGTTTCAAATAGCTTCGGGACGTTTAAGCATAGAGTACATAAACCGTTATAACGGGCTGGAGGGACGTACGATGATGAACAATGATTGTATTGCAATGCTGCTAGCTGGAGGAGAAGGACGCCGGCTTGCCCCACTAACAAGCCGATTCGCCAAGCCTGTAGTTCCATTTGGCGATCGGTTCCGCATGATTGATTTTCCGCTTAGCAACTGTATGAATTCCAATATACGCACCGTTGGAGTGCTTACCCAATATTGCTCCGAATCGGTGCAATCGCATATTGGTAACGGAGAAGCATGGCTTCAATCGGGTCGTACAAGGCATTCGGGAGAGATTGCTTCCTTGCCTGCTGATCGGGTAACTAGCGACGGCTGCTACGCAGGAACGGCTGATGCCATTTATCGTAATATCGATTATATAGATTCACATAACCCAGAGCATGTGCTCATTCTCTCAGGAGACCATATTTATCAAATGGATTATCGCCCGATGCTGGAGTTTCATAAAAAGAATGGTGCCGCTGCGACAATCGCAGTCAAAAAGGTGCCTTGGAGAGAAGCGAGCCGCTTCGGCATCATGAATACGAACGAGCAGCTGCAAATCGTAGAATTCGAGGAAAAACCAGCGAATCCGCAAAGCAATCTCGCTTCTATGGGGATTTATTTATTCCGCTGGGCGGACTTGAAGCGGAGCTTAATAGAGGATGCTAGTAATCCGCAATCCAGCCATGACTTCGGCAAAGATATTATTCCGGCCGTGCTTGCAGCTGGCGAGAAACTGGTTGCTTATCCTTATGAAGGGTACTGGCGGGACGTTGGCACCGTCGACAGCCTATGGGAGGCTCATATGGAATTGGTCGAAGGAGAGCTTGTGCTTGGCAGCGTCAACTGGCCGATCCGAACCAATAAGCTGCGTATGCTGGACAAGCCTTACATTGGTGCCAATGCTGTAATTAGTGAATCTGTTACCCACCCCGAATGCAGAGTCGAGGGAAGCATCATTCGCTCCGTCGTTTGCTCCGGTGTAACGGTCGGCAAAGGCAGCGAGCTGCTGGAGAGCGTCGTTATGGCCGGTGCCCAAATCGGTAAAAATGTAACGATTCACAAAGCCATCATTGGCGAAGGAGCCGTCGTTCCTGACGGTGCGGTAATCGGCAGCCTTCATTCCGAAGAGGTAACAGTAATTGAACCAGGCAAGGCATGGGTCACATTTCCCGACCACAGAAGGGTCTTGGAGCCTTTTGCCAAGCTTATCCATACGGGCCGCCGCGACAGCGGGCGTAAAGTGGCAGCACGCTAAGTAGCTGCTATTGGCCTAATACATGAAGAGCTGACTTCTGAATAGATCAGGAGCCAGCTCTTTTTCACATCCATTAGTTATCTGCTTCTTTTTAACACACAAATGACCTCCTTGGCGGAGGCTTGATTATGACTCATATCGAAGCAAGAAACCAACTCCCAGCCTTGCTGCCCTAATTCATTAAGTTCTTTATCAAATTCATACAAATTCAGCTTGCCATTTGAAAAAAAACCATTCGTTAAAAACTTCAATGTCTTATATTCCCATTGCACCATGAACTTGCTCCCCCATCTAATGGTTATTTAAACAAACTAACAGCTTCTTCGCTTCAAGAGGCAGTCCCATCGCCTCGAGCTCATCATACAATAACAATTGTGAGGCTGTATCGGACACTGCCTGCGCTTGATAGTCACGTATAAAAGCTAGCTTAGCCTCTGGCTCACCCTCAGCTAAGAACGCTTTAATCTGCCCAAGCAGATCATAAGGAATTTCCTTGTCTGCCCAAGGATGTGATGATCTGCTTGGGAATACGCTATGGCTTCTGAGAGGCATGATCCCTATGCCGTCACTCGTCGAAAGCACAACATTCTTTTGCCTCTCGCTGCGAATTTGCTGTATATATTCAAAAGGGTCTGGAATAGCCTCCAACCCTAATTCATCTCGTGCTAATTGAGCAGCCTGCTCCTTCTGAGCGTCCCACTTCTGGCGATCAAAATATTCCGTACCTTGCTCGGCCTCTTCACGGCGAACCGCCGCCATATATTGCTCTCTAGTGGAGAATTCATTCAACAATAGAAGCTCATTGCCAAATAACTGAAGTGCCATAAAGTCTCGAATATTACGAGCAACCAAACGAACACAATGATCAAAGTCCATTGGGGACACACAAATAACGGATGCCTCCTCCAAAGGAATCGTACTGAAGTCTGTAAGCAGAGAATAATGAATGCCATCCATTCCCGTTCCTGCAAACATAATCGAATCAATCGGGGAGCAGAAATACCCGCCATTGCCATCCGCATGAATACCGAGAAACAAGCGAGTTGGCGTCTCCAGATAATCTAGCTGAGAAGCAACCCTTTTCTCCCAGTCCATAACGCTCTTTAAAAATGGAGGCACCGTAATCGTTCCCATAAACATTCAATCTTCCCCTTTATCAGTTATGCTACTAATATTTACTGCTACTGATTGTCATTATAGTAAAATACGACAAAAGAACCAACGTCCCTGCACGTCAACATGCAGCAGCACAAATAACGGGATTCAATCGGGCCGCTAGCTCCGATTGAATCCCGTTACTCTACCAAGGCAACAGCCTCTATCGAATATTTCTCGTACGGTATAATAGATAAATGAAAAATGGTGCGCCGATCGCCGATGTGAATACTCCAACTGGAATATCCAGCGGCAGAAAAGCAGTCCGAGCCACGAGATCAGCCAGCACGACGATGATCCCTCCAAGCAAGCCGGCAGCGGGCAGGGAAGCACCCGCCAGCGGTCCGGTCAGGCGGCGCGCCATATGCGGAGCTATTAGACCAACGAAGCCGATCACGCCGCCCATTGAGACGGCAGACCCAGCCAGCGCTACGCTGAGCAGGATAAGCAGCAGCCTTCCACGTTGCACGCGATTGCCAACCGCCGTTCCAAGATCATCGCCCAGCATTTGTACGTCAATCTGCCGACGATACAGCACTGTAATTGCCATAAATACAAATGTCCACGGCAGCAGCGTCACGACATGTCGCCAAGACGTGCCGTACACTGTGCCCGTCAACCAAATATAAGCATCCGTTGCCGCATACATCGGACTCATGACGATCATCATCGTCGTTAGTGCCGACATAAGTGAGGCGATGCCGATTCCCACCAGAATAAGACGGGTGGCAGAGACGCCTTTTTTCCAAGCCAGCACATAAATAAGCAAGGATACGAGCAGAGCCCCTGCCATTGCAGCCACAGGCAGCCATTGCACACTGACCGTCTTAGGGACAAAAGTAACGAACGCCACAGCAGCAACCGACGCTCCCCCCGTTATTCCAATAATGTCGGGAGCAGCAAGCGGATTACGGATAACACCTTGGAGGATAGCTCCAGCAACCGCCAGAGATGCGCCAACCAGAAACCCAATAATCATCCGTGGAAGCCTCAAGGTCTGGACAACGAGCACATCTCCCGGATCACCCTTCCCAAATAGAGCACCACCGATTGCAGACAAGCCTACACTCCGGTCCCCAAGACTAATGCTCAAGGCAGCAGCGGCGATAGCCGCCAGGAATAACAGCAGCCATACCTTTTTGGTTCTTCTCTTCATGCGCCCGCCCTCCCCTTACGCGCAATATAAATGAAGAAGGGCGTACCAATAATCGCCGTCATAACCCCTACTGGAACTTCCTCCGGAATGATGATGAACCGTGCCGCTACATCTGCAAGCAGGAGAAGTACAGCTCCAAGAATCGCACAATAAGGAATCAGCCATACGAAGCTCATTCCCGCAAAGAAACGAGCCACATGCGGAATGACAATGCCAATAAAGCCAATAGGCCCGGCTATCGCAACGGATCCCCCGGCTAGTATTACGATAAGGAGCCCAATAATCAGCTTAACCACCATCGTACGCTGCCCTAAGCCTTTTGCCGTCTCATCGCCCATTGCGAGCAGGTCGAGCTGCCGGGACATCAGCCAGGCCAGTACCCAACTGACAGCGAGAAAAGGAAAAACAACCTCCAGCGTTTCCATCGGCCGGCCAGCTACTGAACCAACCAACCAGTATAGAACATCATTTAGTCCATTCTCATTGAGGACGAGAAGCCCTTGTGTCATTGACATGAACAAGGCTGACATCGCTGTACCTGCCATAATAATTTTGAGAGGGGACAGCCCTTCCCTTCCCAATGAGCCAAGCAAATAGACGGTAGCAGCACCAATCGCAGCTCCCGCGAAGGATATCCACATCAGCTTGGAAGGATCCACAATTGAAAAAATAGTAACAGCAGAGACTACCGCCAGCGCAGCCCCTGAATTAATTCCTAACGTAGACGGTGCGGCAAGCGGATTGCGAGTTAGTCCCTGCATCATGGCCCCAGCGATTGCCAGACTTGCCCCAATGGCTGCTGCCATCCATGCCCGTGGAACCCGTGTAGTCTGAATAATAACCTGCTCCATAGAGCCTTCATCATAATGAGTAAAGGAATCCATTACTGCGTTCAATCCTACCGGCGTCGCGCCAAGAGCGATGCTTGCTAACAGAGCTCCGAGCAGAATGACTAAGCCAAGCAGCAGCCCAGCGCTTTTATAGATTCGCACGCCAATACGGTTATTCATCGTTCTTCCTCCAATTAGCTATTCCTAGAGCAACAGGCAGAAGCGGCTTACATCGTCCGTAGACGAGTAAGCCGCTTGGGCCAGAGACATTCTATTCTAGATCAAAGTAGAAATAAAGATCGTCCAGCAGCATTTTGGCTGCCAATGGTCCTGCCGAGAAGTTCCAGGATACGGCATTAACTTTGTAATACTTTTTATTCTTAACAGCCTTCAAGTTCTTCCAAAGCGGACTTTCGGTCCATTCCTTCTGTACCTTGTACACGCCGCCGTCTCCATTCCAATCCTTCGTGAAGTCGAAGATATAATCCGCGTCATAGATCGGAATTTGCTCCTTCGTCGTGATTGTCACGATCTCTTTGCCTGTATCAATCTGTGCTTTCGGGAATTTGAAGCCAAGATCCTTCAGAATGTTCGTAGCAAATCCGCTCATATAAGCACGGGAGCTTCCATCCGGGTTAAAGCGGATAACCGATACCGTTGTATTCGATGTGCGGGAGCCCATCTTTTTCTTGAAATCAGCAACTTGTGAATTCCATTCTCCGAGGAATTTGTTAGCTACTTCCTCTTTGTTCAGAATCGCAGCAGCAGTCTTGAGGTTGTCCTTCCAGTCAACGAAATCTTCCGTTTGAATCGTAGGAGCGATTTTGCTCAGTTGAGCATTAATTTTCTCATGGCGAACTTTAGTCGCAATGATGAGGTCCGGCTTCAAGCTAACGATCGCTTCAAGGTTCGGCTGCGTCTCATCACCCAGTACTTTAACATTGCTCATATTTGCTCTAATAAAATTATAGAATGGCTGCTCCACATAGGACTCCACTGCACCAACCGGCTTAACGCCGAGCAATACAGATACATCCACCATGCCGTTGAACAAAATAACGATGCGTTCAGGAACCTTGTTCAATGTTGTTTTGCCCATTGCATGCGTGAACGTCTTCTTCGTTGCAAGCGATGCTGTCGAGCTTGCTGCATTCCAGCTTACCCATACGCCAAGTGATTCGCCGACGAAGCGCAAAGGCACAAGCGTGTTGCCGCTGCGGACAACAGGAGCAGTATCGAGCGTAATAGACTTGCCATTGATCGTCGCTTTCTTGCTGCCAATGGTCAGCTCAACCTTTTTGCTGCCCTTAGTAATCGTTGCTTTCTTTGTTTTTTCGTTCCACGCAACTTTAGCTCCAAGCTGCTCGGCAAGCGTGCGGTATGGCACCATTGTACGTCCATTAATTTGTTGCGGGCTTACTCCGAACGAGACCTTTTTACCGTCAATTGTGACCGAGATCGCTTCTTTTGCCAATACGGTAACTGGCATTACCGTCAATAGAAGCGCAAAGCATACGAATAAGCTAATCCATCTTTTTTGAACCGATTGCATGAATACATCCCCATTTCTACTATTCTTATGGTATTATCCTTATTGCCCTTGCAACCCTTGCGATAAATCTCTGAATCCTTGATAGAGCTTGTAGTCCAGATCAATAAGAAGCTGTTTATCTACCGATCCAGATGTTGTTCCTTCGATTAGCGCTGCAAGATCCTCGCTGAGCGTCTGATGCTGCTGCTCATTAGCCGCCTTCACTTCATCCCTAATCGCTTTCCATATGCTCGCCATCTGCCCTGCAGAATCTATTGCTGCTTCCAAATCATCTGCTTCGAGGGCCTGCTTGTACGATTTGATCAGATCGGTCATCGCCGATACTCCCTCTTGCGTACTTGCAACCTCAATATCAGCAGCTCCTGTGAATGGATCTCCAGTTGTCTGTGATTCCGATTCCTTCTTGTTATGTTCAACTCCATTGCCTTCGGCAGCCTTGTTAGAGGCACAGCCTAGCAGAATGGATAAAAGGAGCATGACACTAAGGGCAGCCAAACTTCTAGTTACTCTTGCTATGGATAAACCCTCCATTCTTGTTGATAATCATTTTCATTTACATTGTACCGATCGTTGATTTTAATAGCTATACACGCCATTGCCCGATTTATATGGACAAAATTGCCCTAAAACTATTGCTTTTTATAGCAAGAAAACCTATAATCTGTTATTGATAATGATTATCAGTATGGGAGTGGATTTTCATGAATAAGAGAGTTGAATATGCCGCATATATCCCTACCTCTATTAAGAGACATATAATCACCGCGGACACTTCGCTCCGTACACTTCGATTAAAAAGCCATGGCATAGGATATGTATTATCTGGCGAGGCAAGCCTGATAATTGATGAGAAAGGAAAGCCGAACGCAATCCTTCCTGGAACAGCTTTTGTATTGCAGCCTGATAGAGCTGTTCAGCTTCAGATCACAGGCGCAGCGCCTCTGCACTTGTACTGGGTTCAATATGATAGGATCACTTCTGCCTCCAGCCTGCCTCCTATTGCATCACCTGCATTCGACAGAGAACCGAGCTTCATTGCGTTGTCCGCCCGAGCGCCCTTCGAGCAGCTGCTGCTGCAGTTGCAATCCGTGCAGCTGCAGCAGCGCAGCTCGCTTCGCCGGCAGATCTTGCTATGCGAGCTCCTGCTTCTCCTGCAAGACAACTGGGAAGCAGCGCAGCACAAAACAGCAGGCGAAGCTATTCAACGTACGATCGACTACATGCGCCAGCACTTTACGAAAGCTCTCCCGCTTGGAGATTTGCCTCAGCTCGCAGGCATGACCCCAAGCTCCTACTCTCGCGCATTCAAGAGAATGACCGGAGCAACACCCGGCAGCTTCCTGACTAAGCTCCGTATAGATCGAGCCAAGGAGCTGATTGCCGAGAAAAACCTGCCCCTCCGGGAAATCGCGCAAAGCATCGGCATTCAAGATGAGCTGTATTTCAGCCGTGTATTCAAAAAAACAGAAGGCGTCTCACCGACTATTTATATGAAACGAAGCGATCAGCGGATTGCTGTCGTAAGCCGTTTTTTTCTGCAGGATCATCTTCTAGCTCTAGGTTTGCAGCCGGTAGCTGCTACAGGCTTCCCTTCTTATTACGCTGCAAAATCCGGCTATCCAGCCTATCTTGACCAACGGCTGCAAGGAACCAAGCCGCTGAATGCCGAACAAGCTATCCCGGCTAGAGAGCTTCAAAGCAGCAGCCCCGACCTCATATTGGAGACAAAGTTCTGGACAAGCCCCAACAGCGATCGAATCATACATCCAGAAGCCAATCGTATTATCCTTGACGATTATGCGGATTGGGATGCCTTCCAGCTAGAGATTGGAGTGCGTCTCAACAAGGAAAAGGAATCCGAACGCATCATTAAACATATCGGTTCCATAGAGAGAACCGCACGCAAAAGATTAGCAGCTATTGCTCAATCAGGAAGCTGGGCGATTGTTCGTTTCCTCCCTGGCGACTGCCGGATATATGGAACCTCGGGCAATGCGCTCAATGAGCTTTTTTATAAAAAGCTTGGTTTTCGGTCTCCCGATTATCTCGACCATACTTACTATGCAGGACAAGCCTATGATCGACTAATCGAACTGGACCCAGATAATCTCTTCATTATTTGGAGTGAGCGTGAAGAAGTGGCAAAAGCAGCGGCTAATCCTCGATGGAGGGAGTTAAAAGCTGTCCAGAACAAACGCGTCTATTATCCAGACAGCAAGGAGTGGGACCCTTGGGGGCCAATCGGAAGAGAAAAAATGATTCGAGAGCTAAGCGGTTATTTGATCAACTGAGATGAAGAGGTCTGACAATAACTTAAAATGAACCAAGGATCAGCCGGAGATCACCTGAGATCATCTGAGATCAATTAAGATCAATTAAGATCAATTAAGATCACTTAAGATCGTCTAGATCATCTAGATCATCTAGATCTTCTAGATATTCTAGATCATCTAAGAGGGTTCCGGCATCTCCATAGCTGATAATACAACGTTTGAAGAGCGAAACTATTTCGTTGATTAGTGACCGCTCTTTCCTTATTCGACTGCTCGGATTGGCTGAGAAGTGAAATAGTGAAGCTAGCTTCATTAGTGAAAAACTCCATTTCTCCAAACATGAGCTTCGTTACTCTATGTCTGGATTATGCTCAAAAAGCATTCTTTTAAGCGTTAATTACCTCACTAAATAGCGAAAATGCTTCATACGTGGACTCTTGCAAACGTAGGCTCCTGCCCTTCAATATCTACTTAAGTACTCACTCGTATAACGCAGCATTAGTGCGGTCGAGCGACTTTTCCAGCCATGAGCTTCGTTACTCTATGCCTGGATTATGCTCAAAAAGCATTCTTTTAAGCGTTAATTAGCTCACTAAATAGCGAAAATGCTTCATACGTGGACTCTTGCAAACGTAGGCTCCTGCCCTTCAATATCTACTTAAGTACTCACGCATATAACGCAGCATTAGTGCGTTCGAGCGACTTTTCCAGCCATGAGCTTGATTACGTTAAACCCTGATTATGCTCAAAAAGCACTCTATTAAGCGTTAATAACCTCACTAATAGCGAAAATGCTTCATGTGTGAACTCTGGCGAACGCAAGCTCCTGCCTTTCATGCTGGAAATATGTAAGCAATTCTCTCGGTATCACATCATGACAGCAATGGACCAATCAACAACATAGGCAGTCCAACAGCTTAAGCTCGATTCCAGCATTTAAAAAAACACCCCCGAAGACAGCTTGCTTCCAGCAGTCTTCGGGGGTGCTTCCATTCCTTACAGCTTATTAGCCGCAGCTTTGACATCCTCCAGCATATGCTTGCGTTCCTCATCATCAAGCTGTGGAACGCTGCCGAAGAACAGATGGCCTGCCGCTTCTATTCCACAAAATTCAAAAATGCCTGTGTCTGACGTTTTTTCTAACGCCTCGGTCATGCCAATCTGATCATAATAGTCTTTCGGCGTGCCTTGTGTATTCAATATGAAGCCTCGTTTGCCTGTGAGCAGCTTGCTGATCGTACCATCCTCAGCATAAGCATAGGCGAAGCCATACGAGAATACCCGATCAATATATCCCTTCACGATTGCAGGCAAGCCTGTCCACCAGATGGGATAAATAAGCGTAATTACGTCGGCCCAGCGAATGTGCTCTTGCTCTGCCTTAATGTCTTCGGGGATGCTGCCTGACCGGAATGCCTCAAAGTCGGTGCCTTTTAATACCGGGTCAAAGTTCAGCTCATACAAGTCGCGAATAACGATTTCGTGACCTTGCTCACGTAATGTGGCCGTCCAAGTATCCAATATGGCATGATTAAAGCTTCGTTCATTGGGATGGGAATAGATGACCAAATGCTTCAAAATCACAGCGCCTCCTTCATCGAAATGGTTCGATTACGAATAACAGACGCTTCTATTCTTTCCTTCCTTTTTTCGCTTTATGTGCTTATGCTTTTTTGCTTATCGTTTATTCCTTTTTCCTTACCCTTATTGTTTATTATTTGTGCGTTTCCCTTATCCCTATCCTTTATCCCTTATACCGCGGACCGGTTCATGCCTCTCAAGTAGCTCATGCAAGCAACCAGGAAGTAGATCGTCTGCATCACGACGAATATGCCAATGACTACGAATGAATATTTCCATACTGAAGACATCATTAATTGATCCAGCGCCTTCATTGCGAACAATGCATGTACCGTACCAACTATACAAGGTATATAAAAAATGATGCCGATCTGCGTCGTAATCATCTTGCGTATTTCTTGTCTGGTCATCCCTACGCGCTTCAATGCCCGAATCTGCGCCTGATCCTCTTGCAGCTCCGTGAATAGCTTGAAGTAAATAAGGCTGCCGGAAGCAATAAAGAACAATAGGCTGATGAATAAGCCAACGAACTGCGTAAGAGTGCCGAGCTCCCTCATCTGTGCGAAGTTTTCCGCTCGATACATACTGATCTGGCTCTGCAGCTCCTCTGGCACCTGCTTCTGGATCTTGGCTACTGCAGAAGCCGCATTTTCCCAATTGTTCAGCTCATAGCCGTAGGCGACCAGTTGCTCCTCAGGCGGTACAGCTGCAAGTAGCTTCGCATGGGCGAAATCATCCATCACGATCGTAGCAATATTCAGGTTCGTCGAGTTCATGACAAAATCTTTTTTTATTCCAGCTGCCTTAAAGGAAATTGGCTTCCCATTCACTTCCCCTTCAATGGTCTGCTCCGGACCGAACCAATGGGTTTGCAGCATCACTGTATCCTGCTCAAGCTCAATTTGGGGTACTCCCTGCTCCTTGGCGAGACGGTTGTAATCCGTAAGAGACATCGTCATCGCGCTTACTTCATTATATTTGATCACTTGGCCAGAGCTGCTTTTCATCTCTAGATTCGTGACTTTCGCCCCGGCATATTTCCGTTCCTTGGCGATCTTGAAGCCATCTTGCTCAAGCGACTGCTTCATTGCAGCCGGATCAACAATTTTATGCGATCCCAGTCCCTCTTCAATGTAAGCAATAGTGAAAGGCGCACTTTCAAGCAATATTTGCTTCGAGCTTAGCTGCATCAAATAAAAGGTTCCAGAGGCAGTTAAGATAACCGCGCTTAAGATCGACACCATGAACAAGATCCGAGCATTGTCCTTCAGCTTATAGCCTAGTTGAGACAATACGAGCATGTTCGTCCGATTGTAGTAGAGCGAATGTCTCTTCTGCAAGAAGCGAATAAGCAGAACGCTAAGCTGCGTAAATAAGAAATAAGTGCCGATAACGACTGTTATCAGAATTGGCAGCGCCAACAATACGAAGTTGCCCCCGTTCATCATCAGAGCCATCGTATAGGCAAGCGTGAGGCAGACCACAGAGAGCAGCACCAGCCATTTTGAGAACAACAATTCTCCCTTCGGCTGGCGACCCGCCTTCAGCAGATCCACAATCTCTGTACGGCCAATACGCATCGAAGTTAAGATAGCAATGATTACAAACAAAGCGAAGAAACCAATACCCGTCAGGCCTATTGCCTCTATAGGGGCAGCGAAGGGAATCGGGTCTGCTACCTTCAGCATAACGGCCATCGCCATGAAGAACAGCTTGCTGAACAGCATTCCAAGACCAATTCCTGTTCCGATCGACAAGAGAGCGATCGCCACGCTTTCGTATACGACAAGCTTCTTCAACTGGGAACGCGTCATCCCAAATAAGGAGAATAAGCCGAATTCCTGCTTCCTGGTCTTGAGAAAGGCTGAGTTAGAATAAAGCACGAACAAGAATGAGAAAATAGCAATAATGTACAAGCAGAACTGCATACCCGAGCGCACCTTGGAGGCGGCCATTATATGTCCATTAATAACGTCAGGATGATAAATAAATGCCGCATAAATATAGAAGATAATAACCGAGAAGACGCTGCTCAGAAAAAACGCGCTGTAGGATCGCCAGTTGCCTTTGATATTGCTAAGCGCGAGTGAACGAAACGTCATCGAAATTACCTCCCAACACGCTCAGTGCATCCAAAATTTGTTGAAAGAACGCTTGCCTGTTAGAACCCCGGCGAATTTCTGAGAAGAACTTCCCATCCTTGATGAACACGATACGCTGGCAATAGCTCGCCGAGAACGGATCATGCGTCACCATAAGGACAGTCGCCTTCAATCTTTCATTCATATCCTTAAGCGCATCCATGACATCCTTCGCCGCTTTGGAATCGAGATTGCCTGTCAGCTCATCCGCAAGCACTAGTGAAGGCTGATGAATAATCGCTCTTGCGATTGCAGCGCGCTGCTTCTGCCCACCCGATACCTCATAGGTCCGTTTGCCAAGAATCTGCTTAATTTGAAGCAGCTCTGCGATTGGCTGGAGCTTCTCTTCAATTATTCTAGGTGCCACTCCCTCTAGTACCAGAGGCAGAATAATATTTTCTTTGATGCCCATCGTATCGAGCAGATTGAAATCCTGAAAGACGAATCCAAGCTCTCTGCGTCTGAATAGTGCCAGCTTTTTATCGCTTAGCCTGCCGGGCTGAATGCCGTTAATCTCAATTTCGCCCGATGTTGGACGGTCAATGGTGGACAGCAGGTTAAGAAGGGTTGTTTTGCCGCTGCCCGAAGGCCCCATCACCCCTACGAATTCTCCCGCTTCTATGTTCAGATCAATATCTTGAAGTGCCTTATAAGATACATTTCCTTTGGAGCTATATATTTTCCCTAAGCCCTGTGTGCGCAATATGCTCATATTAGTTGCTGCTCCTCCTCAAAACTCTCTATTGTTTGCTTACAAACCTAGTATAGCCTTGGGAAGAGGGTGATACCCATCGTTTTCCCTTTCAATATGGAGCATTAACCTTACACTTTTGTCACTTAGACCACTACTTTATCAGATGAATGCCCTCCGGGTGAAAAGACAGCGTTACAACCGTTCCCTTGCCAGCCTGCGACGATATAGACAAGGAATGGCCAAGACGACTGCATACCTGCTTCGCCAGATATAGCCCCATCCCCGTCGACTCTTCTACGGCACGCCCGTTCTCTCCTGTGAAAAAAGGATCGAAAATACGCGGCAAATCCTGCGCTTCAATTCCGATCCCTTCATCCTCCACATGCAGCCTGACCACACCGCCCGTCTCATGTACAATAGTAAGCAGCAGCTTCTTGCTGCCGGGCTTGCGCTTCGAGTATTTGATGCTATTGCTGACTAGCTGGTTCAATACGAAGGTGAGCCATTTCTCATCGCTCTCGACAAAAGCCTCTCCTTCTACTCGGGGAAAAATGGCATGTCTAATACATAGACGCTTATGCGCATTAATAACACTGCGGATGCGATCATGCAGCGAGATCGAACGCAGATGAAGATCAAGCTCGAATTTATCGAGCCGCGCGGTGTAGAGCATCATCTCCAGCCCGCTCGCAATTCGCTCCGTCTCCTCCTGCACACTAAGCAGAAGCTCCTTCTGCTGTTCATCCAATTGCTGCTGGAGACGTGCTTCCTGGGTGATCAAGTCGATAACGGATACAGGCGTTTTCATATGATGGACCCATTGCATAACGAAGTGGTTATGCTGCTCCTGCTGCCTGCGATATTTGCTCAGCTCGGTCATATAGGCACCATGCTGCAGCTCCAGCAAGCGCTGTACATTCCTCTGCTCGACCGTAACACCCGACTTCATGATACTGGAGGATTTCAGCTCCATTCCTCGCTCAATTGCTTCATTCATCTGCCTGTAATAATCCCTCTGGCGAATGAAATCAATGAATAGCCCTAAGAGCAGCACGAATAACGATAATTCAATAAAGTAATACACAATGCCCGTATCTACTTGCTCGGAATATCGAAGCTTATCTAATAGAAACATCAGCGAGGCTATTCCGATGCAAATAAAATAGAGGAAAATATATACCTTCCTATCCCATAAAAATGCTCTAATCATCAGGTATCCTCCTGCATAGCACTAGACAATAGCTTATACCCCTGCCCGCGCACGGTCTCTATCGCTTTCGTAATATCGAGCTCTTCCAGCTTCTTGCGAAGCCTTGTAACATTCACAGTCAGCGTATTATCATCGACGAATTGAACATCATCCCATAATGCCTCAAGCAGCTGTTCCCGCGTAATAATGTGATCAGGCTGATTCATCAAGCACTCGGCAAGCAGCCGCTCATTCTTGGTGAGCTCCACCTTGCGGCCCTGCCATTCCAGCTCATTACGGCTACTATGCAAGCGCAGCCCACTAACAGCAAGCTCCCCATTATTCCCTCCAGAAGCGGACACCGCATATTCTCCATATACACGGCGCAAAGCTCCCTTCACCTTGGCCATAAGCAGATCGAGATGAATAGGCTTGGACACATAATCATCCCCTCCATTCTCAATAGCCATCACCTGATCCATTGCCCCTGCACGAGCAGATATAAAGATAATCGGAACATTCGAGCGCGTACGAATCTGCCTGCACCAGTAATAGCCGTCGAAGTAAGGCAAATTGATATCGAGCAGCACGAGCTGCGGATCATAAGCCTCCAATTCTGGCAGCAGCTCTTTGAAGCTAATGGCACGCCTCGCCTCGAACCCGTATTTTTCCATAGTCGTCTTCAGTATTCCGCTTATTTTCTCATCATCTTCAACGATAAATATCCGGTACATGCTCTCGCCACTCCCTCTATACAAAAAAATGCCCCCGTTATTCCGGAGACAATGCCAATCATCCAATTCCTAATGAAATGATAGCAGATTATAGGCTGCACGATCAAACCCCCTTCACAAAATCATTACATATTCTAAATACTGGGATAATAATCAATTGCTACACTCTCCTTAAACATATTGCAGATACAACTTTAGGAGGGATTCCACCTACATATTGCACGTCCAGACGAAAGGCAGCTCCAACAAACGCTATACCCCATTCGATAATGAGAAAGGTGACAAGAATCCCATGCAAATGAAAAAAACAATTGTTGTTTCCATGCTTGCCGCAGCTCTGGGCGCCACCGCGGTTGCACCACTAACTGCTCTTGCTGCTCCTCACTCGCAACAAGCCCCCGCTATTAGCACGACAACGTTCATTGTTAACGGCAACGCTGTAGACATCCGCGTTATCCATAGCTCCGGAACCGCACTTGCCTCGATCCGTGATCTTGCGCAAGCGATTGGCGCCAAACTCCAGCTCTCCGGCAGCACAATCACTGCACAGCTGAATCACCGTTACTTTCAATTACAGCCAGCTGCGATTGTTAAGGTGAACGGCTCAGGCTTCACTGATCCTGCAGCCTTCGTCCAGGCGCTTGGCGCCACTTATTCTGGCTCCGCTTCAAGCCCTGTGATCACGACGATCCAGCTCTTATCGGATATTGATCATGCGGTATGGCTTAATGATACTTCCTTAATCGTCTCCAAAACGACAGAAGACGGTCGAGAAGATTATATTGTAGACGCGGTCAGCGGCTCCAGCGAGCTTTTGCTTGCTTCTGCCAATACCTCTGAGCTTATCCTGTCGCCTGATAGGACGAAAGCAGCTTATGCCGATGAGAAAGGTGCAGTCTATCTCCTTGATCTGGCAACTAAGCAGGCAAGTCAAGCAACTGCGGACGAATCTATCAAAAACGAGCTGCAATGGGCAGCTGACGGCCAATCTCTCTTCTTCCTTCAAGGGGACAAAAGCTCTGTGATCGCTAAGATTAACTTGGCAGATGGAACAGTGTCCAAAGTGCTTGAGGACAAGATCGACTACAAGGCTAATCTGAATAGCTCAGCAGATGGCACGAAGTTTGCTTATACCGTATTCAAGCAACCTAAAGTAACAGCTGACAGTGCCAAGGACGTCAACGAGGACGATGTGTCTATTGATGCAACGGGTACAGAGCCTCAGTTGTACTTCTACAACTCTGCTGCTGGAAACAACAAATCCATTCAGTTGACCAATGACAAGAACGACAAGGTGTTCCTCCAGCTGTCAGCAGATGGGGCGAAAACTTATTATGTAAGCCTGAGCGCAGACGAAGCCAGCGTTGGCTCCCTCACTGCCATCGATAATACGAGCAAGACTAGCGCAGCTGTGTTCGCTGAGCAGGATGTCTATCAGCTCACACAAGGAGGCAGCAAGCTGTATCTATTGACTGCCAATGCCGCAGGCGGCAATGCGATTTATGAAATTGATGCGGCATCCGGCACATCCAAGCTTCTACATGCGGTATCAGACGGTGTATCCGAGGTTATCGTATCGAGCGGAGGTCAAATCGCTGCGATCAGCAACGGTCAGCTCGCTATTGCTGCTAACGGCAAATTCATTACAATTACACGCTAAAAAAATAGTCAATAATGGAGGTTATATCAATGAAATGGTTCAAACAATTAACAGTCGTCGCGCTTATCGCGGCCATCGGCTTCTCTGTCGTGCCAGCGGTGCACGCAGCAAGTAAATTAAGCGGTAAAATCGTCATCAATGGTTCATCTGCTCTTCTTCCTCTTACTCTTCAAGCGGCTAACGAGTTCAAAAAGCAGCATCCAAAGGTGAAAATCTCTGCATCCGCAGCAGGCTCCATCACGGGTCCTCAGGCTGTGCGCAAAGGAATTGCAGATATTGGAGCAGTAGACTGGGATGCTTCCATGGACGTACCGGGCTTCAAAAAATTTGAAGGCCAAGTCGCTCATAAAGTCGCGGTTATTCCATTCGCTGCAGTAGTGAACAAAGGTGTGACAGCTACTGAGCTGACTACGAAGGAGCTTCAAGGCATTTTCTCCGGCAAAATCACGAACTGGAAAGATGTCGGCGGCAAGGACGCTGAGATTATTGTCGTCAATCGGACCTTCGGCTCCGGCACGCGCGTTAACTTCCAAGACAAAGCGCTGCTTGGCACAGACTTCATGAGCAAAGGCAGCAATTACAAGGAAGTGAAGACGAGCGGCGATATGAAGACCGCTATCGAAACGACGCCTAATGCTATTGGTTATGTTGACCTCGCTTATGTGACAAGCAAAATGACAGCTATCAAAATCAATGGCGTTGAAGCCAGCGAAGCAAACGTCATTAACGGCAAATATAAAGTATGGGGCTACGGCTATTACATGACTAAAGGCGAGCCTACTGGTGCAACAAAGCAATTCATCGAGTACGTACAAAGCACGAAGTTCCAGAACGGATCGCTGAAAAAGCTGAAGTTCATTCCGATCTCAGCGATTAAATAAGCTTTTCCCTTCGCAGCATGCGATAACGAATTGATCATGGAGCGGCCCTGTTTGCGCGAATAGGCGCTACGAGGCCGCTCTTCATCGGAGGAACGATTGTTATGTTAGAGCCATCTCCTGTCCGCCCATTAGGGGACAGCATACGGACAAAGAATGGCAAGCCATTTGATCGCAAATCACGGCTTACAGCCATGAACCGTATGTTTCGCTATATTTGCGTAGCCAGCGCCTGTCTCGTCTGCGTCATCCTGCTTCTTATTTTATTCTTGATGTTCCGTACAGGTGTATTGACGTTCAACGATATCTCTTTTGCTGATTTCTTCTTCTCGGCGAACTGGAGTCCCATGGATGAACAATATGGCGCACTTCTATTCATCTTCGGCACCTTCGCCTTGACGCTATTGACGCTGCTGATCTGTGTGCCTGTCTCCCTCGTGATCGCTGTCTTCCTATCCGTATTTGTCCCGGGATGGATGAAGAATGCCCTTCGCCCTGTTCTTGACCTGCTTGTCGGCATTCCCTCGGTCGTGTATGGCTATCTCGGCTTGACAGTGCTTATTCCGCTGATCCGCACTGTGACAGGCACTGGCATGGGGGATGGCTTGCTGGCGGCTGCACTGGTACTTAGCATTATGGTGCTGCCAACCATCAGCCGCATTAGTGATGATGCAATTACGGCTGTCCCCAAAAAGTTCAGTGATGCCTCTTACGCACTAGGCGCTACGAGGCTGCAAACCGTATGGCGAGTGCTGCTGCCATCAGCCCGGAGCGGCATTATGTATGCCGTCATCCTCGGAATGGCCAGAGCAATCGGCGAGACGATGGCGGTGGTGATGGTCATCGGCAATACGCCGCAGCTGGCTGACAGTCTGCTCAAGCCTACGTCTGTACTTACGAGCAATATCGTTATGCAAATATCGAATGTGCCTTTTGATTCGACGTGGAACTACGCCCTCTACCTAATGGGCTTCCTGCTGCTCGTCATTTCTTTGCTCATGATTGTCGCCGTTCGCTGGCTGCAGCGTAAGGGGGTGCCGCAATGATCAACCCTGCTTCCTCAGGTACTGACAATCCGTTCAGCGGCAAAAAAGGAATTAATCGGCTGTACAATCGTCTATTCACGATAATGGTATGGCTCGTAGGCATACTAGCTATCCTGTTCATTATTGGTTTGCTTTTCCTCATTCTAGAGGATGGCTTGCCGAAGCTCACTTGGGATTTTCTATTCGGGCTTCCTAGTGAAATTGACGAGGGCGGCGGAATAGGTCCAATGCTGATCAATTCCTTCTATATTTTGTTCTTATCGCTATTGATCAGCATTCCACTGGGAATGGCAGCTGGCATCTATCTTGCCGAGTTCGCCCCTGACAATAAGCTGATTGGGTTCGTCCGTATTTGCGTCGAAGGGCTTGCTTCCGTCCCTTCCATCATCTTCGGATTGTTCGGCATTGCGCTGTTCGTCGAAATATTCCAAGTCGGACTCACGATTCTCGGCGGCGCTGTCACGCTAGCCTTCCTCAACCTTCCCGTCCTTACGAGGGTAACCGAGGAGTCGATCCGTGCTGTTCCCAAAGATCTGAAGAATGCTTCCTTCGCTCTGGGCGCAACGCATCTGCAGACAATTGCACGCGTACTGATCCCCGCTGCCCTGAACGGTATCATTACAGGCATCTGCCTCGTTGCCGGAAGAGCGTTCGGCGAGAGCGCGGTTATTATTCTAACCGCCGGGGTCACGACATCCGGCGAAATGTGGGATTTCAGCCTCTTCTCGCCTGGTGAGACATTGGCGGTCCATCTCTGGTACGTTCAGTCGGAAGCGATCGTTCCCGACGCCCAGGAGATCGCCCAGAAGTCAGCAGCGGTGCTCGTCTTCATTGTTCTCATGCTGAATTTGCTGTTCCGAATCCCGCTCTGGATGAATGCAAGGCGGTTAAAGCGTTAATCTAGGTAAGGCTAAGTTAAAGACAAGGGGCTGTCCCAAAAGTCATGAAGATGATTTTTGGAACAGCCCCTTATCCTATCCCTAGATGCACTATCCGTTTCGTTACAGATGGCGCGTATGAAGAGCTTACCCTATTTTATGAATCGTTGTTCGCAAAAATCTGGGGGCATATCGCAGATAACGCCAGCTATATGCCGTAGTCGGAAACCGACCTTCTCCACTAAAGAACATAGCTTCACTGTTGCTCCTTTTTACCTGTCTGAGCAGTAAGATAGAGCAAGTAGATTCATTCATTTACACATGACATTCCCTCTCTAGCTTGGGAGTCTGGCTTTTGGGCCAGCCCTTTCTTTTTTCAGGGAGGCGCTTGGAACAACTACAGGAACCAAACGTCACCTTTTATGAAGAAGGATTGGACCGAAGTGTGTGTGCGGATAAATCAAGAACAACCCGCAATGCTAGCGTTTTCTGCTTCCATGCCTGCCAAAAGTGCCCTTACGGTCGAGTGGCTTTCGCTCGCTCACAATTTGCTTAAGAAGATAGCAATAGACCAAAGAGCAAAAAAGGCGGTACTGGGATAATCTCCCTAGCATCGCCAGTTCTTTAGTCTTTCCAAATTTCCATTAAACGAGCTGTCACTTTAAGTGAGCAGGCCTACTTTTGGGACAGCCCTTGCTGTCACGTTGTCCATCCTCAAGCCGGATAATGGCAAGCAGCCCAATGCCCCTGCTGAAGCGCTTTGAGCTCAGGCTCCTGGGTACGGCATAATCCGGTAGCGGCAGGACAACGGGGATGGAAACGACAGCCAGAAGGAGGGCTTGAAGGAGACGGGATTTCGCCGCTAATGGAAATTTGCGCTCTTCGATAATTAGGGTCAGGCCACGGAATGGAAGCTATTAATGCTCTTGTATAAGGATGCGCAGGGGAGGTGAACAGGTCTTCGCTATCCGCTATTTCTACGAGCTTGCCTAGATACATGACACCGATCCGGTCAGAGATATGCCTAACCACATGAAGCCCATGTGCAATGAACAAATAAGTAAGTCCAAGGCGCTGCTGCAAATCCTGCATCAAATTCACAATTTGTGCTTGCACCGATACGTCCAGCGCAGAGACTGCTTCATCCGCCAATACAAAAGAGGGACGCAGCGCAATCGCCCTGGCAATGCCAACTCGCTGCCTCTGGCCTCCAGAGAACTCATGCGGATAGCGATTTTTCCACGAAGCGCGAAGTCCGACAAGCTCTAGCAGCTCCTCAACACTCTCTTCTTGCTCGGCACGGCTCAATTGCTGATAGATAGACAACGGCTCGCCAACAATATCACCTATCCGCCAGCGGGGATTCATCGAGCCATACGGGTCTTGGAAAATCATCTGCATCTCCTTGCGGACATGACGCAGCTGCGCTTCCTTCAGGTCAGTAATCTTCTCTCCCGCAAAGTTCACCATCCCTGAGGTCGCACGCTCCAGCTGCATAAGGACACGGCCAAGCGTTGACTTCCCGCTGCCAGACTCCCCGACCAGCCCGAAGGTTTCCCCCTTGCGAATCTGAAAAGAAACATCATCCACAGCACGAATATAGCTCGGAGAACGACCTATTCCACTTCTAGGAATAGGATAATATTTATGTAAGCCTTCTATTTGAAACAGGTCTACATTCGGTTCTTGCTCAAGCCGTCGCTTAAGCAGCTTATCATCCGATTCCCCTTCTGAGCCCATACTGATTTCTATTCGGCCTGCCTCTTGCTCTAGTGCGGCTCCCCTCCAATTTTCTATTAATGACAGCTCTTCAGCATGCCAGCAAGCTGCTTGTCTGCCATTGATCTTCTGCAAAGGCGGACTTTCCTGCTTGCATTTGTCTGTAGCATGGGAGCAGCGGGGGTGAAACCGACAGCCAGCAGGCAGCTCGAATAGATTGGGAATACTCCCCTGTATGGAGAACAACGGAGCCCCCCGCGGACTATCAAGCGTCGTAACAGAGCGAAGCAAGCCCTGCGTATAGGGATGATGCGGCCTATCGAACAGCTGCTGGGCAGTGGCCTCTTCTACAACTTGCCCAGCATACATGACCACAATGCGATCAGCCATCTCAGCCGCAATCCCCATATCATGCGTGATAAGCAGAATCGCCATATTGAATTCCGTCTTCAGCTCCTGCAGCAATTGCAGAATCTGTGCCTGTATCGTCATATCCAGTGCCGTAGTAGGCTCATCGGCGATCAGCAATTCTGGCCCGCATGCCAAAGCCATGGCAATCATCGCACGCTGCAGCATCCCCCCTGACAGTTCCCCCGGGTATTGCTTCATCCGCAGCTCCGGTTCCGGTATACCTACCCGGCGAAGCAGCTCGGTGCCCCGCTTCCAAGCCTGCTTGCGCCCCGCCAATTTATGGCCAACAAGGACCTCAATAATTTGACTGCCAATCGTAAATACGGGATCAAAAGCAGCCATTGGCTCCTGAAATACCATTGCCAGCCTTTTCCCACGAAGCGATCGCATAGCGGAAGTTGGCAGCCCAACCAGATCAATCCCATCCAGCTTCATCTGTCCAGCCGTTATTACGCCGTTCTCATAATCAATCAGCCGCATGACGGACTTAGAAGCAATCGTCTTGCCGCTCCCGGATTCCCCTACTAAGCCTACCGTTTCACCTGGCTGTATGCTTAGGGTCACGTCAGAGATTGCGGTTAGCCAACCGCTTGGTGTTGCGAACTTGACCGTCAGCTGTTCTACTTCAAGCAGCGGCTTCACTGGCATAGGCCTCCTTTATAACCGGCTCTTTTTGGGATCTATATGGTCTCTGAGCTTATCGCCCATCAGATTAACCGATAATACGAGCATCGTAATGGCAAGGCCTGGGAACGTCGACATCCACCATGCCACTGTCAAATAGCCTCGACCTTGTGAGAGCAGGGTTCCCCAATCCGGAATATCCTTGATCACTCCAAGCCCAAGAAAGCTTAAGCCAGCACCGACCAGAATCGAGGTTCCAAGGCCGATAGTTGCCATGACCAGCAGAGGCGACCAGGCATTGGGAAGCACATGGCGGAAAAAAATCCGCCAATAGCCTGCACCTACGGAGCGTGCTGCTGTAATGTAAGGCTTGCTTTTAACACTGATGATTTGTCCCCTGAATACTCTGGCAAACCCCGGCACCGCTGACAAAGCGACCGCCAGAATGACATTCATCAGGCTAGGCCCTAGGGCAGCTGCTATCGCCAGTGCGAACAGAATACCGGGTATTGTCATTAATACCTCAATGAATCCCATCAACAGCCGATCAAGCACACCTCCCGCGAATCCGGCAATTGCGCCAATCAAGGAGCCGACTGCGCCGCCGGCAAAGACAGCCGACAAGCCAATCAGCAAGGAGTCTCTGCTTCCATGCACCACTAAGCTGAACACATCTCTCCCATAATAATCTGTACCGAAAAAATGCGTCAGGCTAGGAGGCTTCATAATGGCCTCGCTCATCATCTCCGTCGGCAAATAAGGAGCAATCTGTCCCGGAAACAGGGCACACAGCACAATAAACAGTACGATAACCGCTGCAGCATACACGACCCGATTCGATGCATGCAGATTTACACGTGGACGCCTCATGCGCCTCTCTAATTGGACCAGCGGCCACGCTCTTTTTAACAGTACAGCACCCTTCATCCTCCAGCCTCCTCTTGCTTAAGAATGTCGCACTCTCGGATCAATGATCCGATAGCACAAATCAACAAGCACATTAATCAGAACGTACATAATAGCAGAGAACAGTACGACTCCTTGAACAACAGGCATATCTTTGGCTATAAGCGCATCCGATATCACTCTCCCAATCCCCTGTCTCGCAAAAACGGTCTCAATGACGACTGTCCCTGCAAGCAGATCCCCTATGATTACACCGACCATCGTAACCGCTGGAATAAGCGCATTGCGCAGCGCATGCTTATACATAACGAGACGCTCAGATAAGCCTTTGGCACGCAGCGTGACAAGAAACGGCTCATTGATTACTTCCAGCATACTATTGCGAACAAGCCTTACAACGAATCCAGCACCAACAATTCCAAGCCCTATAGCCGGAAGCACGAGCGTCCTCCAGCCGTCTGAGCCCATAGCAGGGAACCAGCCGAGCGTGATTGAGAAAATAAGGATTAGCAGAATGCCAGACCAGAAGGTCGGCATCGAAATGCCGAATAGCCCAACCGCCCGCGCCATATAATCAATCCAGCGATCGCGATGAATAGCAGATAATATACCGAGCCAGACACCAGCTATTACTGCAATCGCACAGCTGGCTGCCGACAACGCTAAGGTTGCTGGCAAATGCTTTACGATTTTATGAATAACAGGCTCATCATTCACGATAGAAGTACCCAGATCACCATGCAGCAGCTTCCACACGTAAGAACCAAATTGTTTGTAGAGCGGCTGATCCAGGCCGAGCTGCCTGCGCAAATTGTCTACCGTCTCCGGCGGTACCTCATCTGGATTAAGAATCGAGAGAATCGGGTCTCCCGGGAGTAAATAAACAATGACGAATACGAGCACCAAAGAACCAAATATAACAGACAACGAGGTGAAAATTCTTCCCAGTACAACTCCTAACATTTGCTCCCCTCCTCCTCCCTTCTATTGCGCAATAAATACATCATTGAACAAAGGATAGGCTAGAGAGTCGAATTTCAAGTCCTTGACTGATGTGGATGCAGCTACAGTGTACGGGAATACATAGATTGGAATAATAACGGCATCTTTAATAACCGCTTGCTGTACTTTGGCATAGAGCTCTTTGCGTTTCTCAGCATCCTGCTCGATCAGACCTTGATCGATCCATTCATCTACGTCGGGATTGGCATAGCCCGGATAATTTTGCTTGCTGCCGGTGCTTACCGCCTTCGAATGATAGTAGGTACGGAGCGCTTCCGGATCAGAATTGACTTGGCTGTTGCCATAAATATCATAATCGCTGTTCTGATTGACGACTGTACGAACATCGTTCGTAATCTTAATCTCTACAACGATGCCAATCTGCTTCAATTGCTGTTGAATAATTACGGCAATGTCATTGCGCTTCTCCCGATTCGGCGAGGCATCAACATAATGAAGGATCAGCTTCTTGCCATCCTTCGTCCGTATCCCGTCGCTGCCCTTCAGCCAGCCGATTTCATCAAGCAGCTTATTCGCCTTCTCCAGATCCGGCTTAATACCATTCTCCAGCGAAGCATCATACCCAAGAGTACCAGGAGTTAAAGGCGACCACGAACGATCATAGGTGCCCAAATAAAGTGTCTTGACGATCGCATCGACATCTATTGCCGCTTGGAGCGCTAATCGCGCATTCAGCTCATTCCATGGCTGCTTTTTCTGATTGATGAACAGCGTATACGGCAAGCCCCGAGTATTAGACTTGTATAGCTGGAACCGCTTATCCTTCTCGAGTGCGATTATATTTTGAGGAGGAACGGTTTCTCCTGCCAGCAATTGGCCGCTCTGGACACTGCCGATTCGCGTGGCCTCCTCAGGAACAATTTTGAACGTCAGCTTATCCAGATACGGGGCATTTTTATTGTCCACCAGCGCTGGCCCCCATTTATATTCCGGATTGCGCTCCACTGTTATTTGGGCATTCTCATCCCAGCTGACGAATTTGAATGGACCAGTGCCTACCGGGTTTTTGCCAAGCTGATCGCCGTATTTCTCTGCGGCCGTCGGCGATACAATACTGAGAAGAGCTTGGCTTAAATTCCCTAGAAAAGCATTCGAGGGGGATGATAAATTCAGCTTTACCGTATATTCATCAATAACCTCCGCTGATTCATAAGGCCTTACTAATGCAGTCGAATTAGCAGCCTTCGTCTCCGGATTAAGTATGCGGTCATAATTGTATTTCACTGCTTCAGCATTGAAGGGTGTACCATCATGGAACTTCACATCCTGCCGCAGTTTAAAAGTGTAGCTTTTTCTATCCTCCGAGATCGACCATTCTGTTGCCAGCCATGGCTCTATCGTTCCATCTGGCAATTGGGCAACCAGATTGTCATGAATCGTACGTATCACCCGTACCGCCACCGCATAGCCGCTTCGATGCGGATCAAGTGAGTCTGGCGAAGTAGCCAGTGCATAAGTCAGGTACCCGCCTTTATTCGCCCCAGCCTTGTCATTGCTGACAGTATCCTTGGTTCCGCTAGCCTTCGTTGTATTAGAATTAGCCGTATCCGTGCAGCCCGTTAGAGCCTGAACTGCCAGCACCACAGCTACTACAAACAACAGCATCCTGTACTTCGTCATTTCTCTCCATCTCCTCTGCATATCTCATTATTCCTACTGTATTTATTGGGTTTTATTGTATGTAAATTTAACACCTTGACTCTATGGCGTCTAATTATCAATTTGAATATATAAATAGAAAAATTCGATAACCATTTCATTCGTGCAGTATGTTCTGTTGATATGGCTAGCTACAGAAAAAGCCCCAAGCCTCATAAAAGGCTTGGGGCTTAACGGTAATGCTAGAAACGTTAGCCGGCAGCCGAAAGGAAAGAACTATCCCAAACGCCGCCATTGGCGAAATAATCCACCACTTTATTCATAGCCATGTTTAATTCGTGATGGCTCCGCTATGAGGCAAACTCACATAAGTGTAAAGAAAAACCCTTATATTATGATATTTAAAGGTTGAAATTTGAAAGGTATGAGGTCAACCTCATGCCTCGGGAAGCTGTCCTCCTGAACTGTGAGGCTAGCCTCATACAATGCTTGTTAGGTTGGGGAGAGTTAACCATTGGGTGAGATTAGCTTCACCTATCAGTGAGGAGAGTGACTCCCAGTTGAGGGCTTGTTAATGGAATAGCATTCCATTAAGTTGTGTCAGCTATTGATTGATTTCCCAAGCTGGGTACACGCCAATCTTTTATTAGCCAGCAAGGAGGCTATACGAATATCTGCACGGATCGCTTCTCTGGCAACCACGTAGGGAAAAGCTATTGATGCCAATGAATTAGTGCCTTTCGCATGAGGTGTGACCGCCGACGTGTGACCGAGCACGACGTGCCGAGAGATGCACGCAATGCGAACCTGCCCGCAATTGCTCAAAGTGGGGCTTCACGGATGCAAAAAACGCAGGTTTCGGGCTAGCTTCTCCCTGTAACCTACGCTTTTTCGTATGAAATCCATTCTTAACTTGCTTATTTCAGCCCTATAGAATTCTATTTCGGAAAATTAATAGCCAATAATGTGGTAACCGGAATCCACATGAAGCACTTCACCTGTAATACCGCGGGATAAAGGACTAAGCAGGAACATCGTTGCATCTCCTACTTCGTCCTGGTCAACGTTTTGTCGCAAAGGGGACTTCTCCTCCATCGCAGTCACAATATCATTGAATCCAGCTACTCCGCCTTTTGCTGACAGTGTCCGAATAGGACCTGAGGAAATCGCGTTCACACGAATCCGATACTTGCCCAAGTCCTCAGCCAAATACCGTACGCTAGCTTCCAATGCGGCTTTCGCAACGCCCATTACATTATAGTTTTTCATAACACGCTCTGCGCCAATGTACGACTGGGTAACGATGCTCCCTCCCTCGTACATATAGCCCTTGCATTCCCTAGCTAACGCTACAAGGGAATAGGCGCTCACCTCATGAGCTAATTGGAAGCCGGAACGACTCGTCTCGACATATTCCCCCTGCAAATTTTCTTTCTCTGCAAAAGCAACCGAATGCGCCAGCCCATGAATGACGGGCACCTTGGATTTCAGCTCTTCGAATGCCCGCTTAATGCTGTCATCATCAGCTACATCACAAGAAACGCAAAGCAGCGGCTCAATGCCATTAGCGACTAACAACTGTGAGAGCTTATCAAATGACCGTTCCTTCCTATATGTGAAGATCAGGTTCGCACCTGCTTTATGCAGCGATTTGGCAATCCCCCATGCAATACTCCGTTCATTAGCGACACCCATCACAACGATATTTTTCCCATCCATTATTCCGGACATTACATCATTCCTCCTCTATTGCGAATCCACGTAGCTCATTTTGAAATCTCCCCCTATTTTAACACAAGGTATTAGTATCTAGTACTAATATATATAAAAAATTTATTATAGCTTTTTCATATAAGCTAATACATGCTCTTTCACCCGTAATTTTTGTGCCTCAGTTAAATTGCTTAATTCAAATTTTTTTGCAGCATCAAGCGTGATAAGAATCGTAGAAGGCTCTTGAAGCTCTTTTTTTAAGGTATCCCCTTCTTCAGTCAGCATGATCTTAGATTTATTGGAATAGGAATGGCTTATTTCTGTTTTAATATATCGGCCTTCCGTATCGTAATAATCCTCAATTGCCTTGACATCTGCTTTGAGATGATTTTTCCCTTCCTCCACATTCGTTATAGCATTCACTAATTTATAGCCCGTTGCTTCAGAAATTGTACCTTCCAGCTGATTATCGTAGGTCTCTATTGCAAACGCCTCAATATGCTCATATTTCTCAGTCTGGCTGCATGCGCTTATAAGCAACAAAGCGAAGATCAATGATACCGTCTTCCATCCAACCATTATTATTTGTTTGTTAAAATTCATTAGACTACTCCCCCTCAGATAAGTTTCATCCGATTATAGCATTAAATGGGTATTCCAGGTAATTTAAACCCTCTCCATTTTCCTTCATACTTTATTAAACAAAAAAAACCTCCTGGACGTGTATGCTCCCATACACCTTTCCAGAAGGCTCTTTGCTGAATTGCTCTCAATTAAAGGCTGCTATTCCGTTCTTAACACTCGCCAGCAGCAGCTGGCTTCCCTGCATCCGACGCTGTGCGGAAGCTGGAGCCGCAGCCGCATGTAGCGGTTGCGTTCGGGTTCTCAATGGTGAAGCCGCCGCCCATTGCCGACTCTTTGAAGTCGATTTGGAGGCCGTTCAAATATTTGATGCTGTCCTCGTCAACTACAACCTTCAAGCCGGACATATCCAGCGTGCGATCATTGTCATGCTCTTCATCATCGAAGCCCATCCCGTAAGAGAAGCCGGTGCAGCCGCCTTCCTTCACGCCTAAACGCAAGAACAGTCCTGGTGTGCCTTCCTCTTCGAGCATTTCTTTTATTCTGACAGATGCCGAATCACTGATTGTGATCATGCTTCATCCCTCCTGAATCTATATTGTAGATGTATAATGTAAGAACAGATTTCTCTACCCTTAGTATACTCCTCTTCCGTCACTTGCTCAAGGGATCAACATCCCTTCCATATTACGTTAACGAAGTCTTATTGACTTTTATGGTTGCCCCTGTTAGTGTACGGGTTTATAATAATGACAGCTTCTTAATCGGAATATCATGTTATTTTTTTCACAATCTCCTATTTCGCAGGTCAAGGAGGCCACCCCTATGAATATTGCAGTAGCCAATGAAAGTACACAAATGCAAGCCATTATCGAGAAAGTACGCAATGGTCAAAGACTTACTTTAGAAGACGGCGTTTTCCTATACCAATCGGATGATCTGCTTACCATTGGTCAATTAGCCAATGAGGTTAATCTCCGCAAAAACGGTAAAAAGGTCTATTTCATTGAAAATATGAGCTTATATTTCACCAATGTGTGTGAAGCTCATTGTGCCTTCTGCAACTTCCGCAAGGATGAAGGCCAAGATGGTGCCTATACGCTTACAGGTCAGCAGATGATTGAATACGTCGAGCAGAGTTTCCATCCTGGCGTGCGTGAGTTTCACATCGTCGGGGGTCATAATACACATGTCCCTTTTCAATATTACGTGGACTCCCTCAAAGCATTGAATGAAAGATTTCCTGAAGTGACGCTCAAGGCTTACACAGCTGCTGAGATTGACTTCTTCTCCCGGATAAGCGGACTCAGCTATAAGGAAGTTCTTCAAGAACTGATGAAGGCCGGATTGAAATCGTTAACCGGCGGCGGCGCAGAAATATTATCTGATCATTATCGTAAAAAAATGCGGGTAGACAAAGCAGATGTCAGCCAATATTTGCAGGTCCATCGCACAGCTCATGAGCTTGGTCTTCGCACCCATACGACTATGCTCTATGGCTCGATTGAATCCCATGAGGATCGCATCAAGCATTTGCTTCAGATTAGAGAGCTTCAGGATGAGACGAACGGCTTCCTTGTCTTCATTCCATTATCTATGCAGCCAATCAATCCAAAGGCTGGCATCAGACGCCGCAACTCGGCATTCGAAGACTTGAAGACCATTGCAATCAGCCGCCTAATGTTGGATAACTTCCAGCATATTAAAGCCTATTTCATTAATATTGGCACCCAGCTTACACAGGTTGCTTTAACAATGGGCGCTTCTGACGCACACGGCACGATCGTCAAAGAAAAAATTAGTCATGCGGCAGGCGCACTTACACCGGAAGGCATTACTCGCGAGGACTTAATTTGGCTGATTAAAGGCGCAGGACGTATTCCTGTCGAACGCGATACCTTCTATAACGAAATCAAAATTTATGAGTAATCTAACCCACAGCGCATAATTCAGCACTCCAAACATCATTCTAAAAAGAAGAGCTACGAGGTAGGGACTTATGATGAAAAAATTTGTTATTTTAGGTGGCGGATACGGCGGGCTTGCTATCGCGAATGAACTGCTTGAGAAGCAGCTGCCGCTTGATACGATGATTATTCTCGTTGACCGCATGCCATATCAGGGATTAAAAACAGAATATTACGCACTTGCTGCAGGCACGGTATCGGATTTGGAACTGCGGGTTAAATTCCCGCATGATCCACGGATCACTATGGTTTACGGCGAGATTATGGATATTGATCTTGACAATAAATTCGTTCATCTCGATGGGCAAGACCCAATCGATTATGAATGGCTTGTTATTGGGCTGGGTTGTACCGACAAATACCATGGGATTGAAGGCGCAGAGCAATTCTCAACCAGCATTCAGACCTTCTCAGCCGCAAGACGCACCTATCAGCTTCTCAATGATGTGAAGCCTTATGGACAAGTATCCATTGTAGGAGGCGGGCTCAGCGGCGTTGAGGTAGCGGCTGAGCTGAGAGAGAGCCGTCCCGATCTGAACATTCGCATCATTGACCGTGGAGCAAGTGTATTGTCTGCATTCCCGGGCTCCTTGCAGAAATTCGTGGCAGAATGGTTCACTGAGCATCAAGTAGAAATGAGAGGCCATGCGGTTCTATCCAAAATTGAGCAAGGTGTTCTTTATGACTCTCATGCTAATGAATCCATTCTAACTGATGTCACGGTATGGACTGCAGGTATTCAGCCTGTACCTATTGTACAAAGAATGAATCTCCCCAAAGACAATCAGGGACGACTCATCATCAACGAGCTGCATCAGCTGCCTGATCACACCGATGTTTTCGTTGTTGGAGACTGCGCTGCCCTTCCGTTATCGCCAAGCGGACAAGCGGCGGGAGCGCAAGGCAAGCAGATTGCTGAAGTGATGCATGCCGTATGGCATAACAAAACGCCTCGGCTTGGCAAGCTCAAGCTCAAAGGCGTTCTTGGTTCACTAGGTAAGAAAAGCGGCTTCGGCCTTATGGGCGGAACGCCTCTCATGGGTAAAATACCTCGCTTGGTAAAAAGCGGCGTTCTCTGGAAATCCAAACGCCATTTCGGCTAGTTTTTATTAAGCTGATTGAATAGATTGCATAATTTTATCGTATAATTCATCGACAGTGACAGCTGAGGTGATGGTGCCGTCAACAAGTGCGAACGGGCTCAAATAGCATTCGCCGCAATTGCCTAGACAGCCATATTCAATAACCTTCACCTGCTCATCCTGTTCAAAAAGCTGCATAATACGATCTGTGCCATGATGCATATTACTGGCACAAAATTCAACGACTGGTTTTAACAAAGGTTGTCACCTGACCTTAAAGGTTGATATCCATTTTCAATTGCTTCACTTTGTACTATAATAGGGGAGAAAGGAGTTGAATGCAATGAGTGAACAAACACAAGACAAAATGTACGATGAAGTATTGGACGTACTGGATAAATTGCGTCCGTTTCTGCAACGCGACGGAGGAGACGTAGAACTGGTTGATGTCGAAGGTGGCATTATCCAACTCCGTTTGATGGGAGCATGCGGCAGCTGCCCGAGCTCCACGATTACACTGAAAGCCGGTATCGAGCGCGCTCTGCTCGAAGAGGTTGAAGGTGTCGTAGAAGTTGTTCAAGTATTCTAAATGAACGACACAAAAGAGTGTTGCCCGCTTACGCCGGCAACACTCTTTTTGTATATCCACCTCATTAATAATTTCCGATAATATTCGGACGGATAGGATCGAAGCCACCCGTAACATTAATAATATTGCCAGTTAGATAATCGGATTGCTTGTGGCATAAGAACGCAATGACTCGCGCCACATCTTCTCCTGTGCCTGGTCTGCCAATCGGTGACTCTTCATCGATCAAGCCTTCCACATCCTGAATGGATCGTTCTTTATTGACTCCGTGAATATCACCCGGTCCGATCATATTGACGGTTATTCCATACGGCGCTTCTTCAACAGCCAGAGACTTCGTAAAGGAAACTAAGCCAGTCTTGGCTGCTGCATACACGGCACGATGCGGCCAAGCTCTTGCCTCTCCAGCATGACCGAATCCCATATGAATAATTCGTCCCCAGCCCCGCTGCCGCATTCCCCGCAGCAGCTTATGATCAAGCAGCATAATTCCCGTTAAATTGCCATTAATCAGATGAGCGATTTCCTCTTCCTCATATCCAGCAAATAACCGCCGCTCCCGTATGAACGGTCCTGCATTGTTCACTAATATGTCAATCGCACCGTTCCATGCTTCTGCCTCGTTTGCAAGCTTCCTGACTCCCTCAAGCGTCGCAATGTCTGCTTGAATTGTTGTCGCTTTGCCGCCCTGCCGTTCGATATCCTGCTGAAGAGCAATAGCCTCTTGCTCGCTCTCCACGTAGTTCAAGACGATATGGCAGCCTTGCTCAGCTAATTGCAGCGCAGTCCGTTTGCCAAGTCCCTTCGCGCTGCCCGTAATGAGAGCTGTTCTGCCATTCAGCCCCACGAGTATCCCCTCCTCGCGATTATGCTTGTCTGCTTCTCATTAGACTGCAAGCGTACTGGAAGGTAAGCCGCAAAGATTCCGTTACCATATCCAGGCCTTGCGCCAGATCATTCAATTGCACCTGAACGTTCTCCAGCTTAATTAGTCCTCCATCCGTTATTCGACACTGAGCAAGATCATCCTGCATTTCTGTGTTCATGTAATGGATTTCTGTATTACGCCGCTTGCGCAATCTGTTAATGGGCTCCTTGGTCTTTTCCTTAAGATCATTCAATTTAAAAGTCAGGCTAGGATGCGCCTTGCTCTCCCTCATATTCCGCAGAACAGTGAAATAAGAGAAATGGGGTTTTATTCGCTCGGTTCTCATGCCCAATAAGTCATTAAGTAAAATGCCAAGCTTGTCCAACAAAGCAAACACCCGTATAAATGAATTTTTATCGAAATAGACGTGGCGACTATAAGCTAATTTCTCCTCAGCGGACATTTGGCTTACTAGCTGCGAAATAATCGACTCGCGATAGCGACGAGCGGCATAACAGCTTTGCTCAAGCTCATTCAACGATGCAGAGAGTCCCAGCGTCCATACTTCATAGCTGCACAGCTTATTATGATCGACAGCAGCATTTCCAGCTGCCATACGTTTCCGAATTAGCAATACGAACTGATCCATTAACTCGAATGTCTCTCCAAGTCTTCCGCTTGCTTGTCTCTCCGGCTCATCAAACAGAAATCGCAGCACCGTGCAGCCTCCTCATTCATAGGTCAATCGTGAGATATGCGGTTAGAAGTATGATTGCCATCTGCGATCAAAAAGCTCTGTTTGTTCTTCCCGCTGAAATAGCTTGCCGGATAGACCAGCTTTAGTACGGCAGCCGTGATAAGCCGCAGCCATACTATGCCTGATTAGCTTAACGTTGAATCCTTCCTTCTCTCAACCGCCAAGAGCGTATCATCATATCCGACAGGATTCCGAATAAGCCCGTAATGATAAGATTATGCAGCAAGCTCGTGAAAATAAACACATCTTCATTCGTAAGCGTCCATACGACCAACGCTCCACTGAAGATTTGGGCAATAACTAATACTAGCGCCCAGCCTGCAGATCTTGTCAGGCTTGTTTCTCCGCGGCTCACTCGACGAATATGAATATACATGCCCGCAATAGCGAGCCCCAACAGAACGGCGCCTATGCGATGAATAAAAGCAACAGTCGTTGCTCCCTCAAACGCAGGAACGACTTGTCCATTGCAAAGTGGCCAGCCGACGCAGCCCCCTGCGGATTCTGTGTGCCTAATAAAGGCGCCTAGATAAACGACGATGTAACAAAAAATCCATAGCGCAACCATTCTTGGAAAAATACTCTTCGGCACTACAAAAGAAGCTTGCTTGCCGTCCTTAACTCGATAGCTCCACACGACTAACAATAGCGTCAATGCAAAGGCGATCAAAGAAATACCGAAGTGAATCGCCATGACTGGATCTGATTGCGGCCACATAACAGCAGCAGCCCCCATTAGGGCCTGAATAATCGTAAAGAGCAAAGCACCGCCAGCGTAAAACAGAGGCTCCTTGAAAT
Source organism: Paenibacillus sp. J22P59 (assembly GCF_059383895.1). NCBI lineage: Bacteria > Bacillati > Bacillota > Bacilli > Caryophanales > Paenibacillaceae > Paenibacillus > Paenibacillus sp. J22P59. The sequence continues at coordinate 353,353 of NZ_JBXENX010000002.1, forward strand.
CCGCCTTATTGCGACGATACAACCGGTACACTGCGACGAATGCCGCTACGACTAATAATCCTTCGAAGCCTGTAACAAGACGATGAGAATATTCAATCAATGATTCCAACGTATAAGCAGGTATGAACTTTCCGTGACAGAGAGGCCAATCATCTCCACAACCTCTTCCAGATCCGGTATTCGTTACAAGAGCTCCGGCAAGCAGTACAATAAGCATTCCGATGCAAGATGCGATAGCAAGCTTGCGAAAACGGCCGGTTACCATAATAAAATCACCTTTTTTCCGGTTTTGTTATACCTCACATTATAGCGATAACATGGTTCAAAAGCCATGTTGAAAATGTGACGATTCAAGGTGGAGGTGAAACTTAGCATGCTTCGAATGGCACAAAAAAATCCGTGCGTCTGGAGTGATCCCAGGCCGCACGGAAATGTTTGGTTATTGTTTCGGAAGCGCGCCCGCTACTTCAATCGCACGATCCAGAAATTGCTCAATTTCTTCCCGTGATTTGCGCAGCTTGCTTACGAAACGTATAATTTCTTGCCCATTGCTGAAGGCAATAAAGCTTGGAATACCCAGTATGTTCAATTCAGAGCATAGGTCAGGAAGATCATCGCGATCAACTTCGTGGAAGGTGATTTTTCCGCTGTACTTCTCGATAAGCTCCGGCATAAACGGGTCGATGAAATGGCAGTCTTTGCACCAAGTCGTCTTGAATACCGTTACTGTAATTCCTTCACCTTGAACCGCTTCGCGAAAAGCCTCATCGGTTGTCAGTTTGTTCATTGCATTCATCCTCCTGCTTTAACTAGCTTACTTCACGTTCGATGACGAACACTTTGGCATCGCCATAGGATTTGTCCCAATATACTTTAGCGCCGAAAGCTGTGGAGAAGTCTCGGCCTGCAACATATAGAGCTCCATCAATTGTCTTAGTAGGGAATGACCATTTCACGGATTTTCCATTTACAGTCACCTTGTCGCTGCCTTCTTTAAGAACAATTGTTGTATTCGTAGCTCCATCAAATACGGTAATATTTTTCGTTTTCTTATCATAGCCGACCGTTGCTCCAAGCTCTTCTGCAGCTATACGAAGAGGAATGATGGTAACATAGCTAGGAGTTACAATCGGCGGGTACTCATCATAATTAGCATACAGTCGAACCTCTTGACGACCGATATGGAATTTATTTTTGAGCAAATCATAAGCCACCGACTTCTCATCAAACATTCTCAGTGCTTGATAGCCTTGCAAGTCGAACAATTGGTCAGCCGTTACTGCGTTCTCCGGTGCAACAGGAACTTCCGGCTTAACTGTGCCGTTCACATTCCATTGCTCTGTCTCCGTACGGATTACGATAGCCTCAAGCGGGAACAAGAAAGCATCAGATGGCTTAAGCGTGGCTTCGATCACTTGCTTGCGAATATCCAGCTTGCTGTCCACATAGACATCCGCTTTTAGCGTCGTCTCTTTACTTAAAACCTTGTTCAGCGTTTCTTTTTCCTGTGCTTCAAACTTAGCCAACTCGCCTTGCAAGCTTACAAGCTCTTCAGCAAGCAGCGTCGATGCTTCCTTAATTAGATCTTCCTTCGTTGGTGCATCCAGGCCTTGCTCTTCGAATGGGTTAACCGTTCCAAGCGCTTCCCATACATCAGGGTTACTAGCCAAGATCGTTACAACATTCGTTACAAGCGTATCCAGACCCTTACGATCAGCTACGAGCGCATCAACGTATTTCTTGACCCACTCCCAAATTTTCATGCCATCAAGCTCGGTATGAACATGAACCAATGAAGTCGATACGCCGTTAATAGGTTCATTAACCGTCGCGATTGTCAACTTCTCTGGATTAGGCAGGTTGTTGATGAAATAATTCGAAGCTTCATCAATAATTTTATGTCCAAGTGCTGTCAGCGACTCTTGATTTGCTGCTGGCGTTTCACCCACGGCTGGAACACCCAGCAGTGTGGAAAGACCTTCCTCACTCAAATCAATCACGAGCGGCTGCTTAGCACCCTCGATTTCGAGTACAGCTAAAGTCTTCGAAAGCTTAAGTCCGAAGCCAATGCTTGTCTTTTCCCCGAAAATTAGCTTGCCCTTGTAGGATGCGTTCGATTGATCCTGAACTTTAATATCATCCAATTGTATTTTCATATTCGAGAATAATTTAATAAGAGCTGTTTCTTCCTCATCAAGGCCTTCGAACGTAGCTTCATTAAGCTGCAGCTTCAGCTCAAAGGATTGCTTGCCTTCCATAGACGTTACCTTCAATGAGTTCTTAAGTACAGCATTAAGGTCTACGCCAGACACAGCCTGACAGCCCGCAACTAGTACGAGTGCCAAGGCAAGGAATAGCATAATCCCCTTTTTAACAGTAACTAGCTTCTTCAATGAACAAAACTCCTCTCTTAGTACAATAAATAGAATATCTACCATTGTACATGAGGGTCCCCTTCCATGTAAATGTATGGAAAAGTAAGTTTTCCCCTTCGGTCGCTAGATTTGTGCCTGCTTTCGATTAAAAGGCTTAAGTAAAATCACGAACAGCTTTCTTAGAGGGCCTGGGAAGGACTTCGCATCCTCCATCGTTACTACCCGCAATACGATAAGCAGCGCCAAATATAAAATAGCTATTACCGTGCCTGTCGCAATGGCCGCTAGCAAAAACTCCACCTTCTCAGGCAAGCCATGAAGCAATTTACGTACCCCAATATCGGTTCCCCAGCCTGCTGCCATGGACAACATAATCGTAATCAGATATGGAGCCCAGCGACGCCCAAGCACTTGGAGCTTCACTTCTTTGGTAATCGCTTCAAGATTGAGCCATGCGATTACAATAAAGCAAATGCTGCTTGCAACTACAAGCCCGTATACGCCCATTATTGGAGCTAGAGCGAAGCTGCACAGCAGCTTAAGCGCAATCCCTACAAAGGTATTCCTCATCGGAATCCGCGGCTTTCCAAGCCCCGTTAAGATCGAGTTGCTCGTCATCATCGTAATTTGAAAGATCGTTCCTGCCGTTAGAGCGGCCACGATCCCGCTTCCGCCAGGACCTGTGAATAGAAGACCGGTTACAGAATGAGCTGCTACTGTAAGAGTGAGTGCCGCAGGCACCCCTGTAAATAAAACGATGCGCATGACGGTCGACGTCTGGCGCTGAACCTCTCCCATATTCCGCAGGGAATAGGCAGCAGACAATACCGGAATAATCGAAGTGCTTAGCGCAATAGCCAGAATCGGCGGTATGCCAGCGATTGCCTGTGCCCGGAAGCTTAGGTGACCTAACACTTGTGAAGCCTTGTCATAACCATAAATATTCTCCGTCAGCCGTATTAGCAAGGAGGCATCGAAGAAATAAATGAGCTGAACCGTCATTGCAGTGATGACGATCGGAATAGACATTGTAAAAATTTCACGGTAAATCGAGCGGAACGGAACTTTTGACTCCTTGTTGCTTGTCATCTTCTTCTCTCTAGCATCCATTCGTTGAAGACGGAAGCCAAACCAGATCATGACAAGCAATGCCCCGATCCCGCCAATTACATTGGCGAAAGTAGCTGCTGCTGACCCCCAGTTGATACCCCAGCCTAAGGAAACGACATAGTAAGCTAGTCCAACCGATACGGCAACCCGCAGAATCTGCTCGACTATCTGCGATAAGCCGCCAGCCATCATAATTTGGCGTCCTTGAAAATAACCTCTCATCATAGCAATGATAGGAAAGATGAGAAGGGTAGGCGCTACCGCCTTAATGGCGAGCTCAGCGCCTGGCGCCTTGGCAATATGCACAGCGTAAAAAGGCGCTGCGAGGTAAAGCCCCACCGTCATGATTACACCTGTAACCGCTCCGAACAGCAAGGCAGCCTGATAGACTCGTTTTGCTTCATGCTCTTGCCCTAGTGCATAGCGTTCCGATACCATTTTGCTTATTGCGCTTGGAATGCCCCCCGTAGCAATAATGAGAAGCATCAAATAAATCGTATTCGCAACTCCAAAGTAAATGCCGCCCTCTTCCCCTAATATATAATCGAGAGGGGTCTTCTGAAATATACCGAGCACCCTTGCAATTAAAGCAGCAGCTGCCAGTATAAGCGTACCTTTAATTAGTGAATCTTTTTTCATGATGAACCGTCACTTTCCCTGCATCTTGAATTAGTGTTGTTTGAGCTGCTCCAGAGGCTGATGATTGCCTCTTACTGGTGCTGCAGCACCAGATGGCTGCGCCCAGTTAATGCCATTCTTAATGATTTGCAGTATTTGCGGGTGATAATAAGTGGGATAAGTTTCATGGCCAGAACGGAAGTAGAAAATTTTCCCTTGTCCACGGAAGAATGTACAGCCGCTTCGGAAAACCTCCCCGCCTTCAAACCAGCTGACGAACACAAGCTCATCCGGCGCCGGAATATCAAAGTGCTCTCCGTACATCTCTTCATGATCCAGTGTGATGTACTCTGGCAGGCCTGACGCTATTGGATGCGCAGGATTCACGGTCCAGATCCGTTCCTTCTCCCCTGCTTCACGCCACTTCAAGTCACAGCCTGTTCCCATCAACCGTTTGAAGATTTTGGAGAAATGCCCGGAATGCAATACGATTAATCCCATTCCATTCATCACACGCTGATGGACTCGCTCTACAATGCCGTCATCGACACGATCATGGCCCATATGCCCCCACCAGAGCAATACATCCGTATTACCCAGCACTTCCTCTGTAAGGCCATGCTCAGGCTCCTCCAGCGTTGCTGTACGGATAGTGAACGATTCAGAGCCTAGCCCTGCTGCTAATGCCTGATGTATGCCATCAGGATATACTTGCTTGACCTCTTCCTCTTCCTTCTCATGCAAATACTCATTCCATATCGTAACTCTGATCATGCCTGCTCAGCCCCTTTGGAGTTATTGTTACATCAGCAACCAAACAACGAATAGAATAATCATGATAAGCTGCAATACAATCTTTACAAAGACGCTGCTCAATAGGCCAACAAGAGAGCCGAAGCCAATCTTTAAGGCACGCTCGAGACTAGTGCCAATAATCAATTCTCCGATCACAGCACCAGCAAAAGGCCCAATTATAAGGCCAAAAGCCGGTATCACGAAGGGTCCTAGGATAAGACCGATTGTGCTTCCTATGACCGATGCCTTAGAGCCTCCATACTTCTTCACTCCCCATGCACTAACCGCATAGTCCGCAATAAATAAGGCCACGAGAATAACCGTCTGAATCGTCCAGAACACCCAGCCGAACGGCTCGAAGGAGAAAAACCAGCCGTATACGAAAAAAGCCGCGTAAATCGCTACGACCCCTGGCAATATCGGATAAATAGTTCCTGCCATACCTACCAGGAATAAAATAACAATTAACGACCAGCCTAGAATGTCCACCAAGCATCAACCTTTCAAAACAAATCTCTTAATGACTTCCGCTACGCCATGCTCATTATTGGACAATGTGACCGCATCGGCAGCCTCTTTGACCGCATCCTGTGCATTCCCCATTGCTACACCAAGACCAGACTCACGAATGGCTGCAATATCGTTGAGGCTGTCTCCAACGGATATGACCTGCGACATCTCAATTCCAAGCAAGCTGCACAGCTCACGAAGGGCGCTTGCCTTCGATATCCCCTTTGCATTCAGCTCCAGATTGCAAGGTGAGGAATTGGTAATTTCAAGCGCATCCCATTCAGATACTTCCTCTAATATCAGTTGGCGTACCACATCATCCTCTGTATAATAACCGAATTTGAGCCAATGATGGGCTTCATAATCATGACTAGGTTCAATCCACTTCTCCAAATTATAAATATCCTCTGTCGAATAAGCCCAGAACCATGTTCCTGCATGCTTCAAAGCGAGCTCATGCAGCCGCTTCACATAGCTCGCGCTCAATAAAGAACGCTGATGCAGAACATGCGGCCGTGACCAGATCTCGCCGCCATTAACCGTAATCATCGGCGTCTCCAGCTTCAACTGCTCAGCGAAGGGCAGAGCGCTGCGAAATCCGCGTCCTGTAGAGAAGCTAACCGTAACACCGGCCTCCATAGCTCTCTGTATCCATAATGCGTTCTCTGTGCTTATCTCGCTCATTTCATTCAGTAGTGTACCATCCATGTCAAGCGCAATAAGCTTATAGTCCCCCATTGTGAATCCTCCTCAAAAGTTATGCTTTTTAAGCCTGCTATAAGTCATTTTAGCACAGTTTGGAAGGATTCCAAACGTCACTTCCCGTTCCTTCCCCCATCACTAATTATTATTTCACAGCAAAAAGGGAGCCGGAACAGTCAACAAGACCATTCCCACTCCCTCTGCCAGACATCGCTATTCGGCTACTGTAATTCCTTCTAGTACAGCTCCGCCACCTGCATCTGTTCCTTCAGCTGGCTGTGTCGACTCTTTTGGTTCCTCTGCTTCTTTCTGGAGCAGCACTTGCCCATCAGCTTGCAGCTTCACTAGAGCTTCTTCCAGCGTCACTTCTTCCTTCTTCACTTTCTCAAGCTCAGCCTCTACACTGCTTCTAAAAGACATATTGAACTCCTCAGGCAGCTTATCCAATCCTTTGTAAGGATTGAATGAACTTGGCTTCAACGTATAGAATGCTTGATAATTACGTCCGTCCTTCTCATCCTGGAAGTACTTAGGTCGAATGCCAAGATCTCCGTAGCGTGAGCTCTTAGATGATACTCTGGCGAACTCATCCCCCGTAATATAACTAATAAAAGTCCATGCTGCCTCTTTGTTAGGTGACTGAGCGCCAATAGCAAATATATTATAAAAAGCACTGCTGCTGCTGAAATCCGGATTGTTAGGATCGACAGGCACCGTCACCAAGTCCCAATTGCTTACAACACTATCCGGCTTTTCCTTGAAATAATCTGCAGCTTGCTTAATCTGCTGCAGCATGTAAGGAGACTCAATCATCATCGCCAATTTCTTGCCGATAAACGGATTGCTAAGCAAATATTCCTCGTAGCTCGTACCATTATTCATTCCTGCATTATCGTCTTCCGAATAAATAGCGCCTGATTTAACAGCATCAAGCGTCATTTGGAATACTTCTTTCCATGCGTCTGTATTAATGGTTACTTCTTTCTTGTCAGGATTGACATAGCTCAATTGCTTGGAATTAGCGATATTGCTCGCAATTTCATAGATAGAGCCGCTGTAGCCAACCTTCAAGCCATACTCCCGTTCTTTGCTATCTCCGTCAGTCGGGAATTGTCTCGCCAACTGCAGCACATCATTCCAGCTCATCTTATCAGTTGGATAAGTAAGCTTGTACTTATCGAATAAATCTTTATTATAGAACAGAGCTTGGCTGCTATAAGATGGCGTTAGGCCGTATAGCTTGCCAGCCCCTCTTTCCTTCAAATAATCTACTACACCAGGTACAAGACCTTCTACATCATACTTATCCTTCTCAATCATAGAATCTAGCTCAGCCAATTTGCCGTCTGTTGCCATCTGCTCATACTGCTCAATGTCAACCATGACAATATCCGGCTTCTCTTCTTCAATGAACTTATTGAGAAGATCCTTGTAGTTCTCTCCATTCTCCGTTCGAATACCGGAAGTAGATACGACCTCTATCTCAATTTTGGGATAGAGCGCTGAGAAAAGCATGCCGTATTGGCTGAAAAACTGTCCTTCATCATAAAACATAACTCTTAGTGTTGATTGTTCATTTGCTTTTTCTTTTCCCTCTGCCCCGAAGCTGCAGCCGGCAAGAAGCGTCAGCATGACGAGCATGGAAGTGATTAATTTCAATCGTTTCATTTTCCCCGTTTCCCTCCAAATAAGTCTATATTCATGAATGCATATACAAATTGCACCATTTATAAGACGGATTGGTTTTGATATAAGTTGCAACTATTTGGAAAATTGTTGGATAATTTTATAAGACTCCTTCATCATTGTCTCCTGTGCTTGCTCAGCTGGAACGCCATCCAATATAAATTGCGTAAATCCCGACTGTATCACTTTTTTCAACTGGCTGGCATAGGCAGTTGTAAGGGAGGAGTCATATATCATTTTGACCCGGCTGTCATAGATCGTATTGGACAAGGATTCCGCATCAATCCATTGCTCTCCTCCAGCAACAAGCGCCTTAATGACAACCGCTTGATCCACCTTCCTAGTGCCGGGAACATCACGGATGACTTTAGTTTGCTTGGCCATATAACGAATGAATTTGTAGGACTCCTCCTTGTGCTCGGACGTCGCACCTATCGCATTATAATGTCCGCCAATATAAGACAAGCCAATGTCTACCTCATTAGAGGATCGGGGGAGGGGAGCGAATACGGTCTCGAACTTATGCGGAAATCTCTCACTATCCTTAATCATCGCTAAGATGAAGGTCGCTGTTGGCAGCATTGCCGTCCGCCCATTCAGAAATTCGGTGCTGTAATGCAGCTTCTTGCCGACGATATCAGAGAAGGTTTGGACGGAATGATCCTCTTTCTCCATCGCGCCGCGAAGCTCGAAAAAGGCCTTATAAGAAGGATCTTCAAAGATCGGCTGCCCGTCTCTATCCAAGTAAGGATGCTCTTTTTCCGTGAAAGCAGGGAAATTGACGTACTCTCCCCAAGTGTGAAAATAAGCGCCGTATCGTTTGCCTTCTCCTGTACCTTTTGTCATCCTCTTGGCATACTCCCTGAAATCATCCCAGGTCCAGCCCCATTCCGGCAATGGCAGACCTGCTTCCTCCAACGCATCTTTATTAATGGCGATCAGCCAAGGCGAAGCGATATCTTGCATCCCATATACTTTTCCTTCATACATCGGATTAATGAAAAACTGCTCGGAAGGAATGATTGTATCCGCTTTCAAATAGTCATCAATAGGTGACAGCATGCCTCTTGCTGCCCGCTCGATAAGGAAATCTATATGGGAGAATGCAGCCACATCAATGACAGCACCGGATTCCGCCATGATATCCAGTTTTTTGTAAAAATTTTCGCTATTGCCATCAGCAACCAACTGCACACTATTGACCTCGATATTCGGATACGTTAATTCGAAATCATCTATGATCGCTTGAATCGTATTTAACGACTCCCCTGTTTCCCAATGATAATAATTAATCCTTACCTTCTCTTCCTCTCCATTTCCCTGCTGTCCGTTCTCTATATCATTCGTTTCCTTTTCTCGTATAGGTTGGTTCGACCAGCAGCCCATAAGCATGATTGCTGTTCCTACCATGACAATGAACCCCTTTATAGCTCTCATCTTATCCCCCTTGAACTTTGGTTAACTTATATATCGGCCAACTAATACCACTAAGACAGTCTTTTTTTACAAATATTAAAAAAACCGCCCGGTTTCTTCAATGAAGAAAACCAAGCGGTCTACATGGTATTTTTTATTTTTATAATTGAATAAGTTTGCGCATGCGCAGTTTTTTAATAACGAGCCCATGCGATGGAGAGAACAGAAATGCAAGGATGAATAAAAGTGCTGCTGCACAGACGATACAGCCGGCAATGGAAGCATCTAATACAATAGCTGTTCCATATCCGATGAATGTGCTGACAATTCCCGTAACCGCGCTGAGCACAATCATCATGCCAAGACGATCTGTCAGAAGATAAGCTGTAGAGGCTGGTATTACAAGCAAACCGACGACAAGTATGGCGCCTACGCTCTCGAAGGAGCTTACTGTAGCCATGGAGACCATCCCCATCAGCAGGTAATGAAACAGAGCGACCGGAATTCCGCATGCTGCGGCTAATGCCGGGTCAAATGCACAAAGCTTGAACTGCTTATAGAACAGAGAAATAATAATAAGGATGATCAATAATGTAGTGCCTAGCAGCCAGACCGGCTTGGGTCCTAGGTCAACGCCATTGACGATCCAGGTATTCCAATGTACATAAGCAATTTCACCATATAGTATCGCATCCTGATCCAGATGAACCTGTCTGGCGAACACACTGACAAGCAATACGCCAACGGCGAACATCGCGGTGAATACAACACCTATAGAAGCATCAGATTGAATGCCGCTTTGCTGGAACATTTGAATGAGGAAGACGGCAAGGAGTCCGCATATCATAGCTGCCACCATCATCATTAAGGAATCCCTTGAGCCGCTAATTAGAAAAGCAATGACAATACCGGGCATGACCGAGTGGCTGATTGCATCGCCGATCATCGCCATTTTGCGAAGAACGAGAAAAGCACCTAAAATACCGCAGCAGCTTGCGACGAGTGAGCCTGTGAGCAAAATCCAAAAGTCACTCATAGCATCGCCCCCTCATTAATGTCCTTTACGCGCTGCCTCGCACGCTCTCCACCTGAAGTTTCTTCTTCCAGCTGGCGTTTTACATTACGCCGTACGAACCTCTTCGCAATAATTCCCCGCTCTGGTCCGAACAGTACCGAAATTGCGAATAATAAGGTTGCTGCAAGCACCGTTAACGGGCCTGTAGGAAGATTCGATGCCGTAGAACTAATCAGCGTCCCCAAAGCTCCGCTTACCGCGCCGATCAAGCCTGATAAAATAACCATTAAGCCAAGCTTATTCGTCCAATATCTTGCAGAGACAGCAGGCGTTATGATAAGTGCAGCAACAAGTACAACCCCTACTGCCTGAATGCCTACCACTACGGCAATGACCATTAGGAACATGAGCAGCTGCTCTAGAAAAGCAACAGGATAACCAAGCCCTTTAGCAAAGCCCGAATCAAAGGAAATTAGCTTGAATTGCTTGAATAACAAATAACATACCGTTATAAGCAGAACACTAACGATCGACATCGTCAGAACATCAGATCCAACCATAGCCGCAGCTTGCCCGAAAATAAATTTATCTAGTCCACTTTGATTGCCGAAGCTGCCATGCTGAATAATAGTCAATAATACGATTCCTAAGCCAAAGAAGCTGGACAGTACAATTCCCATCGCTGCATCATGCTTGATTCGAGAATGGCGTGTAATCCAGCCAATTCCGAAGGTAGCTGCTACGCCTGCTATCCCTGCCCCGATTAAGAAGAACAAAAGGGATTTCGTACCTGTAAGCATAAATGCTATGCAAATTCCAGGCAGCGCAGCATGGGCCAGCGTATCTCCCATCAAGCTCTGTTTGCGTAAGTATGAAAAGCATCCGATAACTCCACTGCTTAAGCCAAGCAGCGTACAGCTAATGAAAATCCATTGCATATTAGGATCATTAAGCAAAAGCCATAGCATCTGCATCATTGTCTCACCCCTTCGTGACCGTCAAGCCTGAATTGCTGCTGCGATCGAGAAAAGCAAGACGTCCCCCATAGGTTTGCTGCAGCAGCTCTTGTGTAAATACTTCCTCCGTCCGGCCAAATGCTTGTAGCTCCACATTAAGCAGCATCACCGAATCGAAATATTCTTGCACCGTTGCGAGATCATGATGAACGACAATAACCGTCTTCCCTTGCTGCTTCAGCTCTTGAAGGAGCGTAATAATCGCCTTCTCTGTCGCTGCATCTACGCCTGCGAACGGCTCATCCATGAAGTAAAGGCTAGCATCCTGGGCAAGTGCTCTCGCCAGAAAGACCCTCTGCTGCTGTCCGCCTGACAGCTGGCTAATCTGGCGTGAAGCATAATCCGCCATTCCTACCTTGGTCAAGCATTCCATTGCGATTTCACGTTCCTTCGCACTTGGACGTCCGAACCAGCCTAAATGACCATAACGCCCCATTGTCACAACATCTAGCGCATTGGTTGGAAAATCCCAATCCACCGATTCCCTTTGCGGGACATAGCCGACCAGCTTGCGCTGCTGCTTATAGGGCTTGCCATAGACAAGCACATCGCCGCTCAGCCTCGGAATCAAACCAAGAGCCGCTTTCATCATCGTGGATTTGCCCGCTCCATTCGGTCCGATTACACCGATTAGCTCTCCTTCCGTAATTGAGAAAGAAACGTTTTGCAACACAGGCTTTTTCTGATAGGCAACGCTTAATCCTTCTATTGTCAAAGGTGCGGCCTTCCGCTTATTTATCCTATTGGCATTCACCGCTGCTTCTGAAATTGTCATTTGGATCACTCCGTTCTCTCCTTTTATTTCAAAGCTTTCACAATGGTGTCCACATTATGCTTAACCATTCCAATATAAGTACCCTCAACTGTACCCTCATCACCCATGGCATCTGAGAACAGCTCTCCGCCAATCGTTACATCATGTCCAAGCTTGCGAGCACCTTCAATGACGGAATCAATGGACTTGCGAGGCACGCTTGACTCAATAAATACAGCTTTAATCTTATTTTGCACAAGGAAATCCCTAAGTACGCTCACATTTTTCGAGCCGTATTCTGACATCGTATTCATTCCTTGAAGACCGGTTACCTTTAGCCCATATTCTGCACCAAAGTATCCAAAAGCATCATGTGCGGTGACAAGTATCCGGCGTTCCTTCGGTATCGTTGCAATTTGCTGCCTTGCATATTGATCCAGTTCCTCAAGCTGCGCAATATATTCAGCAGCCCTCTTCTTATAATTGTCTGCATGAGCCTGGTCCTTGCTCACCAATGTATCTCTAACGACCTCCGTAGCCGAAATCCACCGCTTCACATTAAACCAAATATGGGGATCATGTGTGAGATCCTTACCCGAACCGATGGTAAGCAGATCCGATTCCGGTATTTGCGAAGAAACAGCTACCGTCGTCTTTTTCTTCTCCAGCCTCTCGAACATCTCCGCCATCTTGCCTTCCAGATGCAGCCCGTTATAAAAGATGATATCCGCCTGATCCAGCTTCTTCACATCGCCATGAGACGCTTTATATAAATGCGGGTCAATGCCGGAGCCCATGAGGCCAGTAACAGCGACATCCGTGCCGCCGACTGCTCTGGCAATATCTGCAATCATTCCTGTTGTCGTTGTCACTTTCAGCATGCCGTCATGCTTGCTTCCGTCTGAATTGCCGCATGCAGTTACTAGCAGCATAATCGCTATCAAATAAGTAATTGTGAAGATCAGTCTCCTATTAGCAGAACTTATTTCCTTATATATACGCATGTGCAGCTCCTCCCTGTCCCTATTGTTGCCCGAACGAACATTAGTTAGCTTAGTGCCTCTTTTTTTATATTACACAAAAATGTTGTGCTTGTGCAACATTTATTTTATGCAAATATTCTGCCACTTGTCCAGTTGACCCTAATTCTTCCGCTCCAACAGACAGCGATGCCTGCGCATCGCTGGTCCTTACTTACTACCTGAACTTTGCTCACCTTAACGGAACTGCGTTCCTCTTTCCTTGCTCCAATCCTCCATTTGCTACTTTTAGCGGATCGCCGTTCCGCTATTGCTCTTCGACTAACAAAAAAACCTTCTTATACTCACCTTAACGGAACTCCGTTCCTCTATTCTCGCTCCAATCCTCCATTTGCTACTTTTAACGGATCCCCGTTCCGCTATTCGTCGCCCAGAATAATCCTCCTGCAACTTAACGGCGTATCTCAGACCTCTGTTTACCTACTTAACCCTTAACAGGCAGTATGCAATCAAGTCGAACTATTCCTGTTACTAATTTTTACGTTTCCTTATAGTACTAATTAGAAAAAGAAAAAGTGACTCAGATAAATTCTGAGTCACTTAAATTTATTACTCTGACTTCGTGGAGCCGTCACCAGCCTCACCGTTTTTAGAAGTATCGGATAGCTTGCCCGGCACTCCTTTCAGACCAATCTCATAGTCATATGCATCAAATATATGACGGGCAATCGGAGCGGCACCCCAACCGCCGAATTCACCATCTGGCACAATAACAGCAACCGCCAGTTTTGGCTTATCAGCTGGTGCATAGGCAATAAATACGGCATTATCCGCCATACGTCCTTTAACGCTGGACTGCGCCGTACCGGTTTTTCTCGCGTAAGTATAGCTTACGCCGTCGAAGCCCTGAGGCTTAACCAATGCCATTCCTCTTTCGACTTCTTCCCAATACGCATCAGGAATATCTATCGTGTTCAATACTTCAGGCTTAAAGCTCTGAAGCACATTTCCATCGGCATCTTTGATTTCATTTACGAACTGCGGCTTCATTCGTTTCCCTCTGTTGGCCATCATTGCTGTATATTGCGCCAACTGCAGAGTCGTATACCTAGCCTGCTGTCCGAAAGAAGCACGTACAAGGGCAGATTGAGAACTTGCAGTCTCGGCTTCATGGTAATAGTCGATCGTCCCCTTAGACTCGCCCTTGAGGCCGCTTCCGGTTAAGACGCCAAGCCCGAACTGCTTCATGTACTCATCCCAGACATCGACGCCCGCTTTGCCCTTATACTTGTTATACAGATTATTGCCAATCATCGCTGCCATGAATGGATTGGATGATTTGCCGATCGCGGCTGCCGGGTCCAGCAAGCCATAGGCATGATTCGAGGCATTACCAATTCGAACCTGATGTCCTTCACGACCAAAGAAGAACGCGCCTGTATCATTATATTGGCTGCTTGGTGTGAACAGCTTCTCATTCAGACCAATCAAAACAGATAGCGGTTTGAGAGTTGAACCTGGCGGAACGAGAGAAGAAGGATGACGATCCCTTTCTTCTTTAGTCGCATACTTGGCATATACCTCGCTTATTGTACCGTTGCCAAGGACGGATTCAAAGTTCTCGTAATCTTCATTGCTGATTCTTCCTCCAGCCCAGATATTCGGATCATAGTCTGGCATACTCGCCATTGCAACTATCTTACCGGTTTCTACTTCCATCGCAACCGCATAACCTGTCTTAGCGTACTGTGCTCGCTCACTTCTACGTGTAGAAGTACTGATCTTTTTAATATGATCAACGATCGCTTGCTCGGTCTTTAATTGTATATTGCGATTAATCGTTAAGTAGAGATCCGAGCCTTTTTGTGGATTGGTTATTTGCATAGGACCGATAATCCGTTCCGCGTTATTAACGGGATATTTCTTCAAGCCATTCTTCCCGCGGAGCACCTCTTGATACATATATTCAAGCCCATCGAACCCGACATCCTCCTCTTCCAAATATTGAAGCTGAGGATCCTGTTCTTCGCTTTTCTCCTTATAATAAGTCAGTGATTCCCGTACACCCTTATACTTCTTCAAATAGCCGACAAGCTGTACGGAGACAGAATCCTTACTATAGTTGCGGACACTTTCTTCAAGAATATCAATGCCTTTGTAGTCACTGCGATTCTCCAAGAAATGAGCAATTTCCTCATTCGTCAGCCCGGACTTGATTCGTCGAGGCGTCGAGATAATATTTCTGCGGAAATCAAGATCCATCTGCCTAATAATATCTTCAACCGTCATTGTCAGCTCCGGATCTCCATACTTATCGAATACTTCAGCGAGCTTGCGGGCAATTTCTTCTGAATCCTCTGTTTTGAAATCCGGGGATATCGTAAAGTATAACGACTGTGTCGCAGTCGAATAAGCAATTGGTTCTCCCGTGGAATCATAAATATTGCCGCGAATCGGAGCAATCTTAATGCTCCTCGTACTCTTCTTGTTTCCTTGTGCACTAAGTTTCGGTCCCTCTACAAATTGCAGAATAGCCAATTGAATAATTAGAACACTAAATAGTCCAAATACGATGAAGAAAAAGAAGTTCAGACGAAAAGAAAATTGCCTTCGGTTATTAATTTGACGTTTTTGTGGATCATCGTGCATTTCCTTCACCTCATGTCCTGTGCGTATGTTATGCTTCTCGAATATGTGTCTGATCAAACTCAGGTGAATTAAACCAATCGCCGCTGGATGCCCAGGTTGCATCCAGCGGTATCCAGTGCCCCGCTTCTCCGCCAATTCTAACCTCATTCCAAGCATGCGGACCATATCCACCCTGCCCATCTGCGCCTAGGCCCGTTACAACACGAACCTCTAGTCCTGCAGAACGGGCCATCACCGCATAGAGGCGAGCAACATCAATACAAACTCCCTGCTTGGAATCAAAGGTTTGCTGCGGATTTTGTTCCTTCCAAATACCGCGCTCTACATAATTGCGAGCTTTATCCCAATCATATGCGATCCGGGTGCCAAGCCATTCATACAAGGCTCGTGCCTTCTCCTCATCTGTCACAGCATCCTTGGTCACATGCAAGGCAGCTTCTTCAATCTTCTCAGGCACCGCGTAATCAATAACCTCGTATTTGCGTTGCAACACTTTCTGGAATTCAGCTTGCACCGCTTCAGCAAGAACCGGACCTTGCTTCGTAATGATATCTCCGGCTACCGGCTCCAGCACTGCCGCTGCTTCAGTATACAACGGTGATTGCCGAATTTCATCTGCCAGCAGTCCTTCCGGAGCCAATGTGACATAAATAAACAAAATAGCGATTAACACAAAGGAACGTCCAGCCCCAAGAATAGCTCCTAGCAGCGCCCCTGCCGCCCTGCTTGCAGTAGAACTACCCGGAAGTCGAGCATCTTCATGCCCATCATGCCTCATCCACGCCGAGAATACCCACTCGATCACTGGTGTTGCCATAGAGAAAATCAATCGGAACAGCAAATACAAAACTAAGAATAACACGCCAAAACGAAGCATAGCAAAATCGCGGAGGCTTGTAAGCAGTGTATACCATAGCTGTGCAAGCTCCCCTAGCTCTTGATTAGGCAATTTCACATTTGCAAGCAGCCAATCTGCTGCAATAGGGGATAGAATCATTGCCAAGCGGCCTGCAAGGAGCAGACACACAATGATAATAAAGGTATCCCATATAAAATAGAAAAGACGCCTCGCAGAACCCGACGCGCCTCTCCTCATCCCTTGAATTAATGAGCCAATCAAAAGCAAGAGAACAATAATCGAGACAGGTTCCCAAATACTAGCCGTGCGAACCCAATCCGCCATATGCATCCCTCGCTTCCTTAGATCATAACGCCTGGTTCTAGACTTTACTGTTCAGCTTAGCCTGATTAATCAACGTTTCTATCGTATCATTAATTTTCCAAGTGCCAAGCGAGGTTCCTTTGAAAGTAACAGCCACCTCACCGGACTTCGGTACTCCTGTCAGCTCTACATTATCTGTCTTCACCGTATAAGTGCCATCTGCATTTGTCTTGAATGTCGCTTTCTCAACCTCGCCGACCATGGCTGTAATCGCTTCTTGCTTCACGCTTTCCACTACCTTCGTACCCATTGCATTCAGATCAATTGACTTCAGGTCATCCATGCTGTAGCCGCTGTATACAACGACACCAATCAGTATAGCCGCAACAAGCGCCCATTTCACAACCGTCTTCACAATCCCAATGATAATAAGCAGTACGACAAGCGCTATAACAAGCAACAGCCAGTTGTTCTCAAAAAAGGCAGTCCAAGTACTCCAGTCATAGCTTGAAAAATCTAAAAAATCCAACCCAATCCCTCCTATTATAACGCGAGCATAGACTCATTATCAAACATTATAACCCACCCATAATATGGCGTAAACGTCCAACTCCCCGTTACCTAGACATATCCTGTCCTACTTGAACGTACAAGTAGATAAAGAAGGCATTTCCTAAGGAGGAGCAGCCCTAGTGAAAACAGCTATATGGCTTTACTTATTTTTGTTCGTCGCTTTTTTTGATCTGCATGCCCAATATCCAATTCTCACCCCGTTTGCCATTTCGTTAGGAGCGGCGCCATCCTTCATCGGGCTTATGATGGGGATGTATTCCATCACGCACTTGCCTGGCAACTTAATGGCAGGCTTCGCCATTGATCGATACGGAAGCAGATTGTTTATCGTCTTCAGCCTCATGGGAGCAGGCGTTATTCTGCTATTCCAATCACAGGTTACCGATCCTTGGGAGCTCCTCTTGCTTCGCTCCATCAGCGGATTCGTGCTGGCGTTTCTCTCGCCCGCTTGCCTGGCCCTTCTTGCACGCTTGTCAACGGATCGCATTCAACAAGGCAAGCTAATGGCAGGCAACGGCCTTGTCCATACGCTGGCAACCGTTGTTTCACCTGCTGCTGGCGCCTATCTCGTAGCCAAGATCGGCTTCACGACGGCCTTCTACATACTGGGCTGGATTCTCATTGTTACCGCCATCTGCGCCTTATTCTTTATTCGAGATATCAAAGCAGCCTCAACTGAGGCTGACAGCGTCCCAATAAAGCTGCCGATTAAGCAGGAGGCTACATCCATACCTTGGCTCGTCTTCATCCTTCCAGTAGCCACCAGCTGCGCCCAGGGCATCCTCTCCTTCGAGCTGCCATTGATCGGCAAATCACAGCAGGATATGATGACAACAGGGCTGCTGTTCTCTGTCGTCAGTATCGGCGCTCTTATTACGCTAAGCCTGCTCTTTCTCAACCGTATCTCTTCTTTTCATCGAACGCTATGGGGATCGCTTGCTCTCGCTATCGTGTACTTTACGATTGCATCGGACCCTCCATTCCCGCTTGCGGTCATGCTCCTCTTTGTCGGGATGGCAAAAGGAATTATTATACCGGCCATATCGACCTTGCTGATCGAATTAAGCGGAGGCTCTCACTATGGCAGAACCTTTTCGGTCTTATCCATTGCTTATTCCATAGGCGCTTTTATTGGTCCAATGCTGGCTGGGCAGCTTCGCGATTACATATCGCCATATTATTTAGCTTTCTTGGCCCTGATGATTGCTGTAACTGTGCTGCCCTTTCACGGTCGCCGCACCACCTTGCCTTCACGCACGAAATTTTCATAAACAAGCCTAAGATATTTTCCTTCGTATTTGATACACTAAGCCTATATAACTAAAGCAGGTGATCGAGAAATGGATATTGCCATCATCGTCGAAGGAAAAAACGATAGAAGCCGAATTCGCCGCGTGCTGCATGAAGATGTTCCGATCTATTGCACCTTCGGTACGCCAGGCTCTCAGCAGATTGAGAAGCTGCGCAAGCAGGTTGGCAGCAAGCACGTCTATTTATTTACAGACAATGACTCCTCTGGCAAACGCATACGCGGTATTCTTCGAGATGTCTTCCCCGACTCCGAGCAAATCTACACAAGAAAGGGTTATTCCGGAGTTGAGCATACGCCAGAGGAATATTTGATCGGACAACTGGAAAAAGCGGGACTCGAGGAACATATTCTGTACCCCGATCCCGCTTCCATATGGCTCAAAGAAGATCAAATTTGAAGAAGAAATATAACGAAGGACACCGTTACAATACTAATAACCGTTGATAGGAATACGGCCTGCGAGGCAAATTCCGGCTCATTATCAAACTCTACTGCCAGCAGCACGCTGCTTAGTGAAGTCGGTACAGCAGAAGACACGATCAAGGCAGCAGCCATAAGCCCTTCAATTCCTAACAGCCATACAACAATAGCAGCTAGAAGCGGAGCTACCAGCAGGCGCAGCGTATTAGACAACAACACATTGCCCAATATGTATTTATTAATGACCCATTTCATGCTCCCTAGCTGAACGCCCAGCGTCACAAGCGCAGTTCCGATAAAAGCATCTGCCAAATAAAAAATCGGCGTTTCTACCGGCTGGGGCAGCTTAATGTTAAGTCCATTCAGTGCAAAAGCAAGCGGAATAATATAAATGATAGGCTGCGATACTATCGCTCGCGCTGTCGAGCGCCAGTCCATACGATGTGCATTGACGCTATAAATGCCATACGTATTAGGAAGCAAGGATTGCGTCACCATAATAATAATCTGTATGGACAGCGTATAAGCATTCCCGGAAAAGGCCAGTTGATTGATCGGTATTCCATAGTTCGCACTATTATAAAATAACACGCTGTTCCTCATCGCTCCGCGCATCCCGCCTTGCAGTCCGCGCAGTCTGACTGCCGCTTCAACGACCGCGAATTGCAAAGCCATGAACAAAACGACGAACGATAGCACCTTGCCAATTAATGAAGCCGATATTTCAGTCGTATAGAGCAGCTTGAATATAACAGCAGGAGAAAAAACATAAAAGTTCAGCTTCGACAACGTCTTGATGTCCAAAGAAAAAAGCCGCTGCATGATGAAGCCAACGGCTATCAACAAAGTCAGCGGCAATACATTATTCCATACAATATGCCAAAAAATCGCCATCTTTACTCCTTGGCAAGCTGTTTCAGAGAAGCAACCAGCGCTTCTGGCGTCAGCTCCTCATCGCTGCCATTAACCCAGTCGCGAATATTTCCCTCTTTATCCACTAGCGTGATCACATTAAAGTGAATGAAGGAGTTGGTTTCCTTATCCTTCTTTACGCCTACGCTGAAATCTTGAGCCAGCTTCATCGTGGCCTCTTCTTCCCCGCGCAAGAAATGCCAGCCTTTAAAGTCTGCATAGTTCCGCTTGGCGAACTCACGGATAACCTCTGGCGTATCTCTTGTCGGATCGAATGTAATAGACATCAGTTCCACTTCTGTCCCAAGCAAGCCTTCCTTCTCTAACTGATCCTGCACTTCAGAGAGCAAGAACGTAGTCGGAGGGCAAACATCAGGACAATTGGCAAAATAGAAATAAACGATGCGCGCTTTGCCGTTTGTCGAGGCAAGTGATACTGGGTTGCCATCAATGTCGTTCATTTCGAAGGCGGGAGCTGCCATTTCAATTGGCAGTGCCGCCTCTTTTGACTCTGAAAGATTTGTAATAATTAAATAAATGCCCATTGCCAAGCAAAGCGCCAATACGGCGATTTTGAAGCCATGCTTCTTCATCAAAGCCATCTTGCCAATCTCCCCTTACTTCAACGTATTAGCCATCATTACAATAAATACAACCATCAGATAATTAACCGAAATAAGAAAATTCACTTTTGCCCATTTCTCATCATCCTTCGCCTTCAAGCCCATAACCGTGTGGACAGCCCAGATAATTCCCGCCAATAAGGAAATAATCAGGAACACATAGCCGGCATAGCCATAGGTAAATAGCAGTATGCAAGTTGGAATGAGCAATACGGTGTAAGGAATCATCTGAAGCTTCGTCCGTCTAATGCCCTTCACTACAGGCAATAGCGGATAGCCGGCGTTGCGGTATTCTTCCACACGACGAATCGCCAGCGACCAGAAGTGAGCCGGCTGCCATAGGAATAAAAAGGCAAACAATAGCCAAGCACCCGCATCCACCTCTGTTGTAACCGCGCAATAACCAAGCACTGGCGGCATTGCGCCAGATATTCCTCCAATGGATGTGCTCCATGTCGAAGTTCGTTTCAACCACATCGTATAAATGAAAATATAAACGAACCAGCCAAGAAATCCTAGCCAGCCAGTTAACGGGTTAACGAGCAAGAACAGTACAGCAAGTCCAACTATTCCTAATATAATGCCGTATCCCAGCACGAAATTAGGCTTCAGACGCTGCGTTGGCAGCGCACGGTTCTTCGTCCGCTCCATCTTCAGATCAAGCTCACGATCCCAGTAGTTATTAATGACACAAGCAGATGCGATCGTGATGGTCGAACCAACTACTACCCATAGCAGCATTAACCAATCAATGCTCCATTTAGATGCTACCCAAAATCCGCCGATAGCCGCGAATACATTCAGCCTAAGCAGGCGCGGTTTAGTCAATGCAATCAAGTCTTTAAGCACGAAGCGAGCCTCCCGAGTTATGCAACAAGGCGTTAGTCATTCACGCCTATACATTTCATTATGAATCGTTCTTAATCATACAGAAAAAACCTCATGATGACAATGTTCACTACTATTGTTCATCAATTCGTCATTCAAATTGTGACAATAAATTTGTAACCCTTTTGATGGGCGCACAATACAATGACTATGTAGTCGGGTGCCCAGATAATCAAGGCTTAGACAGTAGTAAGTCAGGAAGGGATGTGCCACCTATCGCAGTTATAAAAACCAACGCGGAAGAAACGAGGATGCTGGCGAGGCTTATGAGAGCCGAAGCCGAAGGCGAAGGCGATCTAGGAATGCTAATGGTTGGCAATGTTGGCGTTAACCGAATTCGCGGAAATTGTCTTGATTTCAAAAATATCCGTTCTATTCCGCAAATGATTTACCAAAGTCCGGGTGGCTTTGAAGCTTCACAAAAAGGCTACTTTTATCAAAAAGCCCGTGACAGTGAAGTTCGTTTAGCAAAGCGAGTAATTAATGGCGAGCGCCAGCATCCGGCCTCGAATGCCCTATGGTTTTTCCGGCCTGCCGGCGGATGTCCAGGTACTTGGTATGATCAAGCAAATAGCGGAAGATACAAGGCCCATTGCTTCTTCATACCAACGCAAGAAGACTGCCCAAGCGTGTATTAACTAGCAGCATCACAAAAATTTCCCATGATTGAAAGTGAGGATATTATTATGTCTAACGGTTATGGCTATGGTTACAAAAATGCGGTTAGCCCAGCTAACACAGGAGGCTATGGCGGCGGCTACGGCGGCTATGGCAACAATACACAGGGTCAACAATGGGGTCAACAGCAATGGGGTCAACAAGCGACTACGCTTCCTGCCAATATCGGCCCTAACTTCCCAATGGCTCAAGCATTACCTGCTGGACCTAACACGCCGATGACACTGCCTGCCAACAATATCGCTGCACAAGGTATTCCCACTAATATTCCCAATGGCGCCTTTGTAACGCCGACTGGCGGTAATATTGTAACCATTCCTGGTGTTGAAGAATCCTATGTAGAAAATATTCTTCGATTAAACCGCGGCAAAACAGCAACCTTCTACATGACTTATGAGAACAATCGGGAATGGAATGCCAAAGTGTTCCGCGGCGTAATTGAAGCAGCAGGCCGTGATCATATTGTAATAAGCGATACAGCTACCGGCATGCGTTATTTGTTGTTGACACTGAACCTGGATTATGTGACCTTCGATGGGCCGATCGCTTACGAATATCCATTCCAAGGCGGTGTAATTAACAACGGAACACCTTTGAATTCACGAGAAGAAGAAAACGATATTTAATTACCATTCATGCCGGCCTTCGCTGGCTTGAACGTCCATACATGCATTTTGCCTGCTCCGCCAGAAATCCACTGGGCAATCTGGAACCAAGGAGAACGCTCATCGCAGCGTTCTTTTTTTATCCTCTCCACCTCATTCGCGCTACTGCCCTCCCATATTTCTACGAACAAATTCAGTTGGTCCGTTCCTTCATATAATTGAACCTTTGCTGTTGCCTTCTCCAGTTCAAGCAGCTTATTCGTGTAATCGAGATAAGCAACTCGATGCTCTGGAGCAATCCGATATTCCGCAAAACAGATATAAGTATCCAATTCACCTGTCCCCTTTCATTTGCCACTGATAAAGTTGTTTCAATTCGCTGATACTACATTCACATCATTCCAAGGAGGGTCTTGCTGTGGATACAGGCACACATCTTGTTATAGGCATCGGGCTCGGTGGCTTGGCCGCCATTGATCCTGTCGTAGCGGCTAGTCCAGCGATACACACTGCTGTGCTAATCGGTACAGTTGTAGGCTCGCAAGCGCCGGATTTTGACACTTTTCTCAGGCTCAAGGGCAATGCAAGCTATATTAAGAATCATCGAGGGATGTCACATTCACTCCCCGCCATTCTGATATGGACGGTTCTAATTACAGGCATTTTGCAGCTTCTGTACCGAGGAAGTCTGCCTTGGCTCCATGTAGCAGGATGGACACTGCTTGCCGTAAGCGTGCACGTTCTGACTGATTTATTCAATACCTATGGCACGCAAGCGATGCGCCCATTCACAGACAAATGGATTTCATGGAATATCATTCATATTTTTGACCCCGTTGTATTTACTACGCATGCAATAGCCATAGCGCTGTGGGCGCTTGGGTTCAATCCCTCTATCGTGTTCCCGGTTCTGTATCTATTCACTGCCTTGTACTTTATATGGCGAACAACTGCCCAACGAGCAACGCTGCGGAAGCTGGCTGCCTTGGACACCAATTATAAGCCAAACGATCAATATATCGCTATACCGACCATTTCCCTTGCCAATTGGAATGTCGTTAAGCGGTTGGCAGACGGAAGCTTTGCAGTGGGGCATTTGCGGGGAGGCAAGCTGCAATGGCAGGATCACGTACGCTGCTCTGAGCATGAAGCTGTAGATAAATCCAAAAATGATCCCGCTATATGCTCCTTCTTATATTTCACCAAATTTGCTTGTGCCGATGTGACCGAGCATGAATGGGGCTATGAAGTGCGCTGGTCTGATGTTCGTTATCGTCATCGCAAGCAATACCCTTTCGTTGGAGTGCTGCTGATGGACAAAGAATACCAGACCGTAGGCTCTTATGTTGGCTGGCTAAGCGACGAACGGTTAACCAAGCGCCTCCGAATGAATTCCTATTAATGAATTGAGAACGAGCCTTGATTTTGAAGGCTCGTTTTTTTGTTAGCTCAGATTAAGGTGTAAAAGATTGCCCTTGTCATTAGGCAAAGCAAAGTTCTACAATAGACATAGAAAAAAGCTCAAGGTTTCCCTTGAGCCTTTCCTCGATCTTAATGTAGCATTGTGTATAAAAAGTGGCTTAACGGTTGCCTGACAATTGTTGCTCGGCAATTTGGACAAGCTTCTTAGTGATATAGCCACCCAAAGAGCCTGCATCGCGAGTGGATACGTTTCCGTAGTAACCGTCAGCTGGAATTTGCACACCAAGTTCTTGTGCTGCTTCTAGCTTGATTTGGTTAATAGCTTGTTGTGCTTGAGGTACAACCAATTGATTGCTGCTTCTGTTATTAGACATGGGGAATTGCTCCTTTCAGTATAACCACTGTGTTGTTTTGCAAGCTTGCAAACTTATTATGTGCATCAGCCATCAATCTATGCTTGCTTCTAAAAAATATTATTTTTTTTTGTAAAGGAGAGATTATTGCATGTCCAAGCCATTATCCTTGCTGTTCGCTGTGCTTGCTATTCTGCTAATGAGTGCAACTGCAATCTCCATTGCTCATAGCGCTTGGCTGGCTATCTTGTTCGCCCTGCTTACCCTATTCTCTATAGGCGGAGGCTTCATTGTAAAAGCCAGGCTTCGTCGCCGCCAAGAAAACAAAGGCTGACGCGAAATTCGCGCCAGCCTTCTTTTGTCCTAACCTATCTGCGAGCCAAAAACCCCATCCGTTCTCTTACTTCTGCAACCGTTCGATCTGCAATTTCCGATGCTCGTTCAGCACCTTGCTTAAGAATGTCATAAATTTCACCGGATTCCCGAATTGCACGGTATCTTTCTTGAAGCGGCTCAATAACAGCTACGACATGCTCAGCCAGATCCTTCTTGAAAGGTCCATAGCCTTGGCCTTCATAACGTGCTTCGATCTCACTTAGCGATATATTAGCGCAATGGGCATAAATGCTCATCAAGTTGCTGATCTCCGGCTTATTAACAACATCATACTTTACCTCACGGCCAGAATCAGTCGTTGCACGGCTTATCTTTTTGCGGATAACATCCGGCGGGTCAAGCAGCGCAATATAACTGCCCTGATTCGGATTGCTCTTGCTCATCTTCTTGCTCGCATCATCCAAAGACATAATTCTTGCGCCTACCTCAGGAATGTAAGGCTCTGGCACTGTGAAGTATTCCCCGAAGCGATGATTGAACCGTTGGGCCACATCACGAGTCAGCTCCATATGCTGCTTCTGGTCATCGCCAACTGGCACGAGGTCGGCATTGTAGATAAGAATATCGGCAGCCATCAGCGCCGGATAGACGAATAAGCCTGCTGGAATGGATTCTTTGCCTGCTGATTTGTCTTTGTATTGCGTCATCCGCTCAAGCTCGCCCATATTGGTTATTGTCGTCAACAACCAGCCCAGCTCCGTATGCGCACGAACATGCGACTGTACAAACACATTAGCCTTAGAAGGGTCAATGCCCGCTGCAATGAACAAAGCTGCAACAGCTTCTGTCTGCTCACGCAGAGCCGCAGGCTCTTGCGGCACAGTTACAGCATGAAGGTCAACAATCATGAAGAAGCATTCCTCCGTGTGCTGAAGCTTTACGAAGTTTTGCATAGCTCCAATGTAATTCCCAAGTGTAAGCTGTCCGCTTGGTTGAATACCCGATAGTACTTTTTTCATCCTAATCGACCTCTATTCTTAAAGATATGAACGCAAAAAATCCCCCGCCGCAAGGGACGAGGGACCGTGGTGCCACCCTAATTCGCTTGTCACCGCGCCTATCCTATCTGCTCTTAGATGGGATACGCTTCTAAACGGCTAAAGCCTTCATTGTTCCATAACGGGGAACGTCCGGAGAAGCATAGGCAACAGAATGCTGCGTTCCGCCTTCCGCTCAAGGATCCATTCAGCTATCAGGCTTGCACCGATTTGCACCAACCACCGGCTCTCTGTCTGCATTAACACCTGAGCTTACTTATTCCTGTCATCGCATTTACAACGATTATATCGCTGAATAGTAAAAAGTCAAGCTAGATGGAACTATTATACAGGAGACATGTATCTTGAGTAGCCCGAATCTGGCACTTCTGAGAAGCCGTTCTCGGATAGCGAGAGGAAGGATACAGCCTCGCCCTCAGCCCCTATCCACTTGATTCCGACAACTAAGCCTTCTTTTGTGCGCGCAGCGAATAATATAGAAAACATATCGCGTGTAATTTCACCGCCATCATCTACCCGCCAAGTCGAATTAGCGTCATACTTCGCAGGATAATCGAAGAACACTAGCCTATTGTCGGTTCGCAGCACCAAGCTTGCCAGCATGTCATCGCCTTTCCGCTCGAATTGAACGCTATAGAGCGTTTGATCACCGCCGATTGCAGCTAAAGGCCAGATAGACTGGACAGCAAGATTTTTGCTTTTAGCTATTTCTGCTTTTACAGCTTCCTCGTCCTGGCCTTCAATCAGCTGTACCGGCAAAAGCATCTGTTCATTCAAATCCTCCGCATTTCGCAGGTAATACGTTTCATTAGGCTTAGCAGCCCCATCTGTTACTTCAAATAAGTACCCCTCCTGATTGGCAAAGTTCAGAATTGTCTGCCTTCCATCATCCTGATCGTTCGCTTCCTGCTTGCCGATATATTTCACCGACAGCAGTGAGCTTCCGGAATCACCAACCGCAAAGTTCATATCCGATAATTGCTCAGTTGAAAAAGTCAAATCACTCGTTAAAATTTGCTTCCCAGTCTGATCAACGAATCCCCATGTCCCTTCTTTAAGCTCGGCGGGCTCGATAACTGCCTTCTCCTCCGGGCTTACTGTCTCTGCTCGCTGCGGCTCAGGCGATGCTGGCATTACCGTATTAGAAGGCTCAGGCGACTTCGAGGGCTGTACATTGCCATTCCCGCATCCCGCTAAACTAATTGCTCCCGCAATGACAATTCCAATATACAAGGTTTTCTTCATACGACCACTCCTCTCCCTTTTGTAATTGTAATGTTTTGTATTCGTAACAGATTAGACGTATTAATGTTCCAAATGGATGCGGTTTATCAAAAACCACTACAAATCTCCTATGTCTGCCCAGCATCTGCAAAAGGGTGTTGTCCCGCTCACAACCGGCTCAAACCATTTAAAGTCATTCCAAGTCATCCCAACCAGTCCATTACATACATCAAAACCATCTCGATCCATACCAAACCATATTACAAACATTTAAAGCTATCTACACCAATTCAAACCATTGCAAGCTGTTTCAAAGCCGTTCTGAATTCCGCCCCGTCTCAAACTTCATCTAACTTTTTCTTATTTTTATGACCCTTTGAGCTTTGTAAAGAATGCCCGAATTTTGTAAAGGATCACCGAACGTTTGCGGCAACTCCCAACTTGTGTGAGCAATTCCAATCCAGCCCAAGTCATTCCGAACATCCCAGACTTCAGCTCATTCCTAATCAATTCGAACCGCCCCCAGAAATTATAGAGCTGCTTTGCAGATACCGATATCGCGTAGTAGACGACCAGCAAGTATCGACCTAACGTGCGATAAGAGCCGGTGCTTGCATGTGCACGGATATTTTTTTGGAGTTAACGGAACGCAGTTCCGCAATTTTTGCATATATGGCTTACCGAAGCAAAATAACGGAACCTCGGTCATCTATTTCAGCCAAAAATGATGAGAAGCGACTGATTTCAAGTAATAACGGAATGCAGTTCCGTTATTTTTAAATATATGGATTACCGAAGCAAAATAGCGGAACACCGATCAGTTATTTCAGACAAAAATGATGAGAAACGACTGCCTCTAAGCACTCATGCATTTCCGCAGTACTGTTCTGAGAATGTAAGGAAGAATAACGATACAGATTCGCAACGCTGATCCAGAAATAGCGCATCAAGAAAATAACGCAAATGTAGTTCAAATAGAACAAAGATCGCCTCTCTCCTCACTAATGGAGGGAAAGGCAATCTTGAGAGAACTATTTTCAAAAAAACTCTATAAATGCGACGTCCGTCTTATCCTCATGTATTTGTCCCTATCGAACCTCCCCAGTATGTTCCACTTACGATGTACAAAGCAGCTCTAATTAGAATACTCCTTTCCCAGAGGTTGCCTTGCAATACAGGCAAATCGTTCGAAGTACAAGCCAATGTTAAAGTAAGGCTCTTGTTCTGCCTACCGATCACTTCAACTCATTCACTCCGTACCTATCCCTCGCTCAAATTTACTCCTTGTACTTATCCCTAAGCTTCGGGTGCATAGGTTGATAACGATGGCTCCAATTCGACATATTGTAATTCGATTCATAACAGATGCTAGCCGACCATGAACCCGAGCTTTGTCTAACGGCAAAATCATACATAATCTCGCCATGTGTCCAACTGCGCCGGTACTTCAAGGCATCAATTGCCAATTGGCGAAAATCTTGTACCTGAATCGGAGTTAGGCCGGATACTTCCCCCTCTACCTTTCCATTTTTACTCTCAATGGGGTTCTGTCTTAGACCGAATTTCCCAATAGCATTGTTGCGAATATGGATGTGTACGGTACCTGCTGTTGCATAGGTAAGCTCTTCTTCCAACTGTCGAAATACAAAGTCAACCTGGCGTGCCAAGGGCATGGCATCTAAGTTCATTAAATATTCCCTCCTTTATACATTTCAGTTATTATATTACAAAATAGTTCTCGCGTCTGATTATAGTTCATGTCCAAACGTTTTACAATACAGAATATATTCTTTTTCTACAGCATTCGACTCCATGTATATGCGCTTAAAGACCTATTTATTATCGAATAAATAATTAACAACATTTGTAGACCGAATGGGCCCTTGGTGCTATAATATGGATATTCTATTTCAGGGGGCGCTCGCAAATGATCCAATGGTACTATTCGTTATCTGTGCGAAACAAGCTGTTGCTCACCACCTATTTCAATTTAGCGCTGTATGCTCTTGTTATGCTTCTCGTTTTACACTTTACTGGTGGTTCAGTTATTACAGGCTTAATTGTTACCATTGTTCTTGCAATAGCGGTACTCCCTATTATTTCTTTTATCGAAAAGTCATTAAGCTCCTCATTTGAAGATATGACCTCTGCTGCCTTTCGCATCTCTAAAGGCGACTTTACGCAGAAAATTGACAGCGCTTCAGCGGCTGCTCTTGGCGAGCTTGGCCATGCTTTCAACAGCATGATAGACAAGCTTCGCGACATTCTAACGGAGTCCTCAAATATTACAAAGCATGTATCGGAGACAAGCCTTAGCATCTTCGAGAAAAACAATAATGTGAAGATCGCTATGGAGCAAGTCGCGGCTTCTTCTAATGAATTGGCTACTGGAGCCAGTGAAATTTCGGAGGATGTATCCGAAATGTCCGAATCTATCGCAGAGATCGAAACTAAGGTTTCTAATTACGCTCATTCTACAAAGGAAATGAACGAACGCTCGGAGCTGACGCTGCAACTGGTGGATAAAGGCCGTCTTGCACTTGAAGTGCAATCAGAGGGCATGCGCCGCAACGTCGAAGCTACTGCTAAGGTGTCAGAGACGATTACGGAGCTGGCTCGCAAAGCACAAGGCATTTCTGCGATTACGACCTCAATATCCGATATCGCCGAACAGACGAACCTTCTTTCTTTGAACGCCTCCATCGAGGCGGCTCGTGCTGGAGAGCATGGCCGAGGATTTGCTGTAGTGGCTCAAGAGGTGCGCAAATTAGCCGAAGAATCCTCTGCTTCCACGAAGGAAGTATTTACTCTCGTCAAAAGCATTAACCAAGGCATCCAGCATACGATTGAGAATATGAAAATAAATGAAGAAGTTGTTCAGCTTCAAACAGAACGGATTCGTGAATCCGAAGAAGTGTTCAAGCAGATCGTCGAGAGCGTTCAATTCATCACAGACCAAATCTCGGCCTTCGCTAGAGAAAGTGATGCAATGCTTGAGGGCGCAAACAAAATTTCCGGTTCCATCCAGAATATCTCTGCAATCACACAGCAATCAGCTGCCGGAACAGAAGAGGTATCTGCTTCTATGAACGAGCAAATTGCTTCCGTACAAGCAGTCGTAACCGAGACGGAGCGGATGCTAAGCATGGCAACACAGCTCCAACGCACGCTTCAAGTATTCAAGATGAAATAATCAGGTTAACGTTCTATAGGAGCTGTCCCAAATGTGTTTAGACAGTCTCAGATTAAAAAGAAGCTTCAAATCCACACTTAAAGTGGATTTGAAGCTTCTTTTTTCTTAAACTTTAGCTCGCTGGGGCTGCTTACTCACAAATATGAGGCATTGATTAAACGTATGAATGAACGCCTGACGGGTACAATACGTTGACGATAAAAATCTGCTGCTTGTAGAAACGGAGGCTCAACCTACGATGGTGTCGGGACGTATGCTGAACTACATAATTCAACACAAAGCTTTATCCCTGGCTTTCTTAGCAGGCCTGACTGCCCTTTCTTTACCTTTTAATACGGCATGGGCAAGGCCAGCGGAAGACCATCCAGCCCCTCCTAATCCAAGCTATGTACAGGGTAAGAATCTATCAGCTTCTGGTAAGGCCGTACATGTACCCAGCTCAAAAAAAGCAACAACGCGTGGAGAAAGTATGTCATGGCTGAATCTGAGCAAAAACTATCCCAATGCATTCGTGCTGAACGGTCCAAGAAGCAAAAGACGCGTAGCTCTGACGTTCGATGATGCGCCCGACCCGAGATTTACTCCAGCCATTCTGGATGTGCTAGCGAAGTATGACGTATGTGCTACCTTCTTCATTGTAGGCAATCGTGCTGCCAAGCATCCTGAATTGGTGAAAAGAATGCAGAGGGAAGGCCATATTATCGGCAACCACTCCTATAATCATGCGGTTCTCTCCAAGCTGACTGCTAATGAGTTCCACCAACAGATTTTGCGAACCGATGGGATTATTAACCGGATTATTGGTTATCACCCTCGCTTTATTCGCCCTCCTTATGGAGAGATGCTGCCTTCTCAAGTCGAATGGACCAGAAAAAACGGTTATATCGTTGTCAATTGGGATTCTGATTCGAATGATTGGAAGAACAACCCTTCCAGCGGCACTGTTTTACGCAATATCAAAAAAACACTTCAGCCTGGATCGATCGTTTTACAGCATGCTGGAGGCGGCTCAGGCCAAGATCTGTCGGGTACGGTTCAAGCCTTGCCTCTCTTGATTACACAGCTTCGTCAAAAAGGCTATGAGATTGTCACCTTGCCAGAGCTGCTTGGACAATCACCCAGAAAAACAAAATAACCGGCCATTCCTCCAATCGGAAGAATGATGCCGGTTATGCTCACTATTTTAAGATATAGACTTTGATATCTTGAATGCCAAAGCTGCTTGCTTGCGAAGTACTTCCTGGAACGAATATGTCCACTCGGTTTCCTTTAATGGAGCCGCCCATATCTGTCGCTGTTGCTACCATCCCACCCTTTGGAAGAGATTTATAGTCGTAGCCGGTAATATAAACCTTGGTACCTAGTGGAATCATTTTCGGATCAACCGCTATCGTTCCAACCTTCAAAGGATTGCCGAAATAATCAACTGCTCCCCATTTCCCGTTCTCAGAAGCTGCAGCAGTGTAAGCTGTTGCTTTGGCTGTCAGCTTCTCGCTGAACGTATGCACCTTGCCGCTGCTTGCCATAATCGTATTCGCTTTTACAGAATTCATCGACATTGTTGGTTTCTCGGCTGGTTTCTCGGAAGCAGCTGGCTTAGATACCTCTGATTTTCCTTCTTCTTGAGGGATAGTTAGATCCATCCCTATGTATATTTTCAACGGATCTACCTCAGCATTTGCTTTCATAAGCTCATCCAGGGATACGTCATATTGCTGGGACAGCTTCCAGAATGAATCTCCGCTAACTGCCTTATGTGTTGAAGGTGCAGCGCTTGCCGGTCCTGCTGCGAGCAGCAGTGCTATACCGAATGATATTGCGGTCATAAGTGTTTTTTTCATAATAGTTAAATCCTCCTGACATTTATATAGAAGAAACGCCGGGCAGTTCGGCCCGGCGTTGTGATTTCGCATTCATACTAACCGATAAACATTTGAACCCATTCACCGTTTACATAGCCAACGCCGATTTTTTTGAAGTTTTTGTTCAGAATATTTTCACGGTGACCTTGGCTGTTCATCCAAGCCGTCATTACTTCCTGCGGGTTGCGTTGACCCGAGGCTATGTTCTCGCCAGCGTAAGAATAAGTGACTCCGAATTGACGCATCATATCAAATGGTGAACCGTAAGTTGGTGAAGTATGGCTGAAGTAGTTGTTAACATCCATATCTCTTGCTTTTTCAGTTGCAACCTTCGTCAATAATGTATCCGATGTTAGTGCAGGCAGACCTGCTTTGGCACGCTCTTGGTTCACAAGATTAACAACCTCGGTTTGATAAGCGCTTTGGGATACCGTTCCGCTGTTCGAGCCATTGTTAGAGCCTGAGCCTGTACCTGTACCTGGTGTTGTTGTGCCTGTGCCTGGCTTCGTTCCTGTATCAGGCTTCGTTGTTGTTCCTGATCCCGTGCCTGGTTTCGTTCCTGTGTCAGGCTTCGTTGTTGTTCCTGATCCTGTGCCTGGCTTCGTTCCTGTGTCAGGCTTCGTTGTTGTTCCTGTGCCTGTCCCTGGCTTCGTTCCTGTATCAGGCTTCGTTGTTGTTCCTGTGCCTGTCCCTGGTTTAATAGTAAAGCCAGGTATTTGAATGTCACCGAAATTAATTTTGCTTAAATCGATACCGCATTGCTCAGCAATCTTCTTAATCATGTCTTGCTCTAGCTTAACTGTAAGTGTAGAAGAGTAAGTCTTCACAGCAGGTGCTGCACCTGCAGTTGGTACCGTTACTCCTACACCAATTAATGCTGCTGCTGCCAAGCTAGCGACACCTACTCGTAATGTTTGCATCTTCAATGAAATCATCCTCCTCGAATGGTTGTAATCTATTGCCCACGCTTGTGTGCTTTGTGGTTAATGTCCGTCCCAACGCAAACTATCGTAACATGGCCTAGAAGCGCATTACACGGCTCAAAAACTGGAAGAAAGCTTGATTTATCAGCATTTTCAACGTTATTTCTTCTTTATGAGAAATTGCTCATTTTACAAAAAATGAGCGTTTTTGAGTCAGGGCTTGAAGCAATTCTAGCAATCTCGCCCTCCATTCAATCTGAATAGATTTAAACATTAGAATCTACTAAGAAGCCGCTCATTTTACTCTCTTATACAGCAAAAAAACGCCCTATAGCTAGGCATTACTGCCGCTAAGGACGTTGCGAATCCATTCTTAATGACCAATCTTCAGGTTGCCTGATCCCGTCTCCACATCAATCAGGATGGGATCACCCTGGCCAATGCTCCCTGTTAATCCGTTATCATTGTCGTTCTCTGTTTTGAAGTTGCTCCATTCGATCTTGCTGCTGCCGGAATTGGTTCGGAAGTTAACCTGAGCGGACCTCGGTTCCTGCTCCGACAGAATCGTTACGTTGCCTGAAGTCACCTGTATCTTAATCGGATCTGCAATTTCAGCCGCTTCTATTCGAACATTGCCGCTTAGCAATTTGCCGTTAAGCTCACCCTCACCGTTATTGAGAGCTAGATTGCCACTGCCCAATTTGAAGGAAATCTGATCAGCGCTATAGTCTTC
The DNA here is from genome assembly GCF_059383895.1 of Paenibacillus sp. J22P59. Classification (NCBI taxonomy): domain Bacteria; kingdom Bacillati; phylum Bacillota; class Bacilli; order Caryophanales; family Paenibacillaceae; genus Paenibacillus; species Paenibacillus sp. J22P59. The sequence continues at coordinate 387,256 of NZ_JBXENX010000002.1, forward strand.
TAGTTTAATATTGCCTGACTTCGATTCCAAGGTAGCTGTCTTGCCTTGGATATTGGACAATTTAATATCGCCGCTTGTAACCTCATAATGAATGCTATCTGCTGCAAGAGACTCCCCTTTAATATTGCCTGATAAAGTATTGACACTTATCTCTTTGCCTGCAAGATCGGACACATACACATTGCCGCTTTTATTATTCACATCAAAGGAGTCCCATTCCCGCTCCGGAAGCTCGACAATCATCTTCACATTCATAATGTTAAAGCCTATAACAAAAATATCCTTGTATCCCCCGTTAATAGTAATGGTATCTCCCTGTTGCTCCACCTCAAGCTGGAACCGATCCAAATATTTCGAGCTTGCCTTACCGTCCAGCCGAACGACAACATCCTTAGAGGTGCCTTTCTTAACAACGATGCTAAGAGAATTGCTTTCAATATGAACCTTGCTTGCACTCGATCCATCTACGATTTTCTCCTCAAAGTAAGGCTCTGTCCCAAAATCCTTCAAGTCATCGAGGTCAAAAGAAACAAGAACCCCTGCGAGGCCAATACCAAGCATAATCAGTGCGCCTGCCACCCATCTTCTCATCATTTATTCCCCTTTATCATTCTTGTATTGAATTTCAAATATTTCAGTGTCATATTGAAATAGCCTTTCGTCAAAGCTTTCAGTGCTATGCCCAACAATAAGGCAAGCGCAAAGAAAATGAGTGCCAGTGATGTTGCCTGTGCCATTGTAAAGGTTTGGACCCAGACGCAGTCAACGATCACTGCAACTCCTGCAAGTGCCAAAGATGCTGCTACTGCCCATAGAGCGATAAGAACACCTGCTATAGCAATATAGGGACCAAGTACGAAGACAATGTTGAATAATCCAAGACCAGCTGTTGCAAATACGGCCTTCGACAGCTTCCCGAAGCTGTTCGTTGTCTCCGCTTGCTCGATCCGATAGCCGAACAACAGCTCATTAGCAATCATCTTAGGATCACCGAGCTCCATTGCTGCCTCTTCTTCGGCTTGACCATTCTCTTGCGCCTGTTGGAAATGCTGATAATAATCATATAGCCATTCTCTGCGTGTCTGCTCCGGTACCTTGGCAAGCAGATGCTCCAGTTCCCGCATATAACTCTCTCTCGTCATCCTCATGGTTGAATCCCATCCTCTATAATTTCATTAACCGCTCTAGTGAAAGCTCCCCATTCATCAACAAGCATTCGCATATGCATCCATCCGCTCTCTGTCAATTGATAATACTTGCGAGGCGGCCCTTCTGAAGATTCTTTCAAATAGGTGGAAAAATGCCCTTCTTGCGTTAATCGGTTCAGTAAAGGATATACGCTACCGACAGCTACCTCGAATTTCTCCGATATCTTCACAGCCAGCTCATAGCCATACCGATCTTCCCTTGCCGCAAGGACCAGCACGCATATTTCTAGAACCCCTTTCTTAAACTGAATGTTCACAAGCACCTCTCCTTCATACAGCTACTCTATATTGCTTGCTATTCTATATTGCATAATAGCGGAACATACTTTTTTGTATTTATATTCCATAGACCTAATTTATCACACGCTATTCTATAATGCAAGATACTGTTCAAAAAATAATACCTGCATCGTGTCCGATACAGGTATTGGGCTCTTGCTCCTATGGGATGGATATGAATTTGCCGCTCGCTTGCGACTCGAATGCACGGAGAATAACCTGAAGCGACCTGCGGCCTTCCTCACCTGATACAGGTGACGCTGAATCCGTCACAATCGCTCCGATGAACGCATCAATAACGCCGCTCGTCAGTTGGTTCTCATTCGTCGAAATTTCACCAACGCGATGCTTCTCCACCGTGCCATCACGCAGCTCTACGATGACTTGATCATCCGGGTCAGTGCCAATCTTCATCACTCCCTGCTCACACCAGAGAATCGTACTATTGTCCTCGCCTTTGTAATAAGTCCAGCTTGCAATAAGCGTTCCTACGGCACCGCTCTTCATACGAAGCAGAACCGATGCGTTGTCATCAACGTCGCCTTGCTTGTCTAAAGTACCGATAAAGGCTGCTACATCCGTTACTTCATCCTGAAGCATCCAACGAATCAAATCCGATTTGTGAACGCCAAGATCACCCATGGCACCCATAATAGCCTCTTCTTTACGGAAAAACCAGCTATTTGCCCCATCTGCACTCCAACTGTCTGGGCCAGGATGCCCGAAGGAGGTTCTGAACGTAAGCACTTTTCCTAATACGCCTGTTTTCAATATTTCTTTGGCTTTGATATGCGCCGGCATGAAACGTTGGTTATGCCCCACCATAAGCTTCACGCCATTGCGCTCGGCTGCTTCGATCATGCTTGCTGCCTCTTCATCCGTAACCGCCATAGGCTTCTCTACCAATACATGAGCACCTGCGTTTGCAGCCGCTATTGCAATCGGCGCATGAAAAGCATTCGGTGTACATACGCTAACCGCGTCTGGCTTTACTTCCGCAAGCATGGATTCAAAATCTGCATAGGCTTTCGCTCCTGCATGCTGGTCAGCAAATTGCTGTGCACGTTCGATAATGGGATCAACAAAGGCTACAAGCTCAACTTGCCCATGATCCGTATATTCTGGAATATGGCGATACTTCGAGATAGAACCACAGCCGATAACGGCAACTCTTACTTTATTCATCAGATTCCCCTGCCTTTTCGTATATTAATTATTCAAGTAATTGTTTTTCAGCCACTGCATGCTTTCTGCGACTGCCACAAGCGGCGGATTCGCACAGGTGTCTTGCTCTACAATAATCCATTCTACGCCGGATTCAGCTGCTCGGTTAATAATTGACAGCAGCGGCAGATCGCCGCGCCCAAGCTCTACCGTATCGATGTCTTCCCCAGCCTCACCTTTACGGAAATCCTTCAAGTGAAGTAATGGAAGCCGCCCTGCATACTTTGTTATATAAGCAAGCGGGTCCTCTCCTGAATATTGTACCCAACCTATGTCCATCTCTACCTTCAACAGATCGGCTCCAATCCGTTCATATAGAGTATCGAATACGGCCTGTCCATCTATCTTAACCTCGAACTCAAATTCATGATTGTGATAGCAGAAAGCAATTCCTGCCTCCAGAAAACGTCTGCCATACTGTTCGAACTTCTCGAAGTGCTCCAGCCACGATGCTGCATCACGCTTCTCATCAGGCAGCCACGGACAGATCGCATACTTGGCTCCTATTGTTTGAAGATAAGCGATTTCCTCATCCAGATGTTCTTCCAGCTCAAGAAGTCCAATATGGCTGCCAATCGCCTTCAAGCCCAGCTCTTCGAGCAACTCGCGCATCTCTTCAGCAGCAATTCCGCCATAGCCCGCGAATTCAATCCCTTCATAGCCCATCTTGGCTATTGCACGCAAAGTGCCCTTGAAGTCCTCTTTCGTTTCTTCACGGAGCGTATACATTTGCAGACCGATTCCCATTCGTGTCATCTTAGCACTCCTTTTATCTCTTCACTAATTTATCTATTTGTTTTTGTCTTGCTCTATTTATTATAAAGCGCTTACTCTATAAAAAAACAGCTGTCTTCTTAGCCTTTTCTTATGCGATTTTGCTCTTTTCATTCTATCCTGCAATCCGAACCCTTAACCCCTGTTTCAAATCCGCTTATACGGGTGAAGATAATCTCAGGCAGAATTTCATCGCATCGGACAAGACAAAACGCCATATTTCAGCCGGACATCATTTTGTAACGAAATTCTAACCCTTATTTAAGAATTCCTTAATCTTTTTAAGTTACTATGATAATAGACAACCGACAAAATCTATTTCAAGGTAACCGAAACTTTTTTTCTCTCAATTTCGTATATTAAAATAATGGAAATTCCTACTGTGGAATGGAGGCCCATACTATGAAAACAATCATTTTATTCAATAATCAAACCATCCCGGTCTATTTGACTGACACGAATAAAAAAGCAATAGAGAAGCTATCCGATGTATTGAACCGCAAGCTTACCACCGGCAAGAACGCTTTGAAGAACTGTATCCGATCGCTTATTAGCGTCGAGATTATTGGCAGCGAAGCAACACTTCACTCTTTGTATGAGAAAGATACTACGACAATATCGCTATACTAATAGATAAAGGCTTGTTATTCTGTGCTGCTGCGCAGAGTAACAAGCCTTTTCACTTATTAGATTTTTGTTAGCTGTTCGGAGGAATGGCAACCTGCTTCCTATTGCCGTACAAGAATAGAGCAGTGCCTCTCTGAGGTCAATTCTATATATATTCCTCATTAAAACAGGGATCAGCCAAATTGGCAACTGCCATTTAGGCCATGATCCCGAGAAGAACAAAGCAAAGTATAGATATTCCGGTATAGCCCCATAATGCTGCGTGGCTGCATTCTCGCTTCGTCCATAATCGATACAGAAACAGTACAGTAAATAGAACTGAAATCATCGTTATTCCGGCAAGCAATCCATCTAGAAAAGGATTCGCCTGCTTTATTGCTCCCTGTGCATGATGAATCTCCCCTGAGATTCCCCCTGCGACGAGAAGCGGAAGCAGCATATGAAGGCCATGTACCAGCAATGGAAGCAGCATACCGCCAAGCGACAGGAAAGAGCTTCGCGGCAAGCGTTTGTTCGACATCACTAATCCCACCTCTACTTGTCATCAATCATCCCTTCCTATGTATATGGTTCTCCGTTACGGGTCATTCGCATAAAAAAGAAGAGCCCGACCCTATTGGCCAGACTCCCCTGCTTATAGCTGCTACCTAATGAATCGCAGCTCTTATTCCTAGGAGGTAGGTTCGCAGCACCTGGTGTATGCTCTCTTCAAGATTGATCGGCATGCCGAAGCCCCCGCTTCTCTCTAAGGAAGCAAAACCATGCAATATGCTGCGCAAGCCTCGCACGAGATGAATAGCCGATTCGTTATCCAAAGCATAGGCATGGACAGCGTTAATCATGAGCTGAACGATATCCGCGCTCAGCTTCTGAAACTCGGCATCCTCTGTATCCTGAGCAGGCAAGGATGCTTCATACAGTCCTGGATGCTTGCGGGCAAACTCCATATAGGCTTGTCCAATAGCTAATACTGCTTCGTCACCTGTATGATCTTCTGCTGCTTGCAGCAACTGCTCATGCAAGCTCCTCAAGCTATATACAGCCAGCTTGAATCTCAAGCCGTTCAAGCCATCAATATGATTATAGAGGGAAGGGGAACGTATCCCCAGCTTCTGAGATAATGAAGCCAGCGTCAGCTCTTCTAAGCCTCGTTCATCAGCCAGCTCTGCTGCCGCTTGTATAATGGTCGGCAGATCCAATCCCATTCTTGGTGACATTAGCTCACTCTCCTATCCATTAGTTGTTAGTCCTGCCGTTAGCTTCTGCTCAGCGATAGCAATGGAACGCGCGATTTCTCTCTCTGGCGATACAAGCATATTGCCATGCCCGACAGCAAGAAGAGACGGCTTGAATTCCGCCAGCTTGCGAGCGCTCGCAAGCGCCATTTCACGATCCCAAGTTGCCATAGCAGGGAATGGGAACCACGGCTTGATCTGTCCGCTCACCGCTATGCCTCCCTTTGTCTGAAAAGCATCCCCTGCAATTAACTCCCGTCCTCGGGTATCGAGAAAGCACATCGACCCCGGTGTATGTCCCGGCGCTGCAATAGCAAGCAGTGAGCCGATACGATCTCCGTCTTTCAACAGCACATCAGGGATGACCTTCACTTTGCCCGGCTTCGGAACACTCCCGCGAATAGGCTTGTTCCCCTCTCCTGGCCGCAAAGAGCGGTCCCCGCGAAGCAGGTGAGAATCCCTTTCGGAAATATAGACCGTAACCTCCGGAAGCAGTTCTTTAAGCTTATCGAGAGCACCGATATGATCACCATGAGCATGGGTTAGCAGAAGTCGAGTAATCGGTTTGCCTATTTTCTTGGCTGCATCAATAATTGCAGCGGCATTATTAGGAAGAGCAGCATCAATTAACGTCAAGCTGTCCTCCTCTTCAACCAAATAGCAGTTAACAGGAAATAAATTAGGCATATAGGTAAGTTGAATGATGGCATTGTGACGGGATATTCTCATATAAAAACCACCTTTTTCTCATAAACTAATGTTATTAGTTTTATAATAACTAATGACATTAGTTTTGGCAACTCTTTTTTCTATTGCCCTTTTTTTATCTCATCATCAAAGCTCTGAGGTCCTCTTGATGTCATTCGTACGGAACAATGTAATCATCCGACCAACGATAATTTTAAGCACCAGATAAAAAGGAATAACAACAAGAATTCCGATAATGCCGCCGAACGTTCCAGAAACTAAAATAAGCAGAATCGTCGTAATCGGATGGATGTCCAGCCTTCTTCCATAAATATGCGGAGACAGAATATTACCTTCGATCTGCTGAGCAATGAGAACAATAACAATAACCCAAATCGCGGAGCTCGGTGAATCTAGAAAAGCTACCGTAACGCAAGGAATAAGACCGAGAAGCTGACCAATGTAAGGAATCATATTCATAAAGGCGATAATCAGAGCAAGCACCAACGGATAAGGAACTCCCAATATGAGGAAGCCGATAAGCACCATCGCCCCCAATAGAAGGCATAAGATCACCCGCCCCACAATGAAGCCGCTAAGCGCCTTATCAATCTCGGTTATCGTATCTCGTAAATCTTCTCTATATTTATCCGGTGCACGATCAATCAGCTTGTGAACCATGCTCGAATCATCCTTAAGCAAATAATAGAGAATAATCGGCACCGTGGAGATGACGATAACGAATCCGGAGACGAAGGAGAATGCATTCGTTATATAATTCGCCGCCGTGTTCATCACTTGAGACAAATACTGAGCAGCCTTATCGCTGAAATCGAGCCTTGAGAGATCAAGGCTTTTCACAATATGTTGATTCTGCAGTACAACGAATTGCGCTTGAATATCCTCGACGAGCTTCGGCAGACGTTCAACAAGAGCGGTGAGCTGGACCTGCAGCGGAGGCCATACCCATAGACCGAACAGGACGAGCAGCAGAGCAGCACCCAAGTAAATAATGATGACTGCGAGCGACGCAGGTATTTTCCATCGGTGAAGAATAGAGATGAGCGGTCTTAATAAATAATAAAGAAAAACCGATAGCACGATCGGCAAGAAGATAATTTTGAAGCCAGCTACGAGAGGCCCTGATAGAAAAGGCGTGCGGGACAACAAATAGAAAATAGAGATCAGCAAAAGGATGCTGATAAAAATACGATTAAGCTTAGTTATGCGCATGCAAATAATCCCCTTTACCTCGTAATCTGCTTTTTTATAGCTTATTACCCGGTAAGGGGAATTAGGAATCATTACTTATATCCTTCGATAGGCTTACACGAAGCTATTCGCCCATCAAATTTATTAAGAAGCCGAGCTTGTCTTACCTTCAGGCTTGCTATTCTCCGGCTCAGGCTTCGTCTTCCATAGCTGCTCCAGAACAATGACGATTATCGTCCCTACCAACAGACCGTTACCAAGAACATCCTGCAAGGTCGGCGGAAGACCGCTCAAAGCATTTTGTGGTAAAAACATCATGCCTATGCCAAGCAATAACGTTATGCCAAGGATCGAGAAGCGACGTTGGTCGGTTAGGGCTTTCGTCAGGTTTTGGAAGGCGATCACGATTAATTGAACAAAGGAGGCAAGCAGTACGGCGTTGGCCACTTGCCCTGGAATATGAGACAAAACTCTCACAACGCCAGGCAGCAAGGACAGCCCTGACATGAGCAGGCATGCGGCTAAAAAGGGCTTTATCGCACGTTGCCCCGTCATCTTGATGAAGCCCGCAGATACGGGAAGAGGAACGACCCCTACTGTAGACAGTCCAGCCGTCAGCATATGCGATACGCCGCCTGCTATACTGCCCCGATTCAATCTCTGCTTCATTGTCATAGATGAACTCGGTACCTGCTCCTTAACAGCAGACAAGGCTGCTATCGTATTCGATACGAGGGTTATCGTAAACAATGCAGCAGTAGTCACGATGCCTGCATTAAATTGCGGTGGTCCCCACGCTAATAACTCGGGCAGTTTAAAGAACGGCGCAGCCGCCTCCATAGAACTGCTGAAGGTTGTTTTCCCAAGCAATGCAAACAAAATCCAGCCCCCCGCTATGCCAATCAGCACCGCGTAAGTTTTTCCCCAGCCCTTCCCCGCAATCGACAGCCAGGTAACGACACCAAAAATTGCGAAGGCTATGAGTGAACCGCCATAATCGGGAATCTCTCTGGTTGAGGATAGTCCGAATATCCCTTGCAGGAACACTCCGCTTAACTGTACAGCGAGCAGCAAGAGAAAGGTACCCGTAACAAGCGGTGTAAACAGCGGCAGCAGCTTATTGATTAGTCCTGTCACTCCAAGAAACAAAAGGATAGCCCCTGCAACGATAAGTCCGCCCATTAGCAATTGCAGAGCTTGCTGGGGCTGCTGTCCATGCCTCATCGAAATATCAGCAAACAAAACAAAAACACTTACCCATGAGCCTGCCGGTCCATCCAAAATCGGGTAACGATGTCCCAGCCAGCCTTGCAGGAATGAGCTTATCCCGACAATCAGGAACGTCCTTTGCATGAGTCCCTCGATATCGCCTGTTGATAAATGAAACGCACCTCCAATGACGATGGGCAATGCGATGGAACTCGTAAGCATGAATATAAACCATTGTATTGAGCTTAAGCTGTTTTTAACAAAATGAGTCATCAAGTATGCTCCTTTTCTTAGAATGCTCATCTATGCTAACATGGGCTTAGCAATATGAAAAATATTATAAATATTAATTTTACATACTTTTATCATATGGAGGAGCGTGCAGAGAATGGGATTGGATTTGCGCCAGCTGCGGTATTTCATCGCCATCACAGAGGAACGCAGCATAACCGCCGCGGCCAAACGGCTTCATATGGCGCAGCCACCGCTAAGTCAGCAGCTCAAAAAGATGGAGCAGGAACTCGGTGTCGTCCTCATCAACCGCAACGGTAAGCTGCTAGAGCTGACCGAGGCTGGCAGGACGCTGTATCGCCAAGCCTTGAAGATCACCAAGGAGATGGAAGAATGTCAACTGGAGGTGAAAGAAACCGGCAATGGGCTAAGGGGCAAGCTGACCATTGGAGTCAATACGCTGTCTGATGCGCGCCTGCCCAAGCTGCTCCAGCAGTTTCAATTGTTATATCCGAATATAACCTACAAAATTCAGCAGAATGAATCGTCACAGCTCTGCCGCCTAGTACAGGCTAGAGAAATTGAGCTCGCGATTATTCGTTTGCCGCTGGAGCTCAGCCAATTCTCCGTCCATCATTTGGAGCCTGAACCGTTTTATTTTGTAACCGCCAATCCCGATGGACTGACAGGTGATTCCGTCAGCTACCCGGATATTAAGCGATTCCCGCTGCTGCTCCCGAGTACCGAGGGACTTGGCATGTATGACATGATTATGGAGCAGTTCGCTCGAAAGCAGGTTACGCCAAGCTTGCTGGGTGAATGCTCTGATATTGTAATGCTAATGGAGTTCGTATCGATGGGCTTCGCCTCGACAATCGTGCCTGAGACTGTTCTTAAGCTGCATCAGCCCCGTCAAATCTATGCTTATGAAATTGACGTCTCCGGGCGAGCATCCTCCTCGGGGCTGATCTGGTTAAAAGACCACTATTTGTCCAAAGCAGCACGTAATTTCATTGAGCTTGTAACAAATCTGTAGCCTAGCCTTGATAGCAAGCAAAAAAAAGACTGCCTATGGGTGAGTTACACCCTTAGGCAGTCTTTTGGTTAAATTAGAAGCTTACAGCTGCTTGCTCTGCTTTAGCAATGCCATCAGCGATCAGGCTAGCTGCTTGATCCGGCAATTGGTTATGTCCTTCTACGATAACGTGTGCGAAGTCCGTTACACCGAAGAACATCATAATGTTCTTCACGTAGTTATGAGCCATTTCTGCTGCTGCTGCAGGGCCTTCGGAATAAATGCCGCCTCTTGCAGTCAATAGAGCGACTTTTTTGTCTGGAATAAGGCCGACTGGACCTTGCTCTGTATATTTGAACGTTTTGCCTGCTTGATAGATGTAGTCAATGTAAGTGTGAAGGACAGCAGGAATTGTCAGGTTCCACAGTGGGAAGCCGAATACAACCTTATCAGCTGCGAGGAATTGATCGATATATTTGCCCGATACTTCTACAGCTGCTTGCTCTGCAGGTGTCAGATCAAAGCCGCGTGCAGCCTTGAAATTACCGTTAATCATATCCGCATTCATGTATGGAAGCTCTTGCTTGAAGAGATCAACCTCAATGATTGTGTCCTCTGGATGGCTTTTCTTATAGCTGTCAAGGAATGCGTGATACAACTTCACGCTCACCGCTTGCTCAATATCACGGTCGTTCGCTTTAATAAACAGTACAGTACTCATTATCTATATCCCTCCGAAGTGAACTTAATAATCTTTTGTAACTACCTTAAGTTTATAGAGTTTTGAGCCGAGTAGCATCGGTATATGGACTGAATTTTCACAGTATATTTGTCGAAAGGGCGGAGAAGAGGTCTTACGACTATTGTCTTAGGACTGAGCTCCCTCATAATCTTCCGTTTGGAACAGAGGAGCAGCGAACAGCGCAGCTTGGGTTCTATCGCTCAAATTCAGCTTGCTCAGAATGCTGCTTACATGCGTCTTAACCGTCTTTTCTGCAACGACAAGCGTATGGGCAATATCTTTGTTGCTAAGCCCCTTTGTCAATAGCTGGAGCACTTCAATTTCTCTTGGTGTCAACGCCTCGATAGCCTCATTCGCGCTTCGTCCCTTCTCCTCTCCTCGCTGAGGATGAAGCTGAGTCAACAGCGCGTTCGAAATGTCTGGATGAAGCTGAATATTGCCCTTGTAAGCGCTTCTGATCGCTTCTGCCAGCTGTTCAGGGTCCACATCCTTCAGCATATAGCCGAATACTCCTGTTTGAAGCGCAGGAACGATATGGCTGCTGTCAGAGAAGCTCGTCAGCACAAGCACCTTCATCTCTGGATGATTCTGAATAATTAAAGAGCTTGCTTCAATTCCGTCCATCACGGGCATATTAAGATCCATCAATATGATATGAGGCTGCAGCACTGCGGCCTTCTCCACAGCTTCTTTCCCATTATGGGCTTCACCGACCAATTCAAAGTCAGGCTGCATATTTAAAAAGAAGGAAAGACCCTTCAATACGATTTGATGATCATCGACAAGCATTATTTTAATCTTCACGTACGTTCCTTCTCCTCACTACATCTTTCCTCAATCACGCTAATCGGTATCGTCACCTTGACGCTTGTCGGTTTTCCTTGGCCGCTGCTGATCGTTAATTCCCCACCAAGTGCTTCTGCCCGTTCACGCATAGACATCATTCCCATCGTTAGTCGCCCTTGCTGCTTCTCGGAGTTAATCCCATTGCCCTTATCGGCAATTTCCAGACTGGCATTGTCAACAGTCTTGATTAACCGAATATAAGCGACATTGGTACCTGCATGCTTCCTCACATTGTTCAGCGCCTCTTGCCCTATACGCCATAGCGCTTCTTCAATTGCACGCGGCAGCTCCTTAATGCCTTCAGCCTGTACATAGACGGTTAGATCCATGCCTTGTCCATATTGCTTCAGAGCTGGCAGCAGGCCATTCTCCAAGCCGGCGGGATGCAGCTGCCAGATCAGCGCTCTCATCTCTTTCACTGCTTCCTGAGAAAGCTGCCTGATCTCTTGAAGCGAGCAGGTCACAACGGGCTCCCGTTCTTGTAATAAAGTCTCTGCTCCCTTGGCGATAAAAGCAAGCGAGAACACCTTCTGCATGACCGAATCATGCAGATCACGCGCCATCCGGTTCCGTTCTTCCATAAGAGCAAGCTCTCTTCGCTGCTCATATACACGCAAATTCTCAATGCTCAATGTAAAATGATCACCTAGTGAATACATGAAATCCTCATGGTAATCATCAAATTGCTTCACGCAAGAACTGCTGATGAACAGAACACCGATCGGGCGGCTGCGAATTCGAAGCGGTATTGCTGCCGCTGAGGCATAGGGCGGAATGCCGATTGAGGCCAATGATGCAGAGAACACTTGCTCGCTGTGGGATTCTACAACCAAGCGATTCTCATGAAAGGCTTTACTCACCGGCCCTCCTTCTTCAATAGAAAGCGATTGTGTCTGTACGCTGTTATTAGAATAGTGGGCACGCAGAGACAGCTCCTGCTGCTCATAGATAAACAATGACACATGCGACCAGCCGAAGGCATCGCCTATATATTTGACCGCCTTCAATGGCAATTCCTTAATATCTTGAATTCGGTTAATATGCTGGATCACATCGCCCAGCTTAGCATACAGCAGCGCATTCTGCTCCTGTGCCTGATACAGCTTTATCCGCTTAATTGCTGTGCCAATCTGCAGAGCAATTCCCTGAAGCAAAGCAAGCTCATCTTCGGTGAAATGCTCCTTCCCTGCCTGCGCCACATTTAATAGCCCGAACCGATCAGCTCCAGCCTTCAAAGGCACGGTTGCATGATGGGATACCCCTTCCGTATCGCCCAATTGGTGCACTACCGCATAGTTTATTCGTTTACACTCAATTATATTGACAGCATGCTCCAGCTTATTAAGCCGGTAACTTTCTACACAAAAGCAATCCTCTCCGCTCATTAAGGAATAATGGCCTGAGGTAAGTGCAGGAGGCAGCTTCTGCGACGCTACACATAGATTGCCGGGTATTTCATCATCCAGAAGGAATATCCAGCCTGTCGTGAAACCCGTCACCTCCAGCAGCTTAGCCAATACATCATTGAGCATAGGATCCATATCATTAGTGGTATTAAGCAGCTCCGCTATTTCCTTAAGAGCCACCAGTTCATTCGCACGAATTTCACGGGACATAATTTCCCCTCCCTTATTCTCTAACATTATACACTTTGTTATATGGAGAGTCTCACCTCTCTATTGAAAAGGAATGAATTCCAACTAATAACGTAATGCCGTTCCTTTATTATTGTCCTACGAGGAATTAACAATCAAATAGCGGAACGTCATGCCGCAAATCCCAATTTCATTACCTATAATTGAGCAATCAGTAACCCTAGCAATACATCCTATTAACCGGTAGAAAAAGGAGCTCCTGCAGACGCACTCTTTTTCCCAAAAAAACTTAAGGCTGCCCATAGGCAGCCTTTCCGTCTGAGTATTACCCTGTTCGCTTTCCTCCGAGCAAAGCATTAAGCTGCTCCAGCAGGTTTCCGCCGCCTGTAAGCGACACATTGCCTACGTTATCGCATATTCTTTCTAGAAATTCAAGCTCCTTCAGCCGATACAGCGTTTCATTCTCGTCCATCAGCTTCGCTGTATTCAATAGGCTTCGTGTAGAGGCCGTTTCTTCTCGCCTTGTAATTAGATTCGCTTGCGCCTTCTTCTCTGCGAGCAGAACTGTGTTCATGATATCCTTCACTTCTCCTGGCAGTATAATATCCTTCACTCCAGCTGACATGAACTGCACGCCATAATCATCCGCCTTCTCAGCCAGCCTTTCGAGCACAAAAGCACCGATCTCCTGCTTGGTTCGCAGCAGCTCATCGAGCTTCATCATCCCGACATATTCGCGTAGAATCAGCTGCAGCATTATATACAGCTGCTCTTCAAAGCCTTTAATCTCAAGTGCCTTCAATGCTTCGGTTATTTTGTATTGGCATACAAAGTTCAGCCGCAGCGTCACTTTATCCTCTGTCATCATTTCCTGCCCTGTCATATCTAGCTGCTGCCTTCGCATATCGATCGTCTTCACGACCGCTGTGAGCGGCCCTTTCCAATAGCGGTACTTGCCCGGTCCCAGCTCCTTTTGCAGCACATTGTCGTAGAAAAGGAAGCCCCGCTCATGTCCTGCAACCTCATGAATGGCATACAGACCGTTCAGCTTACTCAGAACGGATGCATGAAGACCCGTAGGAAGCTCTGGCGATTGCGTCTCCACTCTTGTAAAAGCATGCTGTTTCACCGCAGTCCAGTAAGCGTACTTGCCTGCCGTCAATACTTCTTTGCAATTGCCATCCTCGTAATGCAGCACATACTCATCATCCTTCACATCAACAACGATCAGTTCCTTCATAAGAAGCTCGTCATGCCTGAACAATTGCAAGTCCTTGCCTGCAACGATAAAGGGCTTCGTGACATCCAATAGCTCAACATGATAGCCTGATAGCGGCAAAAAACGATACACGCCTGGCTTAATCAAACGTACGTAGCTTCCCTCCTTGAACAGCAAGCCTCTCTGATCGTTTTGAACCGTCACTTTATTCATCCATTTATTCGTCTTCATCTATGTAGTCCCCCTTCATTACTCTTGTTACATGAAATGCTGTGGTTAAACAGGCTCCCGCATCTTGAACGGAGCTCAGCTTAAGAGCATCCTGTCCGCTGTACCGCCGAGCCTTGCCTCTTCGCCCTCAAGCTCAGCTTTACAAGCCTGAAAAAAAGCGATGAAGTTCAGCAACGGCAGAAGCAGCAGCATGAATGCTCGGTATCCGAGAGCTGCATAGTTCAGGATACAGCGCAGGCTTTTCCAGCCCTGCTGAGCCTTGTTCACCTACCATTTTTTAGTTCGACTTTACAGGTCGATTGCTCAGCCATAAACGTCTCTCATGACGTTAGAGGATTCGAACCTCTAATTGGAGTAAAGCGCAGCTTGGTTTCCGACAGTATGCCTCGTGCAGATCCTGCACTGGCACTGCGGGATTTGTGGAAATCCCTGCCTTGGTCGTACCCGCTCCTGCTTCACTCCCTCATTATTACGCAAGAGCCTACAGACGAACATGGCAAAAGTATGGCGACTGCATTTTCTTATTTCCCAAACCCTCCTCACTTGCTACAATAAATAGATGTATTTCGGGAAGAACGGGGGGAATCCATTATGGCGAGAGAGAGCTTTGATAAAGAAATTCAATTTCTGCGTATGTTCATCCTGACCAGCGGCGCATACAATCGACAGCAATTCGCCGATCGTCTAGGCATATCCGTACATACCTTCGATAAAACGATGCGCCGGCTCAAAGGAATCGTCAGCTCTGCCCAGCAGCAGCTTCCCAATGAGGAGAGTAAGGAATTATCCGAGCTGCTGAGCATGAGCTATTACGAATCGGCCGATCCACTGCTGCTATTCCTGTTCCGCTCCAAATCTTTAAAGGAATCCGAAAGCTACCGCCTGTCTTTCATTATCAGTACATTGCAGGATCATTCTCGAACCGCAATGGAAATTATGGATCTTTGCTGCAATGATATTCCGGGCACCTACTCCCTACCAGATGAGAAAACGATTCGCAGCGATCTCAAATATTTGGAGGAAATCGGCGTCATCCGCAAAGCCTCCACCGTAAGACCTTATCGTTATACCGCACATAATGATTTCGTTAATAGCCTGACCGAGGAAGAATTATCCGATCTTTATGCCTTCGTTGATGTTATGGCGAATACACAGATCCCCTCGGTCCAAGGCTATCTGCTGCGAGACAGCTTGAAAAAATCGCTCAACCGACGGGAGCAATTCGATACAACAGAGAACCTGCTGTTATATAAATATCATTATCCATCCCGTATATTGGATGAAGCACATCTTTATACCGTGCTGCATGCCATTCGTAAGAGAACCAAGCTGACCTTTGTCTATTTCTCACCCAAAGCGCCAACCAGCTACGGCTCTAAAAATACTAATCCTCTATTCGAACGCAATAATGAGGGGCTGCAAGAAACGGCGCTGCCGCTGCAAGTCGCCTATGATCATCAATATGGACGCTGGTATTTGCTTGCACATAACAAAAGGCAAGGAATTGCGGTCTATCGAATGGAAGGGTTAACGCAATTATCAGAGGAAAAACCAGTCCCTGCGGAAGAATTTACAGCTAAGCTGGCATTGCTTGAACAGCGCACTCGATACAGCTGGCTTGTCGATACAGGAAGAGCCATTAAGGTAACCGCTCGCTTCTACAATCCAGTAGGCGTCGCCCATAATTTCATTAAAGAGCGAGTGAAGCTGCAAGGACAATGGGGAGAGATTACCGAGGAAAGTGAGGCGGCTTTTTTATTCGAAATTACCGTGAATGGAATTACCGAAATTAAGCCTTGGCTTCGGAGCTTCGGATCTAGCTGCGAAGTACTAGAGCCAGCCTCCCTGAGAAGAGAGCTTATAGCTGAGTGGAAGGAGATCAGTGCCTTTTATGAACCTGTTCGAGAAAATATTCAACTTTCAGATGACCTCACGACTGGATGAAGCAGGGGCGATGGCGGTCACCTCTCATGAGCGGGACTGGCTCAGAACCATGCTGGCCCACCCGGAAGCAGCGGCAGCCTTCGAGACCAATACCTTGCTTAAGCTTCAGCATCTCCTTGATGCTGACTTCCGTGAGCCTGCTGCCCCCCTTCAAGATTTGCCCATAATTGAAAAAGCACAAAGCACCGTTGTACATATCTATCATCCTATGCTCCGTACCCTTCGCCGCTTAATCATGCGAAGAGCTGGCATTCAAATCGCTTACTCGATTAAAGACGGCTCACTTCGGGGGAAGCAGCTAGGCTTTCCCTATAAGCTTGAATATTCGATGGTCAAGAGAGAGTGGTATCTGCTATGGTATAACGTGAATAAGCGCTGCATCATGTTAACCAAGCTGCGATCCATCCTTCATATTGAGGAAGCTTCCCTCTCTGAGAAGACGCTTAGCTCGGCCTCCTCAGCGCTCAACCGATATCTTACTGCTCGCAAACAATATGCAACGATAGAGGTAATCAGCGCTTATAATAAAGAGCTGTCCCGTATCTTATATGCCTTCTCCTGCTTTGAGAAGCAGGTTGATTACAAGGAGGAATCCGACACTTATTACATCAAGCTTGTATTCTCAGGTGATGAGGCTGAGTTCGTGCTATCCAAAATCCGTTTTTTGGGCAAACGGGTCATAGTAACAGAAGGAGCATATTTGCGAAAACGATTGCTTGAAGCCGCCCAGAAATCATTAGCCCGTTACGAGCAGACCAATGGCTGAACTACTGGCTCTAACCGCATATCTATGTTACAGTAGCTACGAGGCCTCTTTATGCAAGAGGCCTATATTATTATAGAGGAGGTACTTGTCATGATCATTGTGGCTCGTAACAACATTTATAATACGAATGCAAGGGGGGAAATCTACTATGAACCGTAGAAAAGTGTCCTCTGATCAATTCCGGGATCAGCTTATTCATCAGCTCACTACACTCGGCGAAGAGAAGAAACAATTCCTCGACGCTTATTTTCCTGTGTACGGCCAGAAAAGAAATGAAATTAATAAGCTTCTTACCACCTACACCCTCGAGGTCAAAAAGCTGCTGGAGCTCTCTGATGATCAACTGCTTGATACCGTTCTCATAGGCAGTCGTGTACGTGTCGCTTATCTTAATAAACCAACTATTGATACCTTTATTATTGACCATCCCCGCCTGTCCAACCTAAGCGGAGATCGCATCTCTTTCCTGTCGCCTATTGGCAGCCAGCTTCTATTAAGCTCTCCAGGGGATGTCGTTACAGTCGAAACTCCTACTGGCGTTGCAAGAATGCGAATTTTAGAAATCCGTTTCGCTTCCATTCGTATGGCTTCTTAGTATAGATTGACATAAAAAATGACGTATTGGCTGTCAGCAGCTCATACGTCATTTTTTTATTACTGCTCTGATTCTTGAAGCTTTTTAAGAGCGGCTTTAATCGGCCTATTCAAGCTTGCTTGTGCTGCACGATCCCTATTTTCATTATGCCAATAAAGGATAAGCACATTTTTATGCTCATAAATATTCGGAATTTTCATGTCATAATTTTCTTTTTGAACATTGAAATCGTTAAGGCCTTCTTTACGGTCTTCTTCTGACTCATACACATACAGGGAAATATACTCTTTATTATATTTGACTTGTTCAGCTGGCAAGACTGAAGCATAGCGAACAGGATTCACTTTATTTAATTTCCAATCTCTGCTCAGTTCCTCCGGGAGCATTTCAATTCCCTCTGCTTCAAGCGCTGCTTGCATAGCGTCCAGAGTCAGCTTATCCTCATCAGCCTTATTGGCAAAGCATCCTGTAAGAATAAGCAGAATGATGCATGATAATACTACCGCCTTTACTTTCATTCCCATGTCCCCTTACCCTTAGCATTGCTATTCTTAACGACCATATGAATTAGCCTCTTGCCTCAAAACAAAAAAAGGGTTGTCCAGCAACCCTTTTTTATATTTGATTCTATAATAATTAGACGTCATACTCCAGCTGTTTTTTGGCTTCTGCAATGAATTCAAGCGGAGTCTCAATTTCTTCCCGGCTATATTCATAAGCGCCGATTCGCATGCGGAAGTCGACTTGATATTTGGAGGCTGTATCCCCCGAATTAAAGGAAGCAAGATTATCCTTGAGGCGTTCTACTACAATCTTGGCGCCATCCCGATCCGTGAAGAGCAGCACTCCCCAGGTGGCATTCGCTTTGTCCAGCATATACAAGGAATCATTCGTTCGAATACTCGTCAAGCCGAGCTGAGACACATCATAGAGCACTTCCGACATTTGACCATCGCTGATCATGTTCCGTACCTCATCCCAATATTTCACCTGCATAACGAGCAGCGTCAATGGAATCTGATAGCGGGTAGACAGTGCCATGAAGATGGTTGCATCCTTCTGAAAGGATAAGCTGTTCTTCAAATTCGTATTATCATCCATCGTTGCGAGCCTTGCATTCGTCTGGCGCAGCTCATCAACCTCCACTTGCAGCCGCTTATTGCCTACCGATAACAGCCATATGACCATTGTGAAGATCGGTGTCATGATCAGCCAGAAGTAGCTGTGAACGCCCACCGCCTCGCCTTGCATGACAGTCTGATATAAGGTGAAGGTACCATATCCGAATATAAATAAAATATTCAGTATGAGGCCCGTAGTAACGGTTGTGAAATAGGTAATAATCGCAATCAAGAAGGCTACATTCAAGAACACGATATTCTGAATGTAATGGTTAGGATCGCCCGCCGTAAAAACGATGCTTATAAAGCACGTTAGGATAAGCAGCAAAAAGCCGCTATCTGATAACAGACTGCTCTGATTACGCTTCACCACGCCCACCCCGTTTCTTCCGGTATTTGCGAACCATCAGCAGAAGAGACAGCAGAATAAGAACCAAGACTAGTACAGCCGCAGCCATAAAGCCTGCCACATCGCTGCGTTCCGTTACTTTGTCTACGAAAGAAGCCTGTTCTTTTTCCGCTTGCACCTTGAATCGAAAAGCATTAATCGTCCCATCCTTATCTGTTGCAACGCCATCACCGAATATTTTCCACATAGTGCTCTCACTAGCTACCAGCTTGGAAGCCAAATAATAATATTCCGAGCTTGCACCCGTTACGGCTAACAAACCATGCCCGGATTCGTAGGGAGAATCGAGTAATTGAAGCGTGCCCATGCGCTGTCCGTATTCCGAATCAATACTCATTTTCTCATTCGAAAGAAAGCCCTTGCTTTGCTCATCATATTTGAAATAGAGCTTATCATTATTGCTGCGGATTAGTTGATTATTGTCGAAGCTGCCGATTGCAATAATATTGCGATCCTTCAACTGGCTTATTTCAACAGAATCGTCATAGAAGCTAACCTCGCCGTTATTTCCTTCAGCATACTGCCCCAGCAAACTGAACAAATTCGAGACCGTCTTATACGTATTCGCGTCCCGCTCCTTAGGCAATACGACAGCTACACGGTTATAAGCTCCATCTCGCAAGAAAGGATACGGATAGTTCGTAAAGAGAAGCTCCGTCCGGTCCTTCGTATTCAATTGAAGCAAGGAATCCTTCGTCACGAATGCCCATGGCATCGCTTCACTATTGGGCGTACAATACGCATTCACCAGCTCCAGATCGAAGGCCGCTGTAACAGAGAAATTACCCGTAATATCTAAATTATTAGGAATTGGCAAGGTTAACGTATCCCCGTCAGCAAGCTGCTGACTTAGCTTTTTGCTGCCGATAGGCTGATCATTAATAAGTATCGTTACCATAGAGCGCTCAAAATCCAAATTTTTCGCATAGCGGAAATCCAGTTTTATTTTGCTGGAATCGGCAATCGAGCGATTGGCAGGCAATGAAATAAAGTAGGATTTCTCCTGATGCATTGAGCCAACCAGCTTATCTCCGGTCTCGGTAAGCGTAATGTTGCGGCTAATTCCAACTGTCGGTGTAGCTTCATCCGTAGATTCCGTTACGACTTTAATCCCTTTGTCCAACTGCCCTATTAGAGATTGGTTAGCAATCAGTCTGCCCGCCTTGACCAGAAGCTGCGGGTTATTCGAAGTTACGACCAAAGTTGGCTGCTTGTCTTGATTCACAAGCTCGATAACAGCCTCCTTGTCCAGATCTCGTTCACTTAGCAGACTTTTGATTTCCGTGGGCAAGTGGTCAGCTAAAGCAATCATGACTACTAGCGCTTTACTGCTCAAGCTGTCCGTCCCGAAAGGAAGCAGCGGTATTGCCTTCTCCTTGAAGCCATTCGACTTGGCGAAGCCAGATAAGGCATGGACAGCTGCTTCTAATTCTGCCGCTGTACTTTGTTCAGGCACAGCAATGGCATGGAGATTCGAGCTGACTGTATCCATCCCAGTGAAGCGCTGATTGAAATCGCTGATGCTTCCTTCCAACGGCTTATTCGAATACTTAATATCAATATCTGAGGTTTCATAGAGATGCAGCCAATTATCCCGCAGCTCTGTCGGCTCACAAATGCTATCGTTATCGTTTGTTTGAACATTCCCCTGGATCAGCAGGGTATTCGTTCCTGTCACAAGCAGCTCTGTCGGTATAAGAACAGACAGGCTCTGCTTATTACCGGCATCAACAACTGGCCTGAAGGAATGGAAGGGTGTCCCATTCACCTGCAGTGTAATGCTTGACTGATCTGTCAACGCCAATTGTGTAGCTTTATAGTCGAGCTTAAGCTTCACTTCACTTACATCCCAGTACTCCTGAATTTGAAAATAGCTTTGCTTGGAAGGCATAACCCCTGCCAAGGCAGCCTCCTCACTCGTAACCGCCATTCGATAGGTTTGCGGACTGGCCATAACGCTTCCGACTGGAAGCAGCAAGAGAGACATCATCAATAGACCGTTAATGATTGCTTTTATCTTCACAATAAACGTCCTTCCTTAATATCGTTCTGTTTTGTACCATTTGGCCTCTCTCTTGAACACCAGATCCTTCAAATACGTGTACAAGCCATAAGCAGCCACTGCCATCCACAGCTGGCAATACGTCACATACATAAGCATGATGATCCAGACATTGGACAGCCTCATCTCGCCTTTTTCTGTTGTTAATGTAATATAGGTGCTTACGATAAATAAAATAATTGCGAGCAGCCATAAGAAGGAGCTCAGTCCTGCAATAGTAGTATGCACAAGTCCAAATGCATGAAGCACCAATAAAATATCTGACATAATAAGTGCCGTCAGCAGCAAGAAGTATATAGATAGGAAGTAGAGAATATCGAACCTAATCATCTTTGCATTGCGATCGAACAGAAGCTTGGCATTTTTGACTATGACATAAATATTGCCCTTCGCCCAGCGGGTCCTCTGCTTGAACCATACCTTTAGCGTTTGCGGCTCTTGCTCCCACGTCACTGATTTGGGCTGGAATTTGATTCGATAGCCCATCGTATAAATACGGAAGCTAATTTCCGTATCCTCTGCAATAGCTTTGACGTCCCAGCCGCCAATTGTCTCTACAATATGCCGTCTCATAATAAAGTTCGTGCCAGGGATCGTACATAGCTTGAACAGCTTCCACCGGCCAGCCTGCGCCATCCATTGAAAGGACAACGTCTCAATGTTAATGAATCGTGTAAGTAAGCTGGCATTCCGATTGCGTGTCCGAAATTTGCCGATAACCGCTCCAAGCGTATGGTCGCGAGTAATCTCAGCTACCAGATATCGCAAAGCTTTACGCTCAGGGGTATTATCCGCATCATAGATCGCGATTAACTCTCCTTTACTCTGTGTGAAGCCAATATTAAGGGCATTGGATTTGCCTTTGCCTCCCGTAACCGAATCTGTATTAATAATGATCAGGTTTCTTCCCAAGTATCTCGTCTGCAAGTGACTTAACAGCGCGGCACTATTATCGGAGGAATTGTCATTAATGACGATAATCTCATAGCGATCATGCGGATAATCCAGATCGAGCAATGATTCCACCGTCTGAACAATGACCTTCCCTTCATTATGGGCAGGGACCATGATCGTTACGAACGGTACTTCTCCCACTATTTCGGGCTCAGGCTCGCCCTCGCATTGAATATAGTACAAATAGCCCGCGATAATAAGTACGACATTCACTAGCAGGAGAGACCAAATACAGATGACGGCGATTAGCATTAATATGTCTGCAATTGTCATGAATATCGCCCCCCTCACTTCATATATTTACGTTTATACAGCCGATAACCTATCAATAGGAGAAAGCTGAACAGGAGCAACGAGATAAGAATGACAACGACGTAGAAATTATTCTGAATCGTGAACAAAGTCGTTAAGCTCTGCTTCTCTTCCTCCTTATATTGATAATCCCCGCTTATCTTTTTCACCGCGTCATTCAGATCTACGGGTATGCCATTAATGAACAATCCTCCGTTCACCGAAGCAATAGCATTATTATCCGTATGAACGCCATGAGCCTGTTGTTTATAGTCGGCAAACGCGATCCAGCTCTCCTTCAAGGTCTGAATTCCGGCATCCAGCTCCTCTTCATTGCTATAAAAATCAAAGGTAACAGCCGTATCCACCGGAAATTTCTCTATAGCCTTGCCCGCTGCAGCATATTGCTCAAGCTTCTCCAAGGAAAGGCTATATAAAGAGGAGGAGAACGGGTCAGCAATTGCGGCCTGTGCCATGTTCATAAGAGCTTTATTAGGGAATAAAATGGCTGAGTCAAAAAACACCATCCCATTCTTCACAAAATATTGGCCATTGCTCCAATAGAGATCAAGCTCTGCTCCAATGCCAAGAGGAGCAATGCCATAATTGGCTAGAGTATCTATAAAAGCCGACATCTTTTGCGATAAAGATTCATCATTGTCACCATAGACGCTCGTAAAGACCGGTGCGTGAATAACAATACTGCCATTCCGTGACTGGATGTATTTCAACGTTTCCAAATAACGCTCCATCGCAGGATAATCAGTATTATAAAAAACGGGCCTAACACTGGCGATGAATGGAATCCCTGCTTCATACAGTCGATCCGCCATGGACTCCAAAAGCTGCAAATCCGAGAATGGATAAATTTCTTTGAAAACCAGATAGGCCTGTCCTTCCTCCGCAGCAGCAAGCCAATCCTTCAGCAAATAAGACATAATGATCTCGCTAAGATTGCCGCCTTGGAAATAAGGCATGTAAGCGTATCGCCCATCCCTTACAGCAACGGGAGAAGATTCATCATCCACTATCATCGTTCCAAAGGATTGGCCTGAAGCCTTCACAATTCGAGTGAAATTAGGAACAGCGGACAGCTCCTGCGATAATTCCCCTATTGCTAGACTGAGGCTCTTGTTGTTCATCATTTGTGATTGGACCTGCAAATGATGCTGAGCCTCAGCAGGCAGGCCCGCTCCTATATGCAAATAATTCCCTTTATAATTAGCCAGATCCTCGTGATAGGCTTTGTTGCTCGGCTCCAAATCAATTGCATTATGCACGCTAATGACTTGCTTATAACCGGGCAGCAGCCCTGCTTGGTAGCTGTCTATAGATTGCAAGGTCACATCTGCTCGGAAGGCGGCAAGCAGCTTCTGGAGCGCTTCTACATTCCCCTCCTTGGCGGTGTGCTTCCCTAAGCTATCGTAGAGCAGCAGTACACGGGGCTTGTCCTTATCTGGTGCCGCAGCATGAAGCGATGAAGGCATTAGATGAAGCATTAAAAACATCGTCAGGAGCAAGATCAATCGTTGTTCATAGCTCTTCATGATTTCTCCTCCGGAGCGCTATACTGCCATAGCCGACGTCTGAATGCATCAGAGATCGTTAGAAAAGTAACTAAATCAAACATAATCGTAAACAGAAATTCATGCTTAGCCAAATCCGCGTCCCCCGCCCCAATAATAGCGACTAGAATACTGGATAAGCCGATTGCAATCATCATAGCGACTAACGGCATTCGCAGCGCATGCCTCATATCCCTCGCTCTAATCGCTGCCAGGAAAGAAGGCATGTACAAGCCGATAACCAGAACCGCCCAAATAAAAATAAAACCGAACGTTTTGGGAGACAATGCTTTTTTGAGCGTACTATATAAAGAAAAAAAGGAGGTCTTCTCGCCAAATGCTTTTCCTTGAGATTGCTCATAATTACCCATAGCATCCGGGCGGATCGTAAATGCGTGTTTGGCTGCCAAGTTCAGCATTTTCAATGCTTTGTCTGGATGAGAGATATAGTAGCCCAGGATAGCGACAAAGCCAGATTTATTGTAAAATTCCTGCTCTAATATTGGAGAGTCTACGTCAATTGTTGTGTAATGCTCATAATAAATGCTTCCAGCAAGGATCGCATATTGCTTATCTATTCCAAAGGCTTCCAACGTCTCCTCTGGATTATCGGACTGCATAAGAACCCCACGGGTCATCGCATGATATTGGTTGATGTTCACGAACTCTTTGGGAATCAACGCATAAGTAGCGATACCTGCAAAAAGCAGTATCACTAAGGAAGACACGGCAGCAATACGAAAAGCCTTTTCTTTGCGAACATAGATAAGCAGCACGCCCATGACTGCAATAATTATGCCGACTGGAGCATTCTGCTGCTTAGAGGTAGTTAGCAGTAAGGCGCTAACAAGGAATAAACCAAGCATTACATAATCATTGTACCGCCGCCGGTATAACAGCAGCCCGGAAGCAAGCAAGAGCATCGACATAAGCATAACGACACTCTCGCCATAAAAAGAATTGAAATAAGCGGTATAGCCCGTATCTCCAAACATAAATACAGCTAACGCAGCAATAGGATAACCGTATTTCCGCGGCATCTTCCACGTTATGCTCTCAACCAGCAAATAGAGTGCAGCGGCTAGCAGCAATGTATAAATGGCTGCCTGAATCCGCACATCAAAAACCTCGGAATGATACATTAGCTTGTTCAACCATAGAGAAAACTGAATAAATAAGGACTGTGATGAGAACAGCGGATCACTGTTTTCATTGAAATACTGTAAAATGCCGAATTCTTTTATAAAGTAACCAAAAAACTTATTATCATAGTCAGGCTCTGTGAAATAAAGGCCGTTCCCATATAAAATACGGAAGAAATCACCGTTATCCGCCATTCCAATATAGGGAGGAATGAATAACACGATTGTCGTAATAATCAGAACCGTGATCGCAGCGGCAGAGGCCGGGGTTATTCTGCGTATGAATGCTGAGCCCCCTCTATTAACAGGCCTCTGCTGTGTCGGATCGCTCATGGTACTACCTCATTCCATCTTTATTCATAGGTGTAAGCAAGCAGGGCCATCAGATTATCAAAGGAATAGGCCTGCTCCGTCGCTGGATCACCGAATCCCCCAAATAAGGGGCTATCCGTATCCTTCACTTGAAATGCATTCATTCTCTCGATGCTTTTCGCATATAGAGCTTCATCCCCAATCTCGGAACCAATCATAGCCACAATTGCGTAAATAGCTGTAGATTGAATATCCGTATCCGGGATGCCTTCTCGTGTATATCGGCCATACAGTGCATCATTATTAATCTTGTCCTTCAAATAACGAATGCTGGCAGGATTATGCTCTCCTACCTCTGCTAAAGCTAATATCGTCAAAAGAGACTCGATCGAATTAATCTGCTCTGAGCTGTACTCGCTGGCAGGATAACGATATCGCGTTTCATAGAAAGGAAAGGCGTCGGACAAATAGCCCTTTTTGCTAATACTGAGCATTTGCGTCTCCAGCTCTTTCTGTTCCTTCTCGGAGACGGGCAACAATCGCAGCGTTGCCAGATCAATATAGCAGAGGGTAATGAAATCATTCGTCTGATCATAAGTTCCATCATAGAAATCATACATCCGCCCATTCTTTACATTGTGCTCGTAGAAGCGGCGCCCATAATGATCGGCCTCTGTTCGATAACTCTTGTCTTGGAATGCTTCTTCTGCCTCATACAGCGCCCGAATGATTCGGAGATCATCGACAGCCGCATTCACGCCAGATTGCTTATCCAGCTTCGGACTGTACCGATAACTAAAGGCTCCTGTGAGATCAAAGTTCTTTTTGGCTAACGCCCATTCTTTATCAAAAGCTTGCTTTTCCTCAGTTCGAACATAGTATCTCATCAATAATCCCGCAGACTCGCTTAGAACCTCATGCCCTGTTGCAACCTCAGCACTTTGATCAGTTTCAATCGCATTCGTGTATACACCATGGGGACCGGTAAGTTTATTTTGTATGTAAGAATACAGCATTTCTCTTGAGCTATTCTGCTGCGCTGACTCCTTATTCGGCTCAGGCGACAACAATGGCTTATTCGAGCTTTGCGGAGCTCCCTCTGAATGACTGCAAGCGAGCAGTGCGAGAATAATGATACTGATTAGACCTGCCCCAACTATCCTCTTCATGTAGCTTCCCCTCCTGTATATATGGATATTGGCAACAATAGTCTATATTACCCTTCTACGGAGACTTATTCTAGATATATTATACTATTCTTACATTTCCATTCAAATAAAAAGAGTTCTCAGACTTATTCCAATGAAGATTACCTGACAGGAATCTTATTCTATTCAATAATAATTTACCGCTCTATACAATCTCTAAACATTTTCCAGTACCTACATCCTATACTAGCATGATCGAAATTATCGGTCCTGTCGTATCCTGTCTTATATTTTAATTTTTGTCGTTATTCCTATTTGTGGATGGGAAATGGCCATTTGCTCCCACGGCCTTCTCCGCTTTCCATCTGAGCTAGCCGTGGGAAACCTCCTTAGCTTCCGCTTCTATTGGATTTACCATTCCGCTTCCCAGCTATCGTCGCAACAGGCAGCACTGCCTCTGCCTCTGACTTTTCGTTTCTTGCCATAAGCAAGGACAAAAGCGCCAGTCCATCTCCTACTATGACTACAACTGCCGCAATTAACGCTATATCATCAGAGGTCAACCCTTCAGATTTATTCCCCATCCTCGACCACTGCCCCTTATCTCAATTGATATTAGCCTATTCTAGGCAGAAAAATTTGATTGGGCGAATAGTGAATTTATGTGTGTAGTTTGCGGTGAATCTATCTTCCAGGGGATGGAACATATCTATACGAAATTACTTAGAGAGCTGCAGCTAATAAGTAGACAAGTGAGCTATTCAGCATGCTAACAGCATGGTACAATCCATATAACTGGATTTTTTTAGAAGGAGGTATTACCTTGCGATTCGGAATGAGGAATACAAGCTTGAAGAAATATATTATCTCCAGCATTAAGCGCAAGCTGCTGAAACAGATCAAGAAGCTTCTCAAATAAATTACAAAATCAAAGGCTCGCCTTTAAGTACCCGCAATCAGAAAAAACATCGACGTACAGGTAGACTCCCTGTCATGATCGATGTTTCTTACTTTGCCCAGGAAAACTCAAACCTTCACAGGTATAAATATAAAAGCCTAGAAATTACACCATGCTGGCACATAAAAAAGAACCCTCTAGTTCAGAGAGTTCTTAAAACTTACACTTATAGTTTATAATTATTTTAACCCCTTTGAATCAGATGTCGTCCGATTATATAAAACAGATTCCTTCGTTCCATCGCTATATTCAAAATCAATTCCCGTAATCTTAATCGTCTCTAAAGCTGATTGATAAGTAAATATAGTAAAGATCCCCAATTTGTCATTTGGTTTAACAGGGCCTACATATTTAACGGCAAATGTGCTTTCCCCTGTAATTTGGTCATATGATGGATCACCGACTGCATTAAATGTACTAATATGAACTGTATAGTAATTAATAGTTTTACCAGTTAAATTAGTTACAAACCATGACAGCTTAACTCCATCTGCCGAGTTTACATTATATGCAAAAACAGTTGGTGTACTTACTTTTTGTGTTGTAGTTTCTCCGATAGTCACTATTTTATCATCTGAATTCCAATCCGTGGCTTTCCCTGTCGATTCACTAATAAAACGTAATGGGACAAATGTTACACCATTCACAACTCTTGGAGCAATACTTAATTTTTTTTCTTTTCCATTTACCAGAGCAGTTTTACTATCTATTGTGAGTTTTATATTCAATCCTTTTTTTGATCCAGTAACAGTCTTGGTTTTTTGATCCCAAGTAAATGACAAACCTAGAGCTTTAAACACAGGAGTAAATTGAACCAAAGTAGTTCCCTGTGTCTGAATTGGATCTGTACTGAAATTCATTAGACTACCATCAACATAAACTTTGATCGGTGTTTCAGTTGCATAAACATTACTTCCTGAAGTAAACAACATAACCATAATAATCAATACTACTACTTTCTTCATTCGGACATCTCCCACCATTCGACTTTTCATTTGATAATATCACAAAAAAATAAATAGGTATGTCGAACTATGTCGTATTTAAAAAATATTAGGTAAATAGTCTATAGATCCTAAAGATAGTAAAAGATTATTTTTCCTCACTTCATAAACATTATTATGTACGGAACGTTTGGGACAACTCGGTTAATAAGAAATAATTGTTTTGGGAGATAGTTACAACACTCCAAACCATCGTTTGAAACAAATTAACCCTAATCATATAAAAAAACACTTTTGAAATCAGATTTTTCGTTCTGATTTCAAAAGTGTTATAAAATTTCTATATTATAGATCATTAAGGATTTAGTTATGGTGCGGTAGAGAGGACTCGAACCTCCACGGGCATAAGCCCACTACCCCCTCAAGATAGCGTGTCTGCCATTCCACCACTACCGCACATATAGGGGAAAACTTTAATAAAAACTGGTGAGCCATGAAGGACTCGAACCTTCGACACCCTGATTAAAAGTCAGGTGCTCTACCAACTGAGCTAATGGCTCTCATGATTGTAAAACGAACTCAGTAGAGCTGCTTCACTTACATTGAGGAATGGTGACCCGTAGGGGATTCGAACCCCTGTTACCTCCGTGAAAGGGAGGTGTCTTAACCCCTTGACCAACGGGCCTGGTATTTACTGAACAACATTTGTTATTGTAACAACTTCCGAACTCAAGTACAAGCTTTTTCTACCGATTACTTCGATCCAATTGATGGAAGTCATAATCTTTGCCGTTATGAGGCGTAAAAAAAAGACCTGATAGTGAACGGCCTTCCGTTACAATCGTTATGCCATATGAATGGCGGAGAGAGAGGGATTCGAACCCTCGCACCACTTGCGCAGTCTAACCCCTTAGCAGAGGGTCCCCTTGAGCCACTTGGGTATCTCCCCGAATTGGCTCCCCGAACAGGACTCGAACCTGTGACAACTCGATTAACAGTCGAGTGCTCTACCAACTGAGCTATCAGGGAATATCGGTGTTCGTTGCCGTTTGTTTCGTAAATCAGCGGCGACAAGTAATAATATATCATGGTTCTTTCTATAGGTCAAGCGTTTTTAAAAATAATTTTCCACGGCATTTTCCGCAGGCATAACGGGCGGGGTCCACTCTTCTTTTTCGCAAATATTCCATACCGCATTTACTGCAAATAAGCTGATAACGATACGGTGTTGGCTGCCGACCCAGCCTGTCCGGCAGCGTGTGGCAGAACCTCGAACCTCCTACATGAGCGAGCAGTTTCTTGAAGTCCTCGTCCCGATGCCGATATCCCCGCTTCATTATATGCAGATGGTAATGACAGAGCTCATGCTTAATTATCTTCTCTGTCTCCTCGTAGCCGAATGCTTCAAGCTGATGTGGGCTTATCTCTATATTATGGGATTTGGTAAAGTAGCGTCCTCCCGTGGCCTTTAACCTACGATTAAAGCTTGCTTGATGAATAAACGGCCGGCCAAAGCTCTCTATTGATACTCGTTCTACCCAATGCTGCAGTGCTGCATCGTCTATTGTCATCATCGTTATTCTCCTCCACTACTTGAATTTTAAAGCTTGTATACGCTACACTGTCAAGTAGTAATCTACAATTGTACGGCGATTACAGAAGCACCAATCGCATCATGTAATCGAACGAGGGGAGATTTGCTTAACTTATGCCTACTATGCGCTACGTCCTTATGAAAGATGATACCACTATTCTATTCGTCGAAATGCCCGAATCTCATGCTTATCAGCTAAGTGCGCTCAATTTGCGTCTGCATAAAGAGATAGACAAGCTCACAGCAGATCACGTGCCTCAGCTGCCCTACGCGATAGCAGAATGCGACAATGTCGAGCTGCATGACAGCTCCATCGCTATTGTATCTGGTCTGGATTACATTAACGAGCTAGAGCGCGGCTTTGCAGCGATTAAAGAATCCGCATATCCGCTTATTGCTCTGCTTACAGAGATCCGTGCCTTGCAGGCTCAGCTAGAGCAATGGTACGAAGAAGAAATGTAACGTTTCATTAGGACCTGCACGGACACTTTGCCCTCCCCATATGGTAATAATACACCACGAAGAGGAGGGCGGACGCTATCCCACAATGGCTCTGTAACCAGATGATGCGTGCATTTCAGAAAAAAGACCGCAGGCAAATCAAGCTGCTGAATGAATGCTGGTATTTTTACCGCAATAAGCAAGGTCCTCAAGAAGAGAACCCTATATAGCGATATGCGTGTATTCATCATACTTATCTCACCAGCATTGTTAGACGACAAACCCCGCATGCTTGAAGGCATGCGGGGTTTGTCGTCTTACTAATTAGATTTTATTGAAAAAGGTTACGTCCTCTACAGGAAGCCTTGAAGTCAGGCGGCCAGGCGTCGCTGCCTTGCCGATTGGAAGAAGAATCGTTGGTGCATAACGCTCAGGAATTTGGAAAGCTTCCTTCAGCTGCTCACGGTTATAACCACCCATTGGTACGGTATCATACCCCTTGGATTTGGCAACGAGCATAATCTGCATAGCTACCAGACCTGCATCGAACACAGCTACCTCATGCAAACGATCCTTCGGAATCGAGGTATAGAGCTTCACTGTATTAGCTGTGAACTGCTCAGCAATCTCTGGTGTCATATAGCCTGCCTCAACAGCCAGTTTATTGATTTTCTCGGATTCTTTGTACATCTCAAGGTCACCTAGAATAACAATAACGGCTGATGCATCAACAACCTGCTGCTGGTTATTGGCAATTGGCAGCAGCTGCTGCTTAAGCTCTGCATCTGTAATAACAAGGAAGCGCCATGATTGCGTATTGGAAGAGGATGGGGCCTTCGTAGCTAGCTCCAGAATTTCTTTGATTTCCTCTTCCGAGATCGTTGCTGATGGATCATAGTGACGGACAGAATGACGGCCCTCAAGCACTTCTAAAAAAGCTCCAAGGTCATTATTTGTTTGTGTAGTCATTAGGTAATTCCTCCCATAAGTTTTACTGTGTTAATTATTGCACAGTAAACGGTGTGTGAAACTGTAATGAATTTAATAACAGTATAGTGGCTGGCTGCGAGTCATGTCAATCCTTTATTCCGCTTCCCAGATGTTGGCTGTACTTCATCCCGCAAATCTGCTCTGATAGCTGCTTAATCGTCGTTTTCCTGAGGATCTCGATCGTATTCTGCTCGATCTCATCCGTTATTGCTTCAAAAGCCTGCCTCATCTCTTGACCGAAGTGATGGGCTCCTGTCGTATCAATCATGCCGCAGGAGAATGGTTCTCCAACCCTCAAAGCTATATATACATCCGCAAGAGTAATTACATCTGGGGCTCGCTTCAAACGGTAGCCGCCGTCTCGTCCCTCCTGCGTCTCAAGCAGCTGTTCTTTCGCGAGCTTGGCCAATACCCGTCTTAGCATAGTAGCCTCAGACCCCAGTATAAGAGCAATCTCTGCGCTAGAACAAGTACCAGGCTTGTTATTAAGAACAACAAGCGCCTGTAAGGCTACGCCGAATGCTTTATGATGATTTGGTGTGCTGCTGCATCTGTCATTGCTTGAAGTCACCGCTAATCCTCTCCTTCCTTCATAGGACACTAGAGGCTCTGATATATGATAAGGGGCTTGCAAGTGAAAAGCAAGCCCCTCGAATTCATATCAGCTAGTTCTGTTTGCGCATCGTAAGGCCAACGCGGCCTTTTTTGAGATCCACGTTCAATACCCATACGGTAACGGTATCTCCAACGGATACAACATCCATCGGATGCTTGATGAATTTGTCGCTCATTTGTGAAATATGCACCAAACCATCATTTTTAATGCCGATATCAATGAACGCTCCGAAATCAATAACATTCCTGACCGTTCCTTGAAGCTCCATGCCCGGAGTCAAATCTTCCAAATTAAGCACATCCGTATGAAAAATAGGGGCAGGCAGCTCCTCACGAGGATCACGCCCTGGACGGAGAAGACTGTCCATAATATCTTTAAGCGTCGGCACCCCTACACCAAGTACAGGAGCAAGCTCTTCCGCACGAATCTCTACCAGCTTCGTCTTAAGCTCCTCCGAGCCAACCTGATTCAGCTTCAGTCCCAGCTCTCCGAATAGCTTATCGACCACCTCGTAAGATTCGGGATGGATCGGCGTTCGATCAAGTGGATTGACCGCTTCGGGAATACGCAGGAAGCCAATGCATTGCTCATAGGATTTTGCACCCAGACGAGGCACCTTTTGCAGCTGTCCACGCTTTGCGAACCGTCCATTCTCCTCGCGATACTTCACAATATTGCGTGCAATCGTGGCATTGATGCCGGCCACATACGACAGCAACGAAGCTGAGGCTGTGTTCACGTCTACACCGACATGGTTAACGGCAGATTCTACGACCCCGCCAAGGCTCTCGTCCAATCGCTTCTGACTGACATCATGCTGATATTGGCCGACTCCAATTGCCTTTGGCTCAATCTTTACAAGCTCCGCTAACGGGTCCTGCAGCCTCCGTGCGATAGATACCGCGCTTCGCTCCGCTACATCCAGATCAGGGAATTCCTCGGCCGCAAGCTTCGATGCCGAATATACGCTTGCACCCGCTTCGCTGACAATAATATATTTGAGCTCGGCTCCGTCCTCTGCCTTGCGCTTGCCGATAAGATCAGCAATAAATTGCTCGGTTTCGCGAGAAGCCGTGCCATTGCCAATGACAATCAATTCGACTTTATATTGATCAATAAGCCGGTTGATCAGCCTTTCCGCCTCTGCTACTTTATTATTCGGAGGAGTCGGATACGACACCGCTACTTCCAGCAGCTTGCCTGTATCATCAATAACAGCCAGCTTGCAGCCTGTCCGGAAAGCAGGGTCTACACCGAGTACAATATTGCCTCTTACCGGAGGCTGCAGCAGCAAGTTGCGGAGATTCTCCGAGAAGATAGAAATAGCATGCTCTTCTGCCTTTTCCGTCAGTTCTCCGCGCACCTCTCGTTCAATAGAAGGAGCAATCAGTCTTTTGTACGAATCCTCAATGACGGCAATAAGTACTTCGCGCACGGCAGCAGCTGTATAATTACGCAATATTTTACGCTGGATATGATCATGTATCCTCTCGGATTGGATGTCGAATGCCACTCGCAGAATATCCTCGCGTTCTCCACGATTAATCGCCAATACCCGATGCGGAGGCAGCTTGCGAATCGGCTCTTGGTAGCTGTAATACATTTCGTATACGGATTCCGCAGCTGCGTTCTTCGCTTCTGTGCGCAGCAGCGCCTGATCGAAGGTATGCTTCCTCACCCATGCTCGAATAGCAGCTTCATCGGCTATATTCTCCGCAAGAATATCCTTGGCACCTTGCAGAGCATCCTCAGCCGTTGCTACCCCCTTATCAGCATCGACATAGGCGGCAGCTTCAGCAATTGGATCTCCATGCTTAGGCTGGGACCAGAGCCACTCAGCAAGTGATTCTAATCCCCGCTCCTTCGCCACGCTCGCCCTTGTCTTACGCTTCTGGCGGTAAGGACGATACAAATCTTCTATTTCTTGCAGCTTCACAGATTCATTAATTGTGCTCCGCAATCCCTCAGTCAGCTTGCCTTGCTCATCAATCAGCCTAATGACCTCGCGCTTGCGGTCTTCCAAATTTCTCATATATTGCAGCCGTTCCTCAATTGCCCGCAAATCGTTCTCATCGAGCTCCCCGGTCATTTCCTTCCGGTACCTCGCTATGAATGGAATCGTATTCCCCTCATCCAGCAGCGCAACCGCCGCTTTCACTTTCGTGAAAGGAATCGACAGCTGAGATGCCAATCCTTTCATAATACGATCCGTCTC
Source organism: Paenibacillus sp. J22P59 (assembly GCF_059383895.1). Lineage (NCBI taxonomy): Bacteria > Bacillati > Bacillota > Bacilli > Caryophanales > Paenibacillaceae > Paenibacillus > Paenibacillus sp. J22P59. Next base: position 421,657 of record NZ_JBXENX010000002.1, read on the forward strand.
TGCAGCTATTTGTTCAGCTGTTCTTATTACCTTCACTGATCCTTCTTCTAACCCATTATCGGTCTGCTTCGCTGTTATTCCTGCCACTCGCTATGCACCGTCCTTTTAATTCTTTCCCTGTAACCTTCTATTATTGTCGCAGATTTCTGAAGGGATTTCCACAATGCCTATGGAAGAATTGCCTTTTTATGATGTTTATTGGAACCTAAAATTCGAGAATATGCAAAAAACCGTTGGCATGACGGTGTTCTGCCATGCCAACGGTTTGGGTTATCTGGTATGTGGATTATTTGCCATTTCGAAGCCAATTGTCGTCTTAGGTCCATGACCTGGATATACCGTCACTTCAGGCGCTAGCTTAAAGAGCTTCGTCTGAATGGAATCCATTAGATCACGTTCTCTGCCGCCTGGAAGATCCGTTCTTCCGACCGACATCTTGAACAGTACATCCCCCGAGAACAAATGATTGCCGCATAAGAAGCTCACACTGCCGGGCGAATGTCCTGGCGTGTGCATCACTTTGAACGTCTGACCAATAAGCTGCAGCGTCTGCCCTTGATCAAGGGCATATTCAGCAGGCCCTGTCGTCAAAGGAGGCGTTACGTCAGCCCAGCGCAGAGAACCGTTCTTCTTGGGATCAGTCAGCCAGTCGGCCTCCAAATCATGGATATATACGGGAGCACCTGTCGCTGTACGCACTTCCTCTACCCCGCCCATATGATCAAAATGTGCATGCGTCAACAGGATGGCTTCAATCTTTACATTGGCAATCCGATCAAGCAGCCGCTTGGGATTCATGCCCGGATCGATAACGATGCCACGCTCTTCCCCGCTCTCTTCATTCTGTACGGTCAACAGGTACGCATTCGTCTGAATAGGACCTAATGGAAAAATTTCAATACGCATCATTCATACTCCTATCTGATTAGAACGACTCGAATAAGTCGCGAAGTTCACTAATAATAACAGCTTGGTAGCCTGTTCCTTCACCATAACGCTCCATCATGTCCTTGCGTGTAACAGCGAGGTTCTCTTGGTAATCTGCCGCTTCACGATCAGGATTGGCTTGTTTGAAGGCAATCATGGCTTCCTGTACATGCTTAGGACGCGGTCCCCATTGACCGAGAACATGTCCGCCTGTATCTGTAATAATAACAATAGGGACAGAACGTCCACCCATCGTGAGGAATTGATCCATCGTATCCAAATGCTCTTCCATAATAAGTACTTCTGTGGGGATTCCGCTAACTTGGAGTGCACGGAACACGACTGGAATATTCCGTACGACATCGCCGCACCACTCCGCCATAAGAATCAGCACACGCAAATCATCTCGATTATTCAAGGATTCAAAATATTCGCGGTCCTCCTGATTCGGCCATTCGAAATGATCATACCACTGCGTAAAAGCTTCTTTATTCTTTTGCATGCCTGCAATAAATTGCTCTGGTGTAATTCCCTTATTCAGCTTATCAGCAACACTTGAACTCATAATTATCCCTCTTTCCTTTATTCATTAACTCCATTATACCGATTTCCCTTGTGAACGTACAAACTTTACTAGTACATAGACGATCAGCAAAGCGATCGCGATCAGAATCGCTGGCTGGACATAGTCACTCGCTCTCTCCTCAATCCTTCCCCAATTATCGCCAAGCTTCATCCCCAAATAAACAAATAGCATGGACCAAGGAAGTGAAGCCAGCGCAGTCAGCACAGTAAACAGCATAAACGGCATCTTCGCCATGCCGGCAGGAATGGAAATCACTTGTCGCATGACTGGAACGAATCGAGCAGTGAACACGATTCCCGCTCCATATTGGTTGAACCAGCCCTCTGCAATATCGACATGCTTGGTTTTGATTTTGATATACTTGCCATATTTCACTACGAGCGGACGACCGCCGAATCTCCCAATCGCATACAATATCCAATTTTGGCCCACTGCCCCTAAAGTACCGAAGAGAACTGCACCTATATATGAAATTTCACCCTTAGAAACCAAATAGCCGCCGTAGCCCAATACAATTTCACTTGGGATGACTTCTATTAACAGCCCGATTACAATCCCGATATATCCAAGGCTCTCCATCCACACCAATAATGCATGAATAACATCGCTCATCCACTCCATCTCTACGCACATCCTCCCCATTAAAACATTAAGACGCATAAAAGAAACCTCATTGTTTGTCCAAGCTTCTATCCGATTATATGCTTGCCCTATATCAATATGCGTCAGGGAACCGTCTTCTCTGCTGCCGCATACTAATGGCATAGAGAGGAGTCGGTTACCAATGAGGCCATCCGCCCAGAAGCATGCCGCAAGCCTACCGACCGCACGTAAAATTCGCCGGGCATGCAGCAATGAGCTGTATCGCACTGCCAAACGCTTGAAGCTATGGGTCTCCAAAGAAAAAATGGAGCAAGCCGAAAAAATTTACTTCAAGAAGGTTGTTCTTAATCTGGTTTGGATCTCCGAGAATGAGAACAACCGCAAGGTTCTGTCCGACTGGTGGGACGAGAACGTCAGTATTGAAATAGCAGAGCTATGGGAGACAGACCTTGCCCAGCTCCAGCGGGCATTCCGCGATGCATTCGGAGCCATGTAGCGCATGTATGAATGTATGAATGCAAAAAAGAGCCGAACGCTTATGCCCAATTAATAAGGCATGACGTTCGGCTCTCGCAATTTATCGGCAATATCAACTAATTTTCCTGCAGCCGTTCTACAGAAACCGTCTGCGTATTCAATGGATTCGAGCCTACTTGAACCGTCGCCATTTTGTTGACCACGTCCACATGCTCGATCCATACAGAATCCTCGCCGTCCAACTGCACTCCGATTTTTTTATCAGAATCATAAATTTGCTTCGCACGTGCTGCTTCCATCATTCTCGCCCGCCTTTACGTGATTGATATACGCTTAACCCTTTTGCTCAGGAACAATAGTATCGGTTGTCGTCTCATCAATTAAGCCGTTTTGCGGGGATACATAGCCGCCTCCAAGGCCCTCATTGACCATACGGTCTATATCCATGAAATAATCATCGCGACCTTCATTCCATGCATCTGCAGCTCCCTCAGGTTGGTTGCTGTTATCTGTTGTCATTGCCATTACCTCCTGTATGTCCTAAAAGTTCGTGTTCTCTAGCAAAATATACCCTTTCGGAGTGATTCTCATGCATTCGGGAATAATAACATCGACTAAAGCAGGAGGGATTATATTATGCATACCGTATGGAAAGGCGCAATCAGCTTCGGTCTTGTGCATGTGCCAGTCAAGATGTTCTCCGCAACTGAGGACAAGGATATCTCGCTTCGCATGCTCCACAAGCCTTGCGGCAGTCCAATCTCCTATGTAAGGCGCTGCCCTAATTGTGATGTAGAAGCGGAATGGGATGATATTGTCAAAGGCTATGAATATGACAAGGGGCACTTTGTCCTGTTCGAGAAAGAGGAGCTGGAGCAGCTCGCAGGGGAAAAATCAAGAACCATTCAAATTCTTGATTTTGTTGCTCTAGAGGAAATTGATCCGATTTATTTTCAGAAAACGTATTATTTATCTCCTGATCAAGCAGGCGGCAATGCCTATAATCTGCTGCTCCAAGCGATGTCAGATTCGGGCCGAATCGGCATTGCAAAAATATCCATTCGCTCGAAAAGCAGCTTGGCAGCCATTCGTGTTCTTGATAATTGCTTGGCGATGGAAACCATCTATTACCCCGATGAAATAAGATCGCTTACTCAAGTGCCCGGCTTGCCTGATGCAATCAATGTCAATGAGAAGGAGCTGATGATGGCGAAGCTGCTCATTGAACAATTATCTACCCCCTTCGAGCCGACCAAATATACCGACGATTACCGAAGCAATATGCTGACCCTTATTAACCAAAAGGTAGCTGGCGAAGAAATTCGAATTGCCCCTCAGCAGGAGCAAGCAAGCGTCATAGACCTGATGGCAGCTCTGCAAGCCAGCCTTGAGGTTGCTAAGCCCAGCGGCAAGGTGGTTCTTGATACAGGAGCCGGCACCAAGCCTGTAAAAGAAAGAAAAACGAAAGAAGCCAGTGACAGTTCTGTTCCTAAGCTTCGCAAACCAAGAGCGAAGAAAACAGCATCGAAAGATACAGGATCATAATCGTGAAGACAGCTTTTCTTCCGTTATCTACTGAACCGATGGCTCCTATCTCGAATGCCAAGCTGCCCCAAGGACCAGATTGGGTATATCAATTAAAATGGGACGGCGTACGCATCTTGGCTATGATTGGGCAAAACGGCATTGTGAAGTTATTTTCCCGAAAAATGCTGCTTAAAAATGCCATTTATCCCGAGATCGAAAAAGTATTGGCAGATAATGCTTTACAGTTCGGTCCTTGCGTATTGGATGGAGAAATTATTTATTGGGATGGCCTAAAGCCGAACTTTCAGAAGGTGCTCCAAAGAGAGCGCAGCAAGCAGCCGAATGCCTATAAAAACAATGAGCGGCTCATCTATGTCGTATTTGACATTTTACAGGATGGAGATCAGGATTTGCGTGAGCTTTCTTTTGGAGAACGGAATCACATTTTGCAGCAGAAGCTGCTGGCCATCCCACGAAATGATGTAATTACAACCGAGCTTTATACGGACGGAGAAGCTCTGTGGAATTGGGTTCAAGAGCATCAATGGGAAGGAATCGTGAGCAAACGGATATCAAGTCCTTATCGTGAAGGGAAGAAGCATCAGGATTGGCTGAAGAAAAAAACTGCTCTTGTCCTTGATATTACGATCGTTGGGGTTAAGCGGAGGGAAGGCCGTGCAGCAAGCCTTGTTATGTCCGATCAAGGGAATTTCATTGGCAGCGTCTCGCTTGGGCTCAATGAAGCGATGCGGGAGACGCTTGAGAATGCTCTACAGCTTCGCAGCAGTTCGCCTCCTTCCTGGCCTATGCCATTCCCAAGTCTTCCTTCTGAGCTGAAGCGAGAGGATATCGTGTGGCTCCCTTCCCCGCTGCCTTGTCGGGTTACGGGACTTGAGCTGACATCTGCCGGATTGCTTCGCCATCCAAAGCTTGTTGCCTTCGGGTGGGCAAAATCTCAGAAGAAAGATGGTGCCCATGACAATGATTAAAGAATTACAGCTGACATCCAAGAAACGTATCCTGCTATCTGTAGATGGGCAAGAAATCGCTATCACTAACCCAAATAAGCTTCTATGGCCAGATCAAGGCATCACGAAGCTAATCTATATTCAGAAGCTTGCTATGCTGGCCCCTTATTTGCTCAAATATAGCCGTGATCGTTATTTGACGACGATTCGATTTCCTAATGGCTTCGAAGGCAAATCCTTTTACCAGAAAAATTGCCCAGAACCAACCCCAGCCTATGTTCATACTGCCGCTGTCGATGCCATTGCCTATGTGCATCTGGACTCGGTACCGACCTTGCTGTGGCTTGGTAATTTGGCTTGTCTGGAATTTCATGCTTCATTCGAACGAATAGAGCATTCCCATTATCCCTCCGAATGGATCATAGACCTTGATCCAACGCTTCAGGAGGAGCCTCGCATCATGGAAGCAGCTTCATTAGTAGGAGAGCTTTTGCAATCGCTTCGTATCGAATCTATAGCCAAAACCTCTGGTGCAACTGGGATTCAAATTATTGTGCCGCTGCAACGCATACATTCCTTCGATGAGCTGAGAATTCTTGGTCAGTTCGTGGGCGAATACTTGGCCCGGACTTATCCCCGCTTATTTACGATCGAACGATTAACAAAAAATCGCGGCGACCTCATCTATTTCGATTACTTGCAGCATTATCAAGGCAAGACCATTGCCGCTCCCTATTCTCCTCGCGCCCGAATAGGCGCTCCTGTATCTACACCGCTTACGTGGGAGGAAGTGAATAGTCGGCAATATCGCCCTTCTGACTTTCATCTCTTGAATATTATGGAGCGCCTTTCGCATACCGGAGATTTAATTGAAAAGGTGGAAACACAGAATCTATCCCATGTCCTTCAATTTATCGTTTCACAGCAGCGGTGACAGCAAGAAGGCGGCAGCCTCCGCGGCCTTCTGCTTCTTGGATCTATTCCTGAAGCTTATAAGATCCAGCTCCATGCTATCCGCCAGATCCTGTATGAAATCTTGTTCTAGACGTTGGATAATTAAGGGATCGAACATCACTGCATTTTGCTCAAAATTGCTGTAAAAGCTGCGCATATCCATATTTGCTGTTCCAACGATAGCAAGCAGCTCGTCAATCAAGAGCACCTTTGCATGAATAAAACCCTTCTGATAGCGATATACCTTTACCCCTGCTTCCAGCAGCTGATCTACATAGGACAGGGTAGCCCATAATACCAGCTTCGTATCCGCGATGCCTGGTATGATAAGCCTGACATCAATACCGCTTTTCGCAGCCGTGCAAAGCGCCATCAGCAAGCTCTCATCAGGTACAAAGTAAGGGGTGGAGATGCAAATTCTATCGTTGGCTACTGCAATGGCAGCGAACACTGTTTCCAGAATCGGCTCTCCTCTTCGATCAGGGCCACTGGAGACAATGAGTACCGGCTCACTTTGCCTATGCAAATGTGGAGGCATGTAGATAGGAGCAGATAATTGCTCTTTTGCTGCAAAAGCCCAGTCCTTCATGAACAGCTCCTGCAAAAAATAAACCGCATCTCCTTCTAGCTGCAAATGCGTGTCCCGCCAGAACCCAAGCTTCTCATCCTTCCCCAAATATTCATCGCCGATATTTATGCCGCCCACGAATCCTATTTTCCCATCCACTACTGTGATTTTGCTATGATTACGATTATTCAGCAGCTTGTCATACACCGCTACACGAGCAGGTAGAAAACAACTTATTCTCACTCCTGCCTCCTGCAGCTCCTTCACGTATTCTTTTGCCAGATTAAGACTGCCAATGCCATCATACAATACTCTGACCTCAACTCCAGCAAGCGCTTTGCGAATTAACAGCTCCTGTACCTTCTGGCCAATCCCATCATGGCGAATGGTGTAATAATCCATATGAATATGATGCTCCGCAGCTTCACATGCTCGAATAATGGCTTCATACGTAGCTTTACCATTCGTTAGAACCGTTGTTTTGTTACGAAGCGTAATCACGTTCGCAGGAATAGCCTCCAGCAAGTGATACAAACGCTCTTGGTTAGGAAGCCTATTCAATCCAATATCAGAAGCTTGCTTCACATAATGGCTATTGCGCTTGGCTGCTTGCAAATGCTCACGCTCAAAGGAACGGATTCTCCGCCTCGACACCTCTGAGCGTCCGATTAGTATACAGGCCAACACACCGACGACCGGGAACACCAGTGTTATAAAAACCCAGGCAGCTACATTAACAGGCCGTCGATGTTCGATTAGCAGCACGATAGCAAATTGAAGCGTGTATATAATAAATAATGAAGCAATGATGACCAGCCAAATAAACATTCCTGCACCCCATTAATTAGTGGGACCACTTCCCAATAGAAATCTTTCTAGTGTCGCCCAGCAAGAGCTCAAGCTATACGCCCGAATAAAAAAACGGCCCCTTCTTTTCATCTGTGAAAAAGGTAGGCCGTTATCCATATAAGGTATAAGAGACGTTGCTCAATATATTATTGCTTCAATGTAGTGCCGCTTTCTTTATCCATGTTTGCCCATATGAGGCGATGCATACTGAACCGTCGTCTCCATGCGGCAGGAAGACGCAAATAATTCAGACCTAGCTTGTAGCCTGCCAGCTTTGCTGCCGATTCAATTACCAGCCGCGGAATAAGATGAACCTTGCGCTGCGCTATTAATCCTCTGAGCTGCATTCGCACCAAGCCAGATCCTGCTTTGCCAACGGCGCTATATTGCACGATCCAATCATTCCTTCGCATCGACACCCCGTTATCAAAGTAGCGCTTGAATTGTTGCTTAACCGTATAGGAATGGGAATGATAGACGGCTGCCTGAGCCGCATAAGCTACTTTATACCCTCGTAATATACAGGTCGCAGACATAAACAAATCTTCATTAAAAATAACAGGAGCCTGAAAACGGCCCATCTCTTCAAATAAGTCAAGACGAATAGCTGCACATACGTTAGAGCAGAAAAATGTCTTGATTCCTAATCTTTTAATGTCCGCCTGCGACTTAACAGCTGAATTAGCCGGATAATTATATTCGCGAGCCATTCTTTCAATCGCATCTGCTCCTGGATAAGCGAGCTGTCTGGCATAAGCATAGGCGACTTGCTCATCCAAGATTAATGGTTCGACAAGTGCCTCCAGCAATTTATCGTCATAGGGCATGGCATCCTGTGTCATAAAAACAAGAATGTCACCTGTTGCCTGAGATGCTGCAAAATTACGCGTACCGCCATGATCAAATTCACTCCGCAGTACCGTAAGAACATGTGCGCCTGCCCGATGTGCTACCTCAGCTGTACCATCCTCGGAAGTAGAATCGACAACAAGGATTTCGTGGGGCTTCAAGCTTTGCGTTTGCAGCCGCTGCAATAGCTCAGCGAATGGAGCGCCTGCATTCAGCGTCGGAATAATAACGGAAACCTTGCTGCTCACTCTTTGCTCAATAGGCATTCTTGTTGACAAACCCTTTCACAATCGTCTTCACTATAATTTTGAGATCAAATAGAAAAGTCCAATTTTCGATATAAAATAAATCATGAATAATACGGTCATGAATGGACGTGTCGCCGCGCAATCCATTAGTCTGAGCCCAGCCTGTAATGCCTGGACGGATCTGATGCTTGATCATATATTTCGGTATTTCTTCCTTGAACTGATTCACGAAAAAGGGTCTTTCCGGCCTTGGGCCGACTACGCTCATATGACCAAACAACACATTGAAAAATTGAGGAAGCTCATCAATGCTGGTCTGACGCAAGAGGCTGCCGAATCTGGTTCTTCGTGGATCGTTCTGCACCGTCCATTGCGTGTCTGACACCTTGCCTGATGAAATCCGCATCGAGCGGAATTTATACATATCGAATGTTCTGCGATCAAGCCCCATTCTTTCCTGCTTGAACAGCACCGGCCCAGGAGACGTAACCTTAATGCCGATATAAGCGATTAGCATAATAGGCGAAGTTACAATAATTGCAGCAAGCGAGAACACAATATCAAATGTCCGCTTCAGCATTCGATTACTAAGCTCATCCAGTGGAACGTCACGTACATTGATAAGTGGAATACCGGCAAAATTGTCGAAGAATGGACGCGCTGGCAGCAGGTCGAAGAAATCCGGAATGATCAGAGTCTTCACTCCTGTCTGCTCACAGATCTCGATAATATCCGCATATTTCTTATGAGCATCAAGAGGAAGCGCAATAATGACTTCATCAATGGGCTGCTCCTGAAGCACGGATGACAATTCATCTAGCCTGCCAATAATCGGCTTCATATGACGATAGTCCGGCAGATGCTCTGTTTGATAATCGTCAAGAAAACCTGCAATCTCGTATCCCAGCTCGGGATGACGCTTCAAGTTTTTGTAAAAGCTTCTGCCTACTGAACCCGCGCCTAGTATAAGAACAAATCGCTTATTATAGCCCTTCCGACGGAACGAGGACAGAATGGATTTCACCATATAACGATAAATCGTGACAACCATAATATTCAAAACGAAAAAAATAGCGAGAAATTCCCGGGAAATATTCGTCTCACCTGTTATGTAAAGCAAGCTTAACAGACCAAGGAAGCTGATAGATTGGATCTGTATAATCTTAAGTACTTCAAAAGAATAGTTCTTGCGACGCTTAGGAGAATAAAACTGTAAATATAAACCTACGACAACAGCTGAGAAAGAATAGATCGTTCCCCAAAGCAAATAGGTTGAAAAAGGAACAGAGTCTATATGATGAAGCAGACCACTTTGAAATTTAAGCCAATAAGCAGCTAGAAAAACAATTAAAGTAGTTACCAGATCTGCGAGTACATATAGCTGTGTCAATATTTTTTGATTCTGTCGAATCATATTGTCAAATTCACCCGCATTCTCTCAAATTTCAACTCTATTAACATTGTAACAAAATTTAGGGGCTTATTAAACCCAAATTGTTACCAGTCTAAGAAGCGTTCATCATTTGATCAGCTTATTTGACTTTTGTATGTACTGCTTGAGACTTCGCTTTAATTGCTTTTCGTTTGCGAAGCATATCAGGTAAAGACTGCACAATAAAAGGCCAGCATCCAAGCAATCCTGGCTCTCTCAGTAGAATATAGCCAAGCTTCGCTAGTTCTACAACGATAAGATTTGGAATAAAGACAATCCAATGCCATCCTATAGATTCGTTTTTCAACAAATTAAAAAAATAGTTTTGATAAGAATGCCTTCGAATGAATAACGGAATGTCTTTACGTCCTCCTTGCTTCCATCCTCTATGATGAAGTGCTTCGGCCGATGGAATAAAGTACGATTTCCATCCTAGCTTATTTGCACGCCAGGCTACGTCCACATCTTCCTTATAGGCGAAATAATGCTCATCGAAAAATTGTCCGTCTATTTGCAGATCCCGAATCATTGCAGTACGATATACAGCAGCTGCTCCGGATACTCCAAAAACTTCAGTCACCGCATTCCAGTTAACTGCTGGTTCTCCGGCGGCCAGATCATAAGCTTGCCTTGTTCTTCGCATACCTAGCCCCGCACTATCCATCAGAGATGGATCAGAAGCTAGTAATAGTTTACCAGAACAACTCCCAACAAAACTATTTTTTTCCATATAAAAAATGATTTCTGATAGAAAATTAGGGGACAGCGTTACATCAGGATTTAATACAAGAACGTAATCAGAATTAGATACTTTAATAGCTTGATTCTGACCGCCAGCGAAACCATTATTAACTTCATTCATACTCAACCTGATCTTATCCGATGGGAATTGGCGTACAAGATCAATCGTACCGTCTGATGAATGATTATCAATGACAACAATATCTTGGACATTAAACGTTTGAAGAAGTACAGCACTTAAACATGTCTCAATATCTGAAGCACTGTTATAAGTAACAATGCAGACGTTTACTGTAGCCATTTCACTTAACCTCAACTTTATATTCTACTGGTGAATATTGATATGATTTATCTTTGGAGATTACATGAATACTAATTTTCCCTGCTTCTATTAATTCCGTGGTTTCTAAACTAATAGAGAAACCGGAGTTAATTAAATTAATATTATTGAAATAATTAGAAACACCTTCATGTTTCGTTCCATAAGTACCTGAATAATATTTATCTCCTACTTTAATTAACACATCACTAGCTACATCACCTTTGTTAGAGTCAATTGCCCAGCCAGTAATGTTTACTGTCTTCATTGATTTATCCACAATAATTTCATTTGCAGTATCAATTGATTTGTTATTGACATAATCTACCCACATATACCCATCTTTTGCATCCTGCAATATGGGTAGCACTTTAATATCAACATCTCCTTCAAAATAACCATTCGGGTAAGAAACAGTATCTGTAAACTGATCCACTGCAGGCTCCATCAGCTCAAAAATAAAGAGATCTGGATTAATTAATTCCACAATATCTTTAACTTTATCCATGTCATTCCAATGAAAAAAAGTGATTTCTGAGAAGCTTTCAGCCAGGTTTGGCAACATGAACATATATATAAAACTGTCACCCATTATTAGTGCTTTTGGCAAATCTGGATTCTCTTTATTTACGTACCTAAATGCCAGGTTTTCACTAGTTAAATTTAATTGTTCAAAAGAACTATTCTCTTTTATTGCATTATAGTCTTTTTTGTAAGAAAATTTATAATCCGTTTCCTCAAATGGAATTGTACCATTGAGTTTAGATTTCCTGGTATAAGCATCAATTTGAAAATCATTCCATGAAAGAATCTTAATGTTAGGTACATACCTTTTAACTCTGTTCATTAAATCCAAATATCCTACAAATGCACCGTAATCATTCCAATGGGATAGGTCATAGTTTTTTGAATAAACAGTTGCGTTTTCTTTAGCGGTTAGAAGATTCTCTTTTGGGGAAAAAATATCAATATTATTTTGAGTTAAATGTTCAATTACTATATCTGTTTTTGATATATCCCCCTTCTTCAGAATGGAGTTTGGCATGTATTCTTCATATATTGTTTCTTTGTCTGGGTTTATCATTGTAACAAATGGAATATCTTTAGTTGTGAAATAATCTTTCAGCAATTTAAATTTCTCTGTGATCTGCTCAAGTCTCTCCTCTGTTGGCAAATCGTGATTTTGGTAGTCTCTTAACATATAAGGATACATGAGAAACAACCAATTATCCTTCCCAATAATCAAATCATTTCTTGTCGTTTTATTAAATATTTGATACTGAAGCAGAGTATTGACTCCTACAAATTCATCCCTAAATCCTATATTGTCACTAAGCCAATTCTCAAAATCTTTAGTAAACTGAGGGTTTATTTTATTATTGCTATTAATCAATTCAGGGAAATTAGATAGAACTCTGTTTTCTGAACTAGATATCTCGCCTGGAAATTTATTCATAAATATCAAAGGAATGATCATAGTACATATAAAAAATATAATCATAAAAACATTGAATTTCTTAAATGATTTCATAATTGTTTCAATACTCCTCAATATCTAATGACTTGATTCACCTTACTTCAATTTCAAACTCTATAGGTGAATACTGGTAAGTTTTATCCTTAGATATAATAATTATACTGAGCTTTTCTTCACTAATTAGTTCAGCAGTATTAATATTAAATTCAAATCCGGAATTAATCAGAGAGGTATTATTGAAGTGCTCAGAAACAGCATGATTCGGAATACCATATATTCCAGAGTAATACTTGTCTCCTACTTTAACAAATACACTATCAGCCGAACTATCAGCTTTAGCATCAAGCGCCCATCCCTTTAAATTCGCTACTTTTTTTGATTTGTCCACTACTATTTTTCTAGGTTCTTGTACTAATTGATTATTATAAAAGTCCAAATACATTAATGAGCTACTTTCTAAAGGTAATTCTTTATACATGCTATAATCGATAAATTTTTCTTTTGAATTAATTAGATTTTCCATAGTCTTATCAAGCATCCGCTCAACACTTTCTAACACAACAATATCCGGATCAAATAAATCAACTAAATTTTCAAGTCTTCCAATGTTGTCAGAATGCACATATACTAGCTCAGAAAATGACTCAGCGAGCTCTGGAATTAGCAAACCATAGAAGTAACTATCACCGAATATGAGCGCCTTTGGTAATTTTTTGTTTCTATTTTCATACACATATGACACATTATTATTCACTAAGTCCATGTCATCAAAAACATTAAATCTTTGAAATGCTATATTCGGTGTTTTCTTATTAAAAACATAATCAACTTCAGAAAAAGACACTGAATTATATATTTTAATATCTTTTTTATCTTTAGTAATGTCATAATCATCAAAAGATAATACATTCACCTCAGGATAATATTTCTGTACTCTTTTCATGAGTTCTAAGTATCCTACAAATGCACCATACTTGTTCCAATGGGCATTATCAACTCTTGGTGAGTATACTGTTTCTGTTAATTTGGCCTTTTCAAGTGCTTCTTGTGGTGTGAAAAAATCAAGATTTCTATTAATGAGATATTCAGACAAAATATCTGATCTAGATACCTCTCCAACTTTTAAAATAGTATCTGGATAGTTTTCAGGGTAAATAGTTTTCTTATCCAGATTCAACATTGTAATAAAGGGTATTTCTTTATTAGAGAGATATTCATTTACTTTTTCAAGTGAATCTCCCCATTGCGTCAACTGATTTTTAGAAGGCAAGTTTAAATTTTGATAATCCTTAATAATTTCAGGGGTCACATAATACAGCCAATTATCTTTTCCAATCATTGTATCCTTCTTTGCTAAAGTTCCGAAAAGCTTATACTGCAGCATAGTATTATTCATCACAAGCTTATCTCTGAACCCAAGATTATCATTCAACCATAATTCAAATTCTTTTATAAACCGAACATTTAAACTACGATCACTCGTGATTAAAGAGGGAAAAGCAGCCAAAACTCTATTCTCTGATACTGATATTTTCCCTCTAGTCTTATTAACAGTGATAAGAGGTACAAATATAGCAGAAATAAAAACAAAAACCATTATCACATTAAATATCTTACTAGTTTTCATTTTAAACTCCTTAAAATCTAAAATAAATAAAAGGATTATATGTTGATGTAGCCAAAAACATAACACTAATTACGAAAAGAATAATAATGTAAATATTTTGAATAAATAAACTGAGTGTATTATGTTCTTCATATGTGCCAACATTTTTTTCTATATATTTAGCGATTGGAATTGAAGCAATGCATGCAATAATGAGCATCGTCATCACCATAGGATCTAGATAATACCAAACTGTGAAGCCTACCGAATCAGGCTGAGCAAACCCAAACATAATTTTCAAATAACTCACAGCATAATTGAAATCCTGTGCTCTAAAGAGAACCCACCCTATTACAACAATTATCATTGTATATAACCATGTAATTATTTTTGGAATGTGAATGTTTATTCTCGATTTCTTTATTAATCTTTCAATAATCAAAAATAGGCCATGCCATAATCCCCAAATAATAAAATTCCATGCTGCTCCATGCCATAGCCCTGTCACTATAAATACTATTAAAAGATTTATATAAACATTTCCCCTTCTATTTCCGCCTAATGGAATATAGAGGTAGTCTCTGAACCATGATGATAATGAAATATGCCACCTGCGCCAAAACTCTGTTATTGTCTTTGAAATATATGGATAATTAAAGTTTTCTAAAAACTTAAAACCAAACATTCTTGCAAGCCCAATTGCCATATCAGAATATCCCGAAAAATCAAAATAAATCTGGAAAGAATAACAAAGTGCTCCTACCCATGCAATTGCCATAGTGTTTTGCTCTGCAGGCAAACCAAAGATACTATCTGCTACTGCCCCTAATGTATTTGCAATAATCACCTTTTTACCAAGACCTATTATGAAACGTCTAATGCCATAAGCAAAATCATCCACAGTAGTGGTACGGTTATCTATTTGATCATGAACATCAACATATCTAACGATTGGTCCAGCAATAAGCTGAGGGAAAAACGCTTTAAATAATGCAAATTTCAAAAAATTCTTCTGTACTGTAACTTTTTTTGAATAAATGTCAATAACATAGGAAAGTCCTTGGAAAGTAAAAAAGGAAATTCCAATTGGTAATATAATATTATATAACGGTAAGTTCGAGTTTAATATATTATTAATACTTGATAGAAAAAAGTCAAAATACTTAAAATAAAATAAAAGGCCACAGTTCATAGCGATACCTGCTAGTAATACAATTCTGTTCGCCATAATTTTTTCGCTTCGTTGAGATATATGTATCAGAATACCAAATATATAATTTATCAGTATAGAAAGTATAATTACAAATACAAACTTCGGTTCTCCCCAAGCGTAAAAAAATAAACTTGCAATTAACAAAAACGCATTCCTATATTCTACTTTGAGTAAATAATACCCTAATAAAACTAATGGCAAGAAACAAAATATGAATATTAATGAGCTAAAGACCATTTACATACCTCTCTCTTTTAGTATCTGAACTGATGGGGTTAACCTGTTTAGAGGTAATCTTTATCTCCTTTTAATAACCCTTTTTAGCATGTTAAATACCGGATAAGGCAGAGATTTTTTTAATATCATTTTCAAGCGCATTTTTATAGGAACCTTATAAGCTAAATTATTTTTCATAATTGAAACCATGGAAAAATGATTAGTAGGACCACAATTTCTGAAAAATTGTGTATTAATTTCTCTAAGCATATAGTTTAAATTAGTTATCTCAATCCTCGCAAAACTATCTGCAAGAACCCAAGCCGGGTAGTACCCTTCATGCTGAGCAACAAATGGATATATTCTTTCTATAGCATGAAGCAAAGTACCATCTGTATTATTAGGCTCCTTAGGTAAATCCTCATATTTCCAATCATATTCAATAAGAGTCCTTAATGCTTCTGCTCTGAACCAGAACATGGTCCCCAGTGGCGCAATAGGCTCTTTTTCACTATTCATGTCCACTTTCAACTTTAATTCATCTGCTAGTTTTTTTGTATTCTCAAAATTATTGCTCCACTCTAAACCAATTGTCGGATAAAAATCAGCGTGATTTGGTGGTGGAGGCGATAAGATTCCTAGACGAGGATTTTCGTCAAATGTATGAATTACATTATTTACAAAATGTCGATTTCTCAGAACATTCTCAAAACATTTATAAGCGAATGATTCTCCTTTAATATATGGCTCTAATTGCTTTGTCTTCTTATCATGCGCAAAACAGACATAATCATAATCTAACAGAAAGTGTTTACATGCTACTAATAGAGCACTTATGTCTCTACCTCTGTTTTCAATTAATATAACTTCCAATTTAGCACAGTCTAATTTTTTAAACTCTGCTTCAATCAGCTTGCCTTTTTTCTCACTATTAGTAGTAATATAAACATCCGTTTCTGGAGGCATTGCTGAAGCATAATTCAAGCAATATGGTATTAAATCTTCGAAATAAATATGCATAACTAGTGCAATCTTTTTTTGATTATTTGAAGGTCTTGGCAAAGAGCTTTTTGTTGATAAAATATAATTAAGATTCAATGCTCTTTTTATATCTGCCTGATTACAAGTGCGCAAAATATTACCCCATATTAAATTCGTGTCATACTCCATATTTTCTTTAATGTATTCGTAGATCTCTATGGATTGCTCACCTGTAGTATTGTTAATGAAGTCTGCTGTGTGATGAAAAAAACTTCTCCTTTTGATAATCGGACATTTTCTGTTTTTAACAAGTTCTAAAGGCATCATTAATAATGGATGATATACATGCTTTTCTAGATCATCTGTGTCTACAAACACATCCCATTTAAATCCTTTATCACTGAAGTCCTTTGTAAAAATTGCCTCATGACACCCTATAGCTTCCCCATAGGATTTGATCATCTGCATATTATCCCAATAATATTTAAATTCATAGCTATTCAACATATTTTTTCTGACTACAATAAAATGAGATTGAATATGTTCAGGTACATACCCATACTTAACTGTCCCAAATGGATCAAATGGTATTTTATGATGTTTAGTTATTCCCCAGAAATCCAAATCTTTTTGCGACATGTCTTCAAACATTTCGGAAAAAGAATATATAGGACCAAAGATCGTCGAGTTAAATAGAACAACTTCATCATAATTTATAACTTTATCCCATCCGAAACACTCCAAACCTTCTTTGTATGCCCATACATCGAACCCTTTATTTTCACGTACAAATATATTTGAAGTGTATCTCTGAAGCTTCTCTCTGCCTTCTACAGTAAGCTTTCCATTACAAACAATAAGAAGATCTTTAATATTTTTATTCATGTCATCAAGAAGTACGGATACATAATCATCTACAATTCCATCATTATCATAGAAGAAGAAAATGCCTAGTCTGTTTTTCTCTTTATAGTTTTCAAGAATCAAAATCTACTTCCCCTTTACTATTTATATGTACAAAGCTATATTACACGGTTGAAAATTTATTCACTCTATGTTCCGCGGCTTCAAAAGCATCTATTATTTTTTTAATCTTATCATTATTCCCCCACACTGCTGGGGAATCATAAGGACGATCGGGATAAGCGCCATACTCAAGCCTAATATTAAATTCATTATTTAATATAAATTGTTCAACCATATCCCTTAATGCTATAGGAGATCCTGAACAGCAATTAATTTTCCCATTAATCTCTGTCTGTAATACACTTAATGCAATCTGCTGTGCAAGCTCAGCAACATGAATAAAATCATACATATTTTTTCCTGAAGTAAAAGGAAATGTCTCCTTTCCTTCTTGTTCTGCTTTGATAATTTTCGAAAAAATTGAGTTATTATTCACATCGTTACCATATATATAATAGGCTCTCAGCCATTGGAAAGTAACTTCAGATCCCTTAAGAAAAACGTCTAAGGATTGATATAAGCTATTTTTTGCTATACCATAATAGGAATAAGGATTAGTTGGAGTATCTTCATTAATTTCACCCTCATGATAACCAATTTCATGCATGGTTCCCATTACTGCAAGATGCTTTAGACCTCCATTAACCATATTCTTTAAAAATTTGAAATGTGAAAAAAGGTTTTTAAGATGCGAATCTGCATTATGTACAAACCCATCTTTCCAAGCCATATGTAAACATACATCTGGACGGCCTAACTCATCATAAATATTTTCGTAATCTCCAAAAAGCTCACAATTATAAACTTTCACTCGGTTATCAAATTGTTTATTATTATAATTAACTGTGCTCACATTAACACCCAAATCAAGCAAAGCATTAATTACAAACTCACCAATATAGCCTCCTGCTCCAGTAACTAAAATTGTTTTCAAATTTGACATCAATATCACTCCCACATATTAGATTTATATACATGTCCAATCTTCAGCATAGGCTTTACTAACATGTTCTACCGATCCAATCGCCTTCAACTCGCCCTTTTTTATCCAGACAGCATTTTTACAGACCTTCTTTACCTGTTCCATCGAATGTGAAACAAGAATAAGCGTAACTCCGCTGCTTGTCATTTCATCCATTTTCTTTTCGCATTTTTCTTGAAATGCCTGATCACCAACAGAAAGTATTTCATCGACAATTAAAATTTCCGGTTGTACTATAGTAGCTATTGAAAACCCTAGCCTAGCTACCATCCCCGAAGAGTAGTTTTTCAAAGGCACATCTACAAAATCAATTAGTTCAGAAAAATCGATAATTTCATCATACTTTTCACGTATGAATTTTTTGGAATAACCAAGAACTGCTCCATTCAAAAATATATTTTCTTTTGCGGATAGTTCCATATCAAAGCCTGCTCCAAGTTCAATTAGTGGAGCAATACTTCCATTGACTGTAACAGATCCTGAGGTTGGTCTATATATCCCTGATATAATCTTTAATAACGTACTCTTCCCTGAGCCATTTCCGCCCAAAATAGCAAAAGAGTCTCCTTTTTCCACTTTGAAAGATAACCCATTTAGCGCATAAAACTCATCATGTGTAACGTCCTTCTTTAACAGTTTTATAAGGTATTCCTTTAGACTATCTATTTTTTCGCGCCCCAAGTTAAATCGCATAACAACATCGTTTACTTCAACTGCGTACTTTGACATAACATTAATCCTTCCTAACACAATATTTAAATATGCAATACAAACTTGTTTTGGTTTTTATAAAAAATAAATAGTCCCACTAATATCGAGGCAACACCATAACCAATGCATATTAGATGTGTTTGAAGATTTGGGGCATGATTAAATAGAACAACATCACGGAATGCTTGTACAAAATAATACATAGGATTAGCATATATAATCGTTTTCACGAAATCAGGTACTACATTTACAGGATAAAAAAGTGGAGTAAGATACATCCATGCCGAAAGTATCACAGTATATAAATGTAAAACATCGCGGAAATAGACCGCTAACACAGACATAATAAGTCCAATTCCAATCGAAAACATCAATATATATATAAGAGGTAGAGGAAATAATAAAATCATCAAGGTAATCTTTACATTTGTAACTACGATTACTATCAGTAGTGCTACCAAAGAAAATAATAGAGTCACAAACGAAGAAAGCACCCTTGATACAGGAAAAATATATTTTGGCACGTATACCTTTCTAATTAGAGCCCCCCCGTTTATTATTGAATTCATCGACATTGTTGTTGCCTCTGCAAAAAAATTGAAAATAATTTGGCCTGACAAAAGATATACGGGAAAATTAGGTATATCAAATTTGAACATATTGGAAAAAACAGCTGTTAAAACACACATCATTAACAACGGATTCAAGAGACTCCATAAATACCCAAGAACAGATCGTCGGTACTTCACTTTTAAATCTCTAATTATAAATTGAGACAACAATTCCTTATATTTCCAAAAATTTTTGAAATATTTCATTACTTTCATCTATCCTTAATATTATTTGAAATAATTAGCATTTTAAAATAAAACCGTCCTAAAAAAACCATCTCTTTTCAAATCAATAATATAACATGATTCGAAAAGAGATACTCAGTTTCATATTTTGTTCAAATATCTCTGCAATGCATCCTGCCAACGTGGCAATAGAGAGAATCCTGCATTATTTATACTTATTTTCGATAAATTGGAGAACTGAGGTCTTTTTGCGGCTGAGAAGAACTCATTTGATTTGATATAATTGACCTTTGTCATATAACCAGCCTGTTTAAATATTTCCTCCGCAAACTCTGCCCAACTACAAAACCCTTCATTCGTAGCATGATATATACCATACTTTTCTGTACTTATCATTTCTACAATAAGAGTTGCTAGATCTTCTGTGTAAGTAGGAGACCCTACCTGATCTGAGACAACATTAACTGACTGTTTATGCTCACCAATTTTCAACATTGTTTTAACAAAATTATCACCGTTGACGCCAAAAGACCACGATGTTCTAATAACAAAGGATTTATCTACTTTTTGTAATACTGCTTTTTCTCCATCTAGTTTTGACTGACCATAAACTGACAATGGTTTGGTTTGGTCGTCAACTTCATATGGTTTTTTTTGCTCACCAGAAAACACATAATCAGTACTAATATAAACCATTTTTGCATCTATTTTTTTACAAATGCTAGCTATATTAGATGTAGCATCCACATTTAATTTTCTGCACTCCGTTTCTTCATTCTCGGCTGCATCTACATCTGTAAATGCAGCACAATGAATTACAACAGTTGGAATGTAACTTTGAATAAAGTCTGTTGTTTCTTTCAAGTTAGTTATATCGAGTGTTTTTCTATCTAAAGCATAATATTCTATTCCCTGTGCATCTAAAAGCTTTACAATATCATAACCAAGCAAGCCTTTAGCTCCTGTAACCAAAACTTTCATAGACATGTCTCCTAAGGATACATTCTGGTATAATACTCAACATATTCCCCACTCTTAACATGATCTAACCATTCTCTGTTTTCTAAGTACCAATCGATTGTCAACTGAATACCTTCTTGGAACATAACCGATGGTTCCCAACCTAAATCCTTTTTTATCTTTGTTGCATCTATTGCATACCTTCTATCATGTCCTAGTCTGTCTTTCACATAGGTTATAAGTGTTTCCGGCTTGCCCAATTTTTCAAGTAACAATTTAACTATTTCTATATTTGTCTTTTCGTTATACCCACCAATGTTGTATACCTCACCAGATTTACCAGAATGTAAGACCATATCTATTGCTCTACAATGATCCTCTACATAAAGCCAGTCTCTGATGTTCATTCCATCTCCATAAATAGGTAATTGTTTCTCTTCCATCGCATTGGAAAACAATAACGGGATCAATTTCTCCGGAAATTGATATGGACCATAATTATTAGAGCATCTTGTAATATTAACATTAAGTCCGTAGGTTTCATGATATGCTCTGACAAACATATCGGCGGATGCTTTGCTTGCTGAATATGGACTATTAGGTGCTAATGGCGTCTCCTCTGTAAAATAGCCTGTTTCTCCTAGACTACCATAAACTTCATCTGTAGAGATCTGAACATATTTAGCATTCGGCTCGTCAGCGATATGCTCTTTAAATACATCTAATAATACCTGTGTACCTTCAATATTCGTTTTTAAAAATATCTGAGGATTAGAAATACTCCGATCTACATGAGACTCTGCAGCAAAATTTAATACGTAGGTCGGTCTGTGTTCTTCCACAATAGCTTCCACTAGTTGTTTATTACAAATATCACCTTTAACGAATACATAGTTCTCGTTATTTTCTATCCCCTTCAGATTCTCAATATTCCCTGCATAAGTTAATGAATCAAGATTAATGAATTTATAATTTGGATATTTCTTTATCATAAACTGCAAAAAATTACTTCCAATGAAGCCCGCTCCCCCTGTTATCAACAAGGTTGTTGTTTGCTTTGCTAATCGTTCTTGATGAGACACTTGTTTTCCCTCCTGCTTATCATATGCATCATTTGACTTTAATGTTATCCCTTTTGATCTTGGAGTCTTTTTAGCTTCTTATCCTTATCGGACAGTATGATTTCATCAGAGTTTATAGGCCATTCAATTCCAATGTCAGGATCATTCCAAATAACGCCACCATCATATTCTGGATAATAAAAATCTGTACATTTATAGGCAAAAACTGCTTCATCAGATAAAACAACGAAACCATGAGCAAATCCTTCAGGAACATAGAACTGTTTTTGATTATCGCCAGACAAAATAACCCCATGCCATTGTTTATATGTAGCTGAATCTGTTCTTAGATCAACAGCAACATCGAATACCTCTCCAGATAACACTCTTACCAACTTCCCTTGAGGATGCTGAGTTTGAAAATGCAGCCCTCTTAGTACTCCTCTACGTGACTTAGACTGATTATCTTGAACAAATTGCTTATCAATCCCTGCCTTTTTAAAATCATTATAATTATAGCTTTCCATAAAATATCCTCTATCATCACCAAAAATCTTTGGCTCAATAACTACTAAATCTGCAATTTTAGTTTCAATAAAATTAAAATTCCCCATCGTTTTCCTCCAATCGCCTATCTTCCAATTTATTTAAATCCTTCTGCCACACGCATCAGGTAATTTCCATACTCCGTCTTCATAAGCGGTTCAGCCAATTTTATCAATTGGCTTTTTGATATGAAGTGCTGATTAAAAGCAATCTCTTCAATACAAGCAATATATAGACCTTGACGCTTTTGCACAGCCTCCACGAAATTGCTCGCTTCTAGCATTGTATCATGAGTACCAGTGTCCATCCAGGCCATGCCTCTACCCAACAATTTAACATTTAGTTTATTTCTACTTAAATATGCATTATTTATCTCGGTTATTTCTAATTCCCCTCTTGCAGAAGGCTTTATTTGTTTTGCAATTTCAACTACATCGTTATCATAAAAATATAAGCCCGGAACTGCATAATGTGACTTGGGCTTAGCTGGCTTTTCTTCAATAGATAAAACTTTTCCATCTTCATCGTATTCTATAACTCCATACGCCTGGGGATTATTTACAAAAAAACCAAATATCGTAGCTCCTTCTTTTAATTGCGTTGCTTCCTCTAATATTCTGCCAAAACTTTGCCCGTAAAAAATATTATCGCCTAATATTAAAGAAACTTGATCATTTCCAATAAATTCTTCTCCAATAATGAAAGCCTCCGCTAAGCCTTTTGGAAATTCCTGAACAGCAAAAGAGAGACTTAATCCTAAACTTGAACCATCTCCTAATAACTCTTGGAATATTCCAACATCCCTCGGTGTTGATATTATTAGAATTTCGCGAATTCCCGCTAGCATTAGAACAGAGAGCGGATAATAAATCATTGGTTTATCATATACAGGTACGATCTGCTTAGAAATAGCTTTTGTTATTGGATAGAGTCGTGTTCCTGAACCACCTGCCAAAATAATTCCTTTCATAAGAAACATTCATCCCTTTCATTGAGTCAATAAATATTAATAAAAAACATTCTATCAAATGTCGCGATTAGTTTAGAGATATGGATACAACTAAGTTTGACGAATTTTGTAACAAAACAATTCTAACAAACTTAACCTACAAATACTAGAAAGATTCAAGATAACTATTATAATCAAAAACAAAAAAATGTCCGTCCCCTCCCTTCTTATAGAATTCTATGACTGCATTTGCTAAAATACACAGAGAGTGAAACATTACGGGTGAGGAGTTTATAAATGAGCGCACGCAAAAAAACGACGAATAGTATAAGAGAAAGTTCTGCCGGGTCTCCGTTATTAAACTGGATTTTGACGATTGGGGTAGCTTTATTTCTGCTTATTTTCGCTTATGACAAAGCATTATTTAACGGTTACGAATATGGCTTTGAATCTTCTATTTATACTGCAGCCATCTATGGCTATGTTCTACTGGCTCTCGCGGCTTTGTATGCCTACCGAACCAACTGGCAGCTAAATACACATCGCAGCATTTTGTCGATTGCTGTCCTATTGTTGCCGATTGTTTATTGGTTATCTTCCTTCCAAGCCGTCTCCAGCTATTACGCAACGTTCATGACGTATATCATGTTTTTAATGGCTGCTCTCTTTATAGCTGGATTGTTCGCAGCAGAGAGAATCGCCGCTCGCAAAATCATAGAGTATGCGTTTATGCTGGCAGCCTATATTATTGTTCTGTTCGGTCTGCTTAATCTTTTCGGGCAAGAATATTATCCAAATGGCATGTGGCTCGCTCATGACGGCTATCGCCTTACTTCTGTCTTCCAGTATTCCAATACATATGCTGCCTTTCTAACTGCCATATTCCTTATATCTCTTTATTACACCGTAACCTGTACCCGCTGGTATATGCGTCTCGGTAATGCTCTTATGCTGGTACCGATTTTCATTTCGTTCCTAATGACTTATTCTCGCGGTGCTATCGTTATCATTCCTGTCATGGTTCTGATCCTTATTCCATTCCTTCGTTTCACGAAGCAGATAGGCTATATCGCTTATATGGGAATATCCGTTTTACTTTCATTTGTTATTCTGGGTAAATTAACTGTCAACGTCGATGCGATTGCGACGATTGTACAGCCAACTGCTGAGAAGGCCTTAGCAACAATGTCGCTATTTGACAAGCTGCCGCTCCAAAGCTGGCTGCTGCTCGCAGGAGCCTCTATTCTTAATGCAGCGATTATTCTACTAATTCATGCCAAGCTATATCCTTGGCTGAAAGCTAAGACTCAGAAGCTTGTTGATCGTAAATGGTCTTTCGCTATTATGCCAGCTGCAATTATCGTTTTAGGTATTCTTGCCGTTACTATCCTGTTCTCTAGCAGCAGCATTCGAGGCTTGCTTCCGGACAAAATCGCTACACGCTTCGAGAATATTAATCTCCAGCAGCACAGCGTGCTTGAGCGTTGGACCTTCTATAAGGATGGTCTAAAAATTGCTGCCGATTATCCAGTTCTAGGAGCCGGCGGTGGCGCGTGGCAAGCCGTCTATGAACAATATCAGAATAACCCTTATTGGAGCAGACAGGCGCATAGCTTCTTCGTACAAACACTCGTTGAGGTCGGCTGGGTCGGACTCATCCTGCTTATCGCGTTCCTTGCCTATGTCTATCTGCTTTATATGAAAGCTTATATTAAATATCCTGAACGCAGGGGCAGCCATTTTATTTTCTTTATCTTTTCTTTATCCATTCTAATTCACAGTGCGCTTGATTTTGATATGAGCTATGTTTATCTAAGCGCCCTTGTCTTTTTAAGCTTAGGTGTCATGCTAGCTCCATACAGCAAGCTGCTTATGGTGAAGCTAGTGCCGGAAAACAACCGCTCATTAGGACGAATCATATATCCTTCTGTGGTTGGAGCCCTTGTCCTTGTTCTGCTAATTGTATCTGGTCGCGACTTCGGGGCCGTTCGCAGCTTTAAGCAAACGATAGACAACACTTCCCAAGGTCAGGCATCGCTTGACACTCTGTTGCCGGGAGTAAATAAGGCTATTAAAACATCACCTGATCACTATATGTTCACCTTAACGAAATTCCAATGGCTGGAGCAAGCCTTTACCCAGACTAAGGATTCCACTCTCTGGGATGAAGCTCTAACGACTCTAGCGCTTGCCAAGAAACATAATCCTTATAATCGGGATATCCTGCTTGCCCAGTACAGAGCACTGAAGCAGGATGGCAAAACGGATGAAATGCTTTCCGTACTTGAAGAGGGAATGCGCAAGTTCCAATGGGATATCATTTTTTATGAGAATGCTATGGCTGAATATAACGCTGCTAGCCAGACTGGAGCAGAAAAAGAAAAGTATCAGGCTCGCATATTGACCATAAAAGACGAAGTTCAAGCGCGAATAGATAAGCTAGCGCAGCTGCCGCCTGAGCAATCGCAAGGACGCGTATTTGCCTTCACCCCAGCAATGAATCAAGTACTCGCGGAAATTACAACGCAATAATAGCCTTTAAGCGCCCTATCTAGGGCGCTTTTCATTTTTCTAATGGCATGTTTCCACAGCTTCACGAATAAATAGCAGTAGAGCGGTTCTAAATTCCTATACTGACCGGAAGGAGAGCGACTAGTGAAACGAGCACGGAAGCCTAAGTGGTCCTTTATGGTCATACGTGGTGCTGATAAAACCGTCAAACAGTTTCATCTCTCGAAGCGATTAGTCGTAGCCGTACCCGCTGCCGCCGTACTTGCCGTCTCTGGCTGTATGGCAGGACTACATATCAAAGCCGCCTATGAACTGGATGAACTTGAGGGGCAATTGTCTCAGCAGACAGGGCATTACTCGCAAGCTGTATCCGAGAAGGATAAAGCGATCACCTCCTTGGAGCAAGAGGTCTATCAGCTGTCACGCCAAGCGCAGGAAATTAAAACTAAGGTAGAGGACCTACAAGAGCTGGAAAATAAACTGAAACGATTCATAGAGAAATACGGCAGCACTGCTGCTCCTACAAGCTCCAGTCGATCATCGGCCTCATCTCTACTCCCCTTATCCCAAACGACAGCAGAGCCTTCAATTACCCATAATACAAAGCTTATTAGAGCAATGGCGCGCAGTTCCACACTGGACCTGCAGGCACTGAGCCTAATGGTCGACTCTATGGAGCAGACGATGGCGCAGACACTCAATCAAGCCCAAACAAGACGTGCCGCAATTGATGCTCTCCCCTCAGGGTGGCCAACGAAATCTCATCGGATGACCTCTGGCTTCGGCTATCGCAAGGATCCTTTTACAAGCCGAGCTACCTTCCACGCAGGTATAGACATTTCCGGCAGCAGCGGCGATCCTGTCTTCAGCGCTGGAGATGGCAGCATAGCAGAGACGGGCTACAGCAGCTCAGAAGGCAATTATATTATCGTTGACCATTCCAATGGCCTGAAAACCGTCTACATGCACTTGAAGCAAGTCGAAGCGCAGGAAGGCGACCTTGTTGTTCGCGGGGAGAAGATTGGCCTGCTAGGTTCCACTGGCCGAAGCACGGGACCCCATTTACATTTTCAAGTCATGCAGACCAATGAACCTGTTAATCCGCTTGACCACTTACGGCTTATAAAGGAGGATTAATTGCTTATGTTCAAAGACAAAACCCGAGTATCTGCAACCGATACGCTGATCGGACAAGGAACGCAAGCTGAAGGAAAGCTGCTCTGCGAGGCTAACTTACGAATCGAAGGTGAGTTTCGAGGCGATATTGAATGCGAAGGAGATGTCATAATCGGCGAATGCGGGATAGCCCGCTCCAATATTGCGGCCAAGGACATTACAATAGCCGGCAAAGTATTCGGTGAGATCACTACAAGAGGCAGACTCACCATCACGGCAACTGGACAAATAACCGGCAATGTAACCGCCCATAAGCTTATTATTCAGGATGGCGGCACAATCAATGGCAATTGCCGGATGGAACGGCTTCCTGATGCCAAGACACGTCCCTTGTCAGAGCTGGACGGCTCCGCGGATTCAGACCTCAGAGTGAAGGATGCCTTGAAGGAACAAGAAATCCGCGAGAAAGCCCGTCAAGCCGGATAATGGATTCACTGTTGAAATAACAACAAGCCACTCTCTCCAAGAAGGGTGGCTTGTTGCTGTTTGCTGTAATATTCTTTATGCAGCTATATCACGCTTGTTGAATACATACCAGGTCACGGCCACAAAGACAATATAATAAGCCGCCAATATCGTAAGCGAGAAGCCCATTGTCATGCCATCACGCACTAGCATACTATCCAGATACTGCACGAGATTCAAGTGCACGAACAATAAATAGTCTGTCCAAGCGACGTCCAGTATCGCAAGCAAGGAAACGAATGGATTGACACCTAACACAAGGAACAAGGACAATCCTATAGCTAGACCGCCACTGCGAAATACCGTCGATAGCATGAACGCGAGCGTAGCGACCACGATCAGGGAAATGAATTTCAGCCCATAATACTTCAAGAGGTAAGAAGCATCCGCTCCAGATGCTGCTTGATTCTGCAAGCCGAATAACAGCATATTCGCGACAAAGCTGACGATGAACACCGAGAGCACCATGAACAGCGCATACAACAAAATAGATACATATTTCGATAGCAGAATTTTCGATCTGGTCCACGGACGAATCAATAGCAGCTTGATTGTACCTGTTGAGAATTCTTCTGCCACACTGCCAGCAGCGATAACAACGGTAAAGACCGTAATAAGCAAATACGATATGGAAGCTTCGGTCGTCATCATATCCCACATCGTAGGTA
Organism: Paenibacillus sp. J22P59; assembly: GCF_059383895.1. Lineage (NCBI taxonomy): Bacteria > Bacillati > Bacillota > Bacilli > Caryophanales > Paenibacillaceae > Paenibacillus > Paenibacillus sp. J22P59. The sequence continues at coordinate 449,990 of NZ_JBXENX010000002.1, forward strand.
GGTCATTAACCATAAAATAAACGAGAATAGAGATAAACAAATTCAAGCCTAGCGCTAGTCCAAACATAATCCATGCCCTTGCACGCCGGTATATTTTCATATTCTCATTTAGAACAAGCTTCAAGAAACTATCCAATTTTCTCGCCTCCCGTCACTTCCAGGAATTGATCCTCAAGCGATTTGTTATGTACACGGATTCCATACACTTTAATACCCGCTGTCACGAAGCTTGCATTAAGCTCTGCTATCAGTTCCCGTCCAGCCTCGACTACAACGGCTCCACTCTCTTGTAATCCAGCTTGCGAACCTAGCGCTTCGACAATCGCTCTTGCTTCTTCTGGCTTGTCCACTTCAAACCGTACATGCTGTAAGCTTCCCTCAGCTCCATCACCGCGTTGAACGGCCCTTACGTCAATGAGCTTTCCGTTTTGAATAATCGCTACACGATCACACATCAGCTCCATCTCCGTTAACAAATGGCTGGAGACAAAGACAGCTACGCCTTCTTCCTTGGCCAGCACTCGCAAATAATCACGAAGCTCACGGATGCCTGCAGGATCTAATCCATTGGTTGGCTCATCAAGTATAAGCAGCTTCGGTCTATGCAGTATAGCTTGCGCCACCCCAAGCCGCTGCCTCATCCCAAGAGAATACGTACGCACTTTATCGTGAATTCGACCAGTTAGACCAACTAATTCGATCACTTCGCTAATTCTCTCTTCGGTAATGCCTGTTATCATACGCGCATAATGAACCAGATTCTGATAGCCTGTTAAATATTTGTACATTTCTGGATTCTCGACAATAGCGCCGACATGACGAATCGCCTGCTGATACTGCTTGCTAATGCTACATCCATTAATCCATATTTCACCGTCGGTTAACGACATCAACCCTACCATCATCCGAATCGTCGTCGTCTTACCTGAGCCGTTAGGTCCAATAAAACCAAATACTTCTCCTTGAGGCAGATCAAGTGTCAACGAATCAATGATCGTCCTCTTGCCAATACGCTTCGTTACATTCTTCAGCTGAACAATCGGTTTTTCCATAAGCAGCTCTCCTCCTCACGCTATAATTTTGCAGGATGGCTATAACTCTGTAATAGTATAGCGGAAAATGAGTCCAAACGGTAATCCACCTTATCTTTGGACAAAAAAACCTCTATCTACACAATCTGTGTAGAGTAGAGGTTTTCACTTTCACTGTAGATAGATGGTCTGAACATTTCTTCATTAGATGCGCTTAACGGTATGATCGAAGCAAGCTTGTTGTGGTGAGGAGAATTTGTGGACTTTTCTATCTTCTGCTGCTTAGCAGAGCATGCTGTGCAGCATCCCATTGGATGGACTGTCCGAAAGAAGCCTGTCCTGAATAATATCTCTACCTCCTCAAGCCGGACCATCCTGCCACAACCTACACAATAAAATTGTTCTTCTAAATGAATCACATCATCATCCCTTTCTCTGTATACCCTTTGTATCACTATATATAATATGTTACGTAATGTATCTTTATGCTTATACTTTATGATAAATAGCGAAAGTTGTCAACAAACACATCAAAAAATGTCGGCTTATATTTGCAAGCGTTTTCAATTTTGGTGAAAATAAACCGTCCTACCTAGGACGGTGTTTGCAGCTGTTCTTTAAGCAAATCATGAATCTGTGCTCTCTCCTCCGCACTAACAATATAGTACCAAATATTATTAATTCGTTGGCCTTTTCCTTGAATTTCCACGCTCTTGATTGCCTTCCCATCCATACGATAATCGGCTAGCAGGAATCTCATCTCATCAAAGGTTATATTGGTTTTGACACTGCTGCCCAGTTGATTAAGGAGCTTATGAATTTGCGTCGCGTTGGAGAAGGTGAGTGCAGTCTTTAGCAATTGCTGAACAATTTCTCTTTGTCTCGTATTTCTCCCCATGTCTCCATGGGGGTCCTCATAGCGCATTCGCGAGTAGAGGAGAGCCTGCTCCCCGCTCAGCTTCAAATGTCCTTCCTCGAACGGGTAACCTCCGAAAGTGAACGCGAATGGATTATCTACCTCAACGCCACCCATTAAATCGATCAGCTTTGCAAAGCCCTCCATATTAATGCGAATATAATAATCAATGGGATAATCCAGAAAGTTTTCTACTGTCTCTTTGGACATCGTTGTGCCGCCAAAAGCATAAGCGTGATTAATTTTGTCAATCGTGCCATGTCCGACAATTGCGGTTCTTGTATCTCGTGGAATATTAAACAGAAGTATACTATTCTTTGCGGGGTTAACAGCTAGCACAATCAGGGTGTCAGAGCGTCCACGATCATTCTCCCTCTCGTCAACTCCCATGACAACAACAGAGAAGGGACGACGTTCCTCGATCAACTCCTTTACCTTTGGCCATTGGTCCTGTACATCTAAATCCTGGCTCACATACACACGTGGTTCAATAGGCTCATAAGTTCTTTCTGCTGTAAGCTTCACCGAATGATAGAGATACCAGGCATAGAGCACGATACTTATACCTATAACAAGAATAGCTATACTTATACCAAAAAGAATTCTCTTCAATCCACGCTTCACGGCAACAGCCTCCTGATTATGCTGCCCTCGCAGCTGATCAAGCTTCGCTCTTAAGGGTATGCAGCTGCTCTAGAATATCCTCCCATTGTTCGGCTAGAACAATATGGTCGTCGTCTCTAAGCTTGCTGCCGGTTTGTATTTCCAGAAACTCTACTGCCGTAATCGCTCGCAAGCAATGTCTTGTCCCTGCTGCTATCTCTATAACCGAGCCTGGCTTAACTTTTTGCTGGACTTCATTCTGAATGAACTCGGCTTCACCTGACACGATAGTGATGACTTCCTTCCGATGGAAATGGAGCTCGTATCGAGAGTGAAATCCCGCCTTCATGGAAGCTTTCTTTATGAGCATTTGATGATCCTGCTCCATGCAATTCTGCTCTATCACCCGGGAAGAGCCCCAGCTCCATTCTTCATGGCATTGACTAATTGGCAGTGATTCCGTCAGAGAAGGAATCGGAGAATCCCCATCTCTCCCCCTAACCAGAACGCCATTAGTACCAGCTACGATGATAATATGGGAGACATCTGCAACCGCTATCGGTACATTTAATTCATTAATGATATGTATCTGCTCACCGTTAATAACATTAGGGCTAGCATTCGGGATTTGTGGCTCCCAGGTATGGCTAACTGCCTCCCATGAAGTCATTCGCTGCCAGCCAAGCATTTCTTCTTCAAGTAAAGGCAGATCTAATGTGAAGCCCTTCCAGCCCTCTTCTATGCTTTGGCTATTAAGCAAATGATAATGCTTGTACAACTCTTCATAGGGAAGCAAATAGCCATTCTGGCCCATCTGAAAAAGAACCGTTGCAAGCTGAAACATCATGATTCCGCTGCCTTTGTCTACTGAAATAATGCTCTCCATTTCCTTATCTTGCCGTTCAGCTAGAACCTTCAACCGATTAATAAAATGATCATCGACGTATAGATCAGAAGGTATCACTACAATGTCTTCATAAGGTGGCACACCCGCAACCGTACTTAGGTATGATGCGGCTAATGCAATTGCCGAATAGCTGCCTTGATCTACAGGCTCACGAATGATCTGGACAGCTCCTCCGAGCTGATTCCGCAGCAAATCGACTTGCGAGGGCGAGACTATGACATAGCTGTCTGATTGAAGCTTAGCCTCTCCGAGCTGCCTCCATAAGCGTTGCAGTGTCGATTCCTTCGTTCCTCCAAGGCAGTCGAATACCTGTAAGAATGATTTGCTGCGATTGCCCTGCTCGAGTGGCCACAGCCGATTCTCCTTCTCGCAAGGCAATAGTATAAATTTCAAGCCAATCTCCCCCAACCGCTATTTTAAATTTCGTATTTTGTAGCCGTAATACATTTCCTCTTTATTTCTTTTCTTCTTATTATTCAAAACAACGCCCAGTACTCGCGCCTTTACATGCTCCAGACTTGCATACAATTTCTTCGCCTGCTGTCTTTTGGTTCTACCCAAGTTGATAACAAGAATGACTCCGTCACATTTGGCAGCGAGCACCAATGCGTCAGTCACCAGCAATGCCGGCGGGGTATCGAATAAGATCATATCGTAGTGCTGCCTTAGCTCTGCAAGCAAACTGTTCATTCTTGTTGAATTCAATATTTCGGAAGGATTAGGAGGAGCAGCACCGGAGCTTAGAAAAGACAGATTGTCCACTGCGGTGTCCCGAACTGCCTCACGCCAGTCCATTTGATTGGCAATTACATTGCTCAAGCCAATTTGATTCGTCTGGGAGAAAATCGTATGTAAGGTCGGCCTTCTGAAATCTGCATCGACTACCAGTACTTGTTTTCCTTCCTGTGCGAAAGCAACTGCAAGATTGGCGATCGTAGTTGTCTTGCCGTCCCCAGCTTGAGAAGAGGTAACCATCATGGTTTGGAGAGGACAATCTATCGAAGAGAATTGAATATTCGTTCGCAAAACTCGGTAGGCCTCTGCAATTGGTGAATCCGGATTTAAATAGGTAATTAGTCTGCCATTGGCAGCTAGTCTTGACATAGTATCTTTCACCCGCCTGTATAATTGATAAAGTGAACCATCATTTATGAATCAAGAGATCGAGGTGCTACGCGATTCAATCGGCGGTACAGCTGATGAATCCTGAACTGCTGCGGGCTTTGCCGCAGTACCTCTTGATTTAATAAACGTATGATTACCGCCTTCAATCTATTCCCGGGATGAAATGCCAAGCCATATAAAAAGCTGTTATCCCGCTTCTCCCTCCATACGACATGCCCTCGTAAATTCAATGGAACACCTGCCATGACGAGCTGAAGATCCACCAAATACTGTTTATGTACAGGTAACCGAAGAGGACAAATAAAAGACAATCCCTCCTGGCTTATATTCATCAACACGACAGTCCCGGTTGAAGAAGTTAGCAGCACCCCTCGTTCATCCATCAGCCTCATCTCAGCCTTTATGCCTTCATTCAGCTTCAAACGGATAGGGTTTCGGAAAGCATGAAATTTCGGCTCCATTATTCACTCCCTGCTTTAATCTTCCGATTAATAGGTATAAAGATGCTCTATTCCGTCAACTCTAAATTCAGATACGAAATGTATCATTATATGTAGTAAGATTACGATACGTTATGTAACATGTCAACAATAAGACAATAATAACTTGTTGTTTTGCGACGTTTTGTTGCAACAAATGCAATTGTTAGCTTTACGTATTAATATAGGTGTAGCGGAAATCGGTTAATTTAGGAGGAATTAAGATGAATATCGGCAACCGAATTGCTCAACTGAGGGATGAAAAACGATGGACACAGGAGCAAACCGCAGCTAAGCTCGGCATTTCCCGGGCTGCATTATCTCATTATGAGAAGAATCGTAGAGAACCCGACACCGAGACATTAGGGAAGTTTGCCGACCTGTATCAAGTTTCTGTTGATTATTTAGTGGGCAGAACACAGAATCCTCAGTCGACTTTGAACGAGGGCGTTCGAAATTTTGTCGATCATTTGGAGTTATCTGATGATGAACTATTAGAGAAATACAATTTAAGTATAGACGGACGCAAGCTTACTGCCGAAGAAACCAAACGTTTCATAGCCTTTGTGAGGGCTGAGAGAATGATGAATTAATATTACCGTTTTTTTCGAGCACATCATCCGGGATCTTATCATAGCTAATCCCCATTTGATCTAAGATCTCTCTTATGTCCAGCACAGTACGATTATCTTTTTCTTTATTCTTGTTCTCCCCATCTAACATTATATCCGACTCCTACTCTCCATGATTTCAAGCAACAATGATATTATACCTAACTGGCAATTTTTAATATGTCGGAAGACGCTAGCGTTTTTCTTCTTTTTTAGTAAATAATTGTCGAATTAATTAGCTCAATATCCACAGCGGTGCTTGACAGATGTATCGTTGATATAGATAACTGTTATGTAGCTTCCGAATGCTGCTGCTGCAAGAATCTTAAATTGGATGACTTAAATAGAAAGCACAAAGAAACCGCGACCCGAGGTCGCGGTTTCTTTTATTTATCGTTTATTTCAGCCGCCTGTACGGGCAAGCTCCTTCATGCTCGCTTCAAAAGCTGCAAGCAATGCTTCGTCATCCTTCAAGCCTGAATCTTCAGCTTTGCGAATGTGCTCAAGCATCTTTTTATAATCCTTAGGAATGACTTTGACAAATTTCGACTTCTCGATCTCCCAATCATTCAAAATTCGTGAGCCTACAGCACTATCTGTATAAGTCGTATGGCGCTCAATCAAGCCATGCAGCTCTGCAACATCCTCCTGCTCTTCCACTCGCTCAAGCAGAACCATCTCAATGTTGCACTGACGGAAGAACTCGCCCTCTTCATCATATACGTAGGCTATGCCTCCAGACATCCCAGCCGCAAAGTTGCGTCCAGTGCTGCCAAGAATAACAACACGGCCGCCCGTCATATATTCACAGCCATGATCGCCCACACCTTCAACAACAACCTTCACACCGCTGTTGCGGACAGCGAAGCGCTCACCAGCCGTACCCCTAATATAGGCTTCTCCATCTGTTCCGCCGTACAAAGCGGTATTCCCAATAATAACATTATCCTCTGCGGCAAATGTCGCTTTTGGTGACGGAGCAACAATGATTTTACCGCCCGACAGCCCTTTACCCACATAGTCATTAGAGTCGCCTTCTAGCGAGAGCGTAATCCCTTTCGGCACGAATGCGCCAAAGCTTTGACCAGCAGATCCAACGAAGTGGAAGGAAATCGTATCTTCAGGCAAGCCCTTCGCACCATAACGGCGTGTTACCTCACTGCCGAGAATCGTACCTACAACCCGATTCGTATTGCAGATTGGGTATGTTCCACGTACGCGCTCACCGCTTTCAAGAGCAGCCTGCGCGGCAGGAACGAGCTGCTGCATATCTAATGACAGCTCCAGCCCATGGTTCTGCTCTTGCACGTTATGACGTGCAGCATCCTGTGGAACCTCTGGCTGATGAAGCAATGGAGCCAGGTCTAGCCCCTTCACTTTGTAGTGGTCATCAAGCTGCTTCGACTCCAGAATATCGACACGGCCGACCATTTCTTGAATCGTACGGAATCCGAGCTCTGCCATAATTTCACGGAGCTCTTGTGCTACGAAGCGCAGATAATTCACTACATGGCTAGGATCGCCCATGAATTTAGCACGCAGCTCCGGATTTTGTGTAGCAACGCCAACCGGACAAGTATCAAGCTGGCATACCCTCATCATGACACAGCCCAGAACGACAAGCGGTGCAGTCGAGAAGCCATATTCTTCGGCACCAAGCAGGATGGCAACGGCTACGTCGCGACCGTTCATCATCTTGCCGTCCGTCTCAATAACGACGCGATCACGCAAGTTGTTCAGCATTAACGTTTGATGCGTCTCCGCAAGGCCAAGCTCCCATGGCAGACCCGCATGGCGGATCGAATTCATAGGGGATGCGCCAGTACCGCCATCATAGCCGCTGACCATAATGACATCCGCGCGTGCTTTGGCAACGCCGGCAGCAATCGTGCCTACGCCAACCTCAGATACCAGCTTTACATTGATTCGTGCCCGCGGGTTTGCATTTTTCAGATCATGAATAAGCTCAGCTATATCCTCAATCGAATAAATATCATGATGCGGCGGTGGAGAGATCAAGCCTACGCCAGGCGTAGAACCGCGAACCTCTGCAACCCAAGGATACACCTTGCGTCCAGGCAATTGGCCGCCTTCCCCAGGCTTCGCCCCTTGTGCCATCTTAATTTGAATCTCATCAGCATTCACCAAGTAGTTGCTCGTTACACCGAAGCGTCCCGATGCCACTTGCTTGATTCTGCTGCGACGGGAATCTCCATTCGCGTCAGGAGTGAAGCGAGCCGGATCCTCGCCGCCTTCACCTGTATTGGACTTGCCGCCGATGCGGTTCATCGCAATGGCAAGACTCTCATGGGCTTCCTTGCTAATGGAACCGAAGGACATCGCCCCAGTCTTGAAGCGTGTCAGAATGGATTCAACCGATTCCACTTCATCTAATGGTATACTGCTTTGGCCGTCCTTAAATTTGAGCAAGGAACGCAGCATCATGTGCTTCTTGTCTTCACCTTGCACAAGATTCGAGAACTTTTTGTACAGCTTATAATCATTTGCGCGTGATGCCATTTGCAGCGTATGAATCGTCTGTGGATTGAACAAATGCTCTTCTCCATCTTTACGCCACTGATATTCACCGCCAGAGTCCAGTTCCTTCTCGCGTCCCTCTTGCTCAGCAAAGGCAATATTATGATATTTCAAAGTTTCATCTGCTATTACATCAAGACCAATGCCGCCAATGCGGGATGGTGTCCAAGTGAAGTATTGGTCAATTAGTTCTTCCTTCAAGCCAACCGCTTCGAAGATCTGTGCACCGCGATAGGACTGCACCGTCGATATGCCCATTTTGGACAATACCTTTGTTACGCCTTTTGTAGCAGCTTTAATGAAATTTTTAACTGCCTTCTCATGTGTAATGTTTTTTAACAAGCCTTGGCGGAGCATATCGTCCAAAGTCTCAAAAGCCAGATATGGATTCACGGCGCTTACCCCGTAACCAAGCAGCAGTGCAAAATGATGCACCTCGCGCGGATCTCCGGATTCAAGCATGAGAGCAACCTTCGTTCTTGTGCCCTGGCGGATAAGATGATGATGCAGTGCCGATACAGCCAGCAAAGCAGGAATTGCTGCATTTTCTTTATCAACGCCGCGATCTGACAGAATAAGAATATTATGCCCTTTGTCAATAACACGATCAGCCGCTTCACACATCAGCTTCAATGCTGCGCGGAGCCCCTCTTCGCCTTCCTTAGCCTCGAAGAAGATCGGCAATGTAATCGCCTTGAAGCCCGGACGGCGTATATGCCGCAGCTTCGCAAATTGTTCATTAGACAGAATAGGCGTTGCCAGCTTAATATGGCGGGCACTCTCGGGCTCAGGCTTCAATAAATTCCGTTCCGGTCCAATCGTCGTACCTACCGCTGTAATAATCTCTTCACGAATAGCGTCGATCGGTGGATTTGTTACTTGTGCAAATAGCTGCTTGAAGTAATTGTACAAACGCTGCGGACGATCCGACAATACAGCAAGCGGAGCATCATAGCCCATTGATGAGATCGGCTCTTGTCCGCTGCTAGCCATAGGCTCGAGTACCTTGCGTAAGTCCTCAAAGGTATAGCCGAATGCCTGTTGGCGCTGTTGTACAGTTTCGTGGGCCAGCTCAGGAAGCTCCGGCGCCTCTGGCAACTCCTCAAGATCTACGAGATGCTCATCGAGCCATTCACGGTAAGGCTGCTCGAAAGCAATCTGTGCTTTCACTTCATCATCGGAGATAATGCGCCCTTCCTTCGTGTCTACAACCAGCATCCGCCCTGGACGAAGGCGATCCTTATACAAAATATCCTCAGCCGGAATATCAACCGTCCCCGCCTCAGAGCCCAATATAATGTGGTCATCCTTCGTTACATAATAACGAGCTGGACGAAGACCGTTGCGATCCAGATAAGCGCAAATTTGCGTACCGTTCGTTATCGCCATAGCAGCAGGGCCATCCCATGGCTCCATTAGCGTGCTGTGGTATTCGTAGAACGCTTTTTTATCATCATCCATATTCTCATCGTTGGACCAAGGCTCTGGAACCATCATCATAGCAACATGCGGCAGAGACCGCCCTGCCAGATGCAGGAATTCCAGCGTATTATCGAACATCGCTGTGTCAGAGCCGTCAGGATTAATGATAGGCTTGACTTTGTCCATATCACTGCCGAACAATTCTGTCTCGAACAAGGTTTGGCGGGCATGCATCCAGTTCACATTGCCGCGCAATGTATTAATTTCACCGTTATGAATTAGATAATGGAAGGGATGAGCACGCTCCCAGCTTGGGAATGTATTCGTACTGAACCGGGAATGGACAAGTGCCATTGCCGATACAACGGACTCATCATTCAGTTCCGTATAGAATGAACGGACTTGCTCCGTCGTAAGCATTCCTTTGTATACAATTTTTTTGCTGGATAAGCTGGAGAAGTAGAACATCTCTCCACCCTTTTTGCCGGAATAACGAATAGCCAGCTCCGCACGCTTGCGGATAACGTACAATTTACGCTCGAACGACAATTCATCCTTAAGTTCAGCGTTTTTCCCGATAAACACTTGACGCACAAACGGCTTAACAGACAAAGCCGATTCGCCAAGCTTCCGATCATCTGTCGGAACCGTACGCCAGCCGATAAGAGACTGACCTTCTTCTTCAATTATGTCCACAAGCTCACGCTCAAATGAGCTCCGTGCTTCTTCATCCTGCGGCATAAAAATCATACCGACCGCATAGTCTCCCTCTTGCGGCAGTTCGACCTCAAGCTTCTTCATTTCCCCTGTGAAAAACTGATGCGGAATTTGAAGCAATATGCCTGCGCCATCTCCCGTGTTAGGTTCGCTGCCTTGACCGCCGCGATGCTCCATATTCTCCAAGAGCGTCAACGCCTGACGAATGACAGTATGCGATTTTCTTCCCTTGATGTTAGCAACAAATCCCATGCCGCATGCGTCTTTCTCAAATCGCGGATCGTATAGACCTTGTTTCGGCGGTAATCCAAAAATTTTCTCTTTCATTGTATGCAACCTTTCTATCAGAAGATTTTTGGCGAGCAATGTGGAACCAAGCCACCTTGGAAGGGCTCATTAACGATATATAGAACGGCAGAGCCAAGGTACTGCAACCTGCTCTTGCTATTCCTTTCAGCTTAAACATGTCAGCTTTCCTCTTCATTTCATCAAAATACAAACTTTCTAAGCATCCAAAAAGGAAAACGTTCGTATTTAGCAGAATTAATAGAGATCATGCAGCTCTGTTTAAGATGGACCATCTGTCCAGCCGTATACCGCCACTGCGGTTTATTTCATTATTCTAACATCAGGATAAAAGGGAATCAATTTAATATTTTTATGGTTGTGATAAATGTTACTTTTTATAACATTGTTCGGTTATGGCTATTTTCGTACATTAGTGCAAATAGCGTGAATCCTTTGTTATATTCATTTTATCAAAAGGAGGAGTTAATGTTGTATAGAAATTTTAGGAATATAACCTATCGAATTACAGTACTTAGTATGGCCCTCATCCTCATCTTTTTGCAAGGCGTTGGAATGCCATCCAGCTTTGCCAACAAAGTAGAGAATAGAGATGACAGCTACCGCATCGTAGCGCTTGGCGATTCCATAACTGCTGGCTATGAGCAGGGTTTTACGGAGCAGTCGATCCCGTACGGTTACGTAGAGCATGTCTATGAACAGGCGCTAATGCGCGGACTCCGAGCTGAATATGCGAACTTCGGCATTCTTGGATTAGAGACATCAGGACTAAATAAGCTGCTGGAAGCTGCTGCTGCCGACCAAGCAATTAGAGCGGAAGATGTTCAAAAAGGGCTTGGCAAATATCCAAGAGCGGAATCTACTGTACGTCAATCAGTACAAATAAGAAATGCCATTCAAGCCGCTAATCTTATCGTTATTACGATCGGCGGCAACGACCTTTATACAATAATTAATAAGCTTGAAGCAAAAACATCCTTAGATGAAGTGGATGCGCTGCTAAAAAAACAACTGGAGCAATATACGGTTCAGCTTGGCAGCGCACTCCGAACGATCTGCAAGCTGAATCCTAATGTACAGATCGTAATTGCGGATCAATATGTGCCAATTCCCTCTCCTGTTAGAATAGGTGCCCTCACCATTCCCTTATATCCGGAATCGCAGCGTCTATTTCTGGTTAAGGGTGCGGCAGAGCTTCGCAGCCGCTTAGACGGGATCGTCGGCGGGCTGACAGGCGCAGGGCATTCAGTAAAAATAGCAGATATTAATGAGGCTTTCCTTAATCGTGAAATGAAGCTTACCTCCATCGCCAATGGAGACGTCCATCCTAACCACGAAGGCTATGCCGTTATAGGAAGAAGGTTTGCCGGAACAATATGGGGCAGCTACAAGGAGCTCCGCCATCATCAACCTAATACACAAATGTCGCTTGTCGTAGCTGGCAAGGAGCTTCCAGCGAGCGCCTCCCCCGTTACTCAGAGCGGCCAGACCTTTGTCCCCCTTCGGGATATTGCGGATGCCATCGGTGCCAAGCTGCGCTGGAGCCCCGCTATTCAATCCGCAACCCTTCTATATAAGGGCCATCAGATTGTGATGACTATCGGATCCGATGAGATGCTGATCGACGGGGTCAAAATAAAGGGCAACAACGCTTCGCCTATCCTAATAAAGGACGGTAAAGCCTTGAAGACCTATCTTCCTCTCAACTCGTTGCCTGATGTACTGGGCTTGCAAGTGGTCTATAGAGATACTCTCCATACCGTTTTTATCAATAAATAATAGGAAAAAAAGGAGGAATAGACTGCGCGTCTGTTCCTCCTTCTTCTGTGATGCTATTTTATAGCCGCATACTCCCGCTGCAGCTGTTCCAATTGCTCAAGGCTTCGCTGCGTCCACCGCTTCAACCGATCCAGCGATGCCAGCTCATTCTCCAACGCATGCTGCAATGAATCTTTATAAGAAGGAACGCTGCCGTAATAGCTTTTGATATCCCGTTTGAGAACAGTCGTCTTCTCTTGGTAGCTTAACGCCCGGCGCTCATGAAACATGGCAACATCTGGATCATATGGATGATGTAGATCACCTTGCTCCGGATGCTTTAGCACAGCAAGAACTTTGACAAGTGCTCGAGGTCCATTCAGCTCTACAATTTCCCCAATATATTGGCCAGACCTAACCTCTGCTTGAACAATTGCACCAGGACCCAGCTCATGATCCTCCGCTTTTACGGTTTCTTTATACATAACATTGATCCCTCCCACATATTTTATCCTACTACTCTAAGTCAAGCTTACCAATATGGCACATTATTACTAGTTCGTGTATAATTGTGTCTCTCTGACACTACTTTATACCATGATAACCCCCTTTGAATAGCTCCAGCAACATTCCATACATAGAATGACTTGTGTTAAATTCATCAGAGTCGTAATATGGAAATAGAAAAGTAGGTGACAATATGCGTAAGAAAAGAGTGCTCCTGCTGTCCGAGGGATTCGGCTCAGGGCACACGCAGGCCGCGTATGCACTAGCTGTAGGCTTGCGTCAGCTCAGCCCCGATATTCAAACCAGGGTAATAGAACTGGGCAATTTTCTTAATCCGGTGTTGGGCCCTTGGATCATATCCGCCTATCGCAAAACGGTAAGCACGCAGCCAAAAGTGGTTGGTCTCATGTACCGCAGCAATTATAAGAAATCACTCAACCGCTTTACGCAGCTAGCCCTTCATCGTACGTTTTATACGCATACGTCACAGGTTATAACGCAGCTAAAGCCGGATCTCATCGTGTGTACTCATCCGGTACCAAACGCCGTAGTAAGCCGTCTCAAACGTCTCGGCCTGAATACCAAGCTTTGCACCATCATAACCGATTACGATGCGCATGGCTCATGGGTGAACCAGGAAGTGAACAAATATCTCGTCTCTACCGAGGTCGTGAAGAAGAAGCTGACTGACCACGGCGTAGCACCGAGCCGGGTAGATGTTACTGGTATTCCAATCCACCCTAATTTTTGGACAACTTACGACAAAGCCGAAATTCGTAAGCAGTTCAAATTAAAGGCCATGCCAACCGTACTCATTATGGGTGGAGGCTGGGGACTTATGTATGAAGACAGCTTACTTGAATATATGACAAAGTGGCGGGAAAGCGTTCAGTTTATCTTTTGCATGGGTAATAATGAAAAGGTAAAGGATAAAATGTTCGCCAATCCACTCTTTCAACACACTAACATTCATATACTTGGTTTTACCAAGGAAGTAAGCAAGCTGATGGACGTTGCCGATGTACTGGTTACTAAGCCGGGTGGAATGACCTGTACCGAAGGAATGAGCAAGGGAATTCCAATGCTGTTTTATGAGCCAATTCCAGGCCAAGAAGAAGAAAACTGTGAATACTTCATTCAGAATGGCTTCGGTGAAATGCTGGAGTCGACCGCTACCGTGGACAAATGGATGACTTTGATTCAAGAACCTAGAAACTCCTGCGAATATCGCGACAAATTGATGACCCAGCGCAATCAACAATATGACCCGATGACTTGTCCTAACGCCGTTCTGCGCCTCTTGCAGTGACGGCGTTTTTGTCACCGCATAGTACAGAGCCAATCAGGAGATAGTTATACTAAAAGTACTACACTAAAATTGAGGGAGCGGATCACGATGAAGGAACGGAGAATGGAAGGAAAGACCATCATCCTGCGGCTAGAGATTGATACAAGCATCGCACAATTCGGCAAAGCGGCTACTGCTATTGATCTTGCAGGCGGCGATATCATTGCCATCGACGTCATACATACCGATAAGCACCGGAGCGTTCGTGATTTGACAGTCAAAATTTCCGAGGCAGGCGCAGCAGATCGCCTGTCGGAATCCTTAAATGCCATTGAAGGCATTCGTCTCCAGCACATATCCGACCGCACCTTCCTCCTCCATTTGGGTGGCAAAATAACAATACAACCAAAAACACCCATTCAGAACCGTGACGATCTCTCTCGGGTATACACGCCCGATGTAGCAAGGGTCTGCCAAGCTATTCAAGAAGATCCTTCCAAAGCTTATACCTTAACGATCAAACGCAATACGGTAGCTGTCGTATCGGATGGCAGCGCTGTGCTGGGGCTTGGCAATATTGGCCCTTACGCGGCAATGCCGGTCATGGAGGGCAAGGCTATGCTGTTCAAGCAATTTGCTGAGGTTGATGCCTTTCCTGTATGTCTGGATACCCAAGATACCGAACAAATTATTGCAGCAGTAAAGCATTTGGCACCAGCCTTCGGAGGCATCAATCTGGAGGATATTTCTGCTCCGCGTTGCTTCGAGATTGAACGCAGACTGCGTGAGGAGCTGGACATCCCTGTGTTTCATGACGATCAGCATGGAACAGCAGTCGTGTTGTACGCTGGCCTATTGAACGCACTTAAGCTTACGAACCGCAACCTTTCTGATACACGTATCGTCATATGTGGTATCGGTGCTGCAGGAACTGCCTGTACCAAAATGCTTCTTGCTGGAGGTGCCCAGCATATTGTCGGCGTCGATCGAGAGGGTATCCTTACTGCTGACAGTCACTACGATAACGAAATGTGGCAATGGTATGCCGAGCATACCAATCCGTCCAGACAGAGCGGCGGCCTTGCTGAGGCTTTAGTAAATGCTGATGTATTTATCGGGGTATCCGCAGGGGGTATCCTTACAAGAGCCCATGTCGAATCTATGGCTTCTAATCCGATTGTATTTGCAATGGCTAATCCTGAGCCGGAAATCCGCCCCGAGCTCGTTGAGGACCTTGTATCGGTATTTGCGACCGGACGATCTGATTACCCGAACCAAATTAATAATGTCCTTTGTTTTCCCGGTATATTCCGAGGGGCGCTTGACAGCCGGGCTGTAACGATCAATGAAGCTATGAAGCTTGCTGCGGCAGAAGCTATTGCTTCTGTCATTAGTGAAGATGAACTAAGCCCTATCTATATTATCCCTAGTGTATTCAATACTCGCGTCGTAGAAGAAGTGCGCCGCCGGGTAATAGCAGCCGCTGTACAAAGCGGAGTAGCAAGAAGACAGCCGCGCGAGTAATCGCGCGGAAATTCAAGCGCTTTTTTTCAAGATTTAGTTTATATTGCGGGGGTTTATTCATATTGTGCAAGGAGGACCTTTATACTATAATAGCAAGGTTGCTAGTATAATACGCTAGGAAGGATGTCTTACGAATGGCTAACGCCTTATTACAGAAAAGAGAAAACATTCCTGAGCTGCAACTGGTAAGGGCGATGGCAATTATCGGCGTTCTAACGGTTCACTCTACTTCATTTGCAACTGTTAATATGGTAGATTCGAATTTCTTTTTCTTATATAACTTTTTTAATATTTTTATGAAAATTGGCACAACAAGCTTTATTTTTCTAAGCAGCTTTGTTCTATTCTACAACTACTATACACGGCCGCTAGATAATAAATTGATAGGCAGCTTCTATAAGAAACGAATATTGTATATTATAATTCCATATGTTGTCTTCTCGATTTTTTATTTTACCGTACTTCACTTCACCTATTATCCAGATCGTTCATTGACTGCTACCTTAGATAGCTTTTTCTCAAAGCTATTAACAGGCAAAGCGTATACTCATTTGTACTTTGTTTATATCAGCATTCAATTCTATCTTTTATTCCCGCTCTTCCTGTGGTTGCTGAAGAGATTCCCAACTCTCGTCAAATGGACGATACCTGCCGGATTAATTCTGCAATGGGCGTTCTTTCTTACCAATAAATACGTGCTGGAGACACCTGTTCCTAACAGAGGAAGCTGGGCTCTCTCCTATTTCTCTTATTATTTGCTAGGCGCAGCTCTAGGAATCTACTATCCGAAGCTGAAGGCTTGGATTATTATGAGCAAAGACAATGCAAGCAAGCTCCGGGTCGTCACCTGGATCAGCCTGTGGGCGCTCTGGCTCTGTGCTGGCCTGTATCATGTCTACATTTACTATCAAATTCGCCTGAAGCTAAATACGTATAATACGACATTTATGGATTTGGTCTGGAACATACATGCTTTGCTGACCGCACTCGTTCTCTTGCAGCTAGCTTTTGTGCTTTATCGCAAACTGCCGCTCAAGCTGCCGCAGCTGCTTGCCAGATTAGGGGCACTATCCTTCGGCATTTATTTAATTCATCCGTTCTTCTTGTTAATCTATCGACAGTACCCGCTTACTACAGGCACATCATGGCTGTACCATGCTTGGTACTTAGGAGGATTTCTGCTAGCTCTAGTCGGCTCTTGGATTGTCGTAACTATCTTCGCCCGATTCATTCCATTCAATTGGATCGTATTCGGTAATCTTCCGAAACCGAAGAAGCGTCAAGCTCCACAGCCAGCACGAGAGAAGCAGTTCGAAGCATAAATCAAATTACATGATGGAGAGGTATTGTACTGTATGAAAATGAAAGCTATTGCCGCAATTCTTGTTCTTGCCATTGTAATCGTTTGGCCGGCTTCTTCCAGCCAATTGAGAGCATCCTCCACTTATTACAAAAACAAAGCGATCGTTCTGATGTATCATCATATTGATGCTAAGGAAAGCGGAGCAACTATCTCGCCAGCTCGATTCGGCACTCATATGAAGCTACTAAAGGACAACGGTTATAATGTGATCAGCATAGAACAATTTGCGGATTTCATGCAGAAGAAGGGTAAAGTACCTGATAATGCAGTTGTCATTACATTTGATGACGGCTATGAAAGCTTCAATGAATATGCCGTTCCCATTATGAAGAAGTATGACATGGTAGCTACCCACTTCATCATCGGTGCCAGCTCGGATAAGAATAACGTCAGAACAAAGCACTTGACCTGGGACACGATGAGAAAGCTGAAATCAGAAGGACACAGCTTCTACAGCCATACTTACGATAGCCATAATTATGCCCCGCTGAATAAGGATGGCAGCAAAAAAGGCCCTCTGCTCACTAATCGTATTTACTTGAAGGATAAGAAGCGGATTGAGACGAAGGATGAATATATCGCTCGCCTTACCAAGGACACTAATCTAATTGAAACAAGGCTCAAAGAAGAGCTGAACAATGATCGGCAGATGATTGCCTTCCCATTCGGGGCATTCAACAGTACCGTCAAGAAGATTCAAAAAGAAGCCGGTGTATCCTTATTCTTCACCACTCGCCCCGGCATTAACAAGCCAGGAAGCGACGAAATCTTCCGGATAAATGCTGGATCTCCGAAGATGACAGCCAACAAATTCCTTGAAGCACTGCGGAAGCAGCATTAAAGGAAAGAAGTCCTTAGACATCAGACCATTCTGTCTGCATAGTCTAAGGACTTTTTTTTATTATTACAAAGCGCTGCCACCGAATAGGAAACGATGCTCCCAGTGGGTTCCTGCAATATTACTAATCGTTACGCCGCCGCTCTCTTTGGAATAGGTATGAAGAACCTTCCCATCTCCCAAGTAAATCCCATCATGTGTTATCTTGGCAGTTGCCTTATTGATGCCTGAATAGGAGGAAGCGCTTGTCCCTTTATAAGACATAAAGAACATAATATCACCGCGCTTTAGCTCTCTCCAGTTGGACTGGGCATTACCCTTATTCTTCACATAGCTGCCTTGTCCACGGGAATCAGCGGGAAGCTTGAGCCCCACCCCATCCATAAAAGCCTGCCGCACGAAATCCGAGCAATCGAATGTCGTTGTTGTATTTCGATTTGAGCCATATTCATAGGGAGTTCCCAAATAGCCCAATCCTGCTGAAATCACTTTTTCGATCTGCCCGCCAATCGGAGCTGTCGTCTCTCCGCCTGAGCCATTGCCATTGCCTCCAGAGCCGCTCCCTCCAGGAATTGAGCCAGTAACCGTAATATATTTAGCTTGCGTGCTCACATAACCGATCTGGCCATTAGAATCCTGTATCTGATACCAGGCGCTGTTCGTCTTGGCTAGGATCACAACTTGCTCGCCTGAGCTCATATAGCGTATTCTTGCTGCCGAGGTAGATGGACCTGTTCGGAAAGATACCGAAGCTTTCACAACTGCGTTCGCGCTTCCGTTACTGCCTGAATTAGAATCGGAGCCGAGCAGCTGAAGGTAAGAAGACGAAGTGGACAGGTATCCTGTTTTTCCAGAAGAATCGGCTGCTTTGTACCAGTAGGAATTGACCTTCTCGATAATCGATATTTTTTCTCCCTTTTTCAGCATACGAATAACCGAAGAGGATGATGATGGAGCGGTACGGAAGTTCACGCCTGATTCAACTATTGCCGATTGTGCAGCCATAGCGGCGGGGACTGATAGCGGAACAGAACCGAGCAATAAAGCCGCCGAAAGTGTTGCCGTTATTATCCTTTTTTTCATCGTGTTGTTCAAACTGTACGCCTCCTAAAATGTTTGTGAAGCAAACGAATATTTGAGTTTGACGAGCAAACATACTTCGTAAGCTAATGCCTAATGTTTGTGAAGCAAACGAATAATTGAGTTTGTTGAGCAAACATAC